>DASYZA010000196.1:0-86545 GCA_035946775.1 Candidatus Sulfotelmatobacter sp. | reverse complement strand
GCATCACCGCGGCGCAAAAACGAAAAACGCCCCGCATCTACAATCTCTCCGGCCGCCCTGCTTTAGCGGCCGTTACTTAATCGACAAGAGGTGACAAAGTCTCGTTGCAGTTCATACGACATTTTCTCGTTGCAACAACATGACGGGAAAGGTCAGATGTGTGGGTGTCATGGGCGCGGGTGTCCCCGCCCGCAAGAGGCCTCCGCCTTTCTCAACTGGGAGCCTGCCTGAAGGCCAGCCTAGCACGACAATGGAATACCACTTGAAACCTGTCCCGCCGGATGCATTTCGCGGGCGGGGCGCCCGCGCCACGCTAACCTTATCGTGCTTCTTCCGGAACGATGTTCAGGCTCAGCTTTTCTGTGCCACGCAGAACCGCCAGAGCACAACTCACTCCCATCCGTACTTCGGTCAGCAGGCGATGCAGGTCATCGACGCCCGCCACCGGTTGCCCTTCAAGGGAAACAATCACATCCCCCTCGCGCAAGCCCGCACGTTTTGCAGGGCTGTTCTCCTCGACCGAGATCACCAACGCTCCGGTTTCCTTCAGCAGATCGTAAAAGCGCACCACGCGGCGATGCACCGGGACGGTCTGCCCTGAAATACCGACGTAGCTGCGCCGAATCTTTCCATCGCGCAGCAATCGGCTGGCGACAAATTTCGCCGTGTTGATGCCAATGGCGAAGCAAATGCCTTGCGCCGGCATGATGGTCGCGGTATTCACTCCAATCACGCAACCCGCAGAATCGACTAGCGGACCGCCCGAGTTCCCCGGATTCAAGGCCGCATCCGTCTGGATGACATCGTCAATCAATCGCCCGGAGTATGACCGCAATGACCGCCCCAAAGCGCTTACCACCCCAGCTGTGACGGTCGATTGAAATCCGTACGGCGCGCCAATCGCGATCGCAATCTGGCCGACTCGGAGTTTTTGCGAATCGCCGAACACGGCAGCGGTGAGTCCTGGCTTGTCGATACGGATCACCGCCAGATCGCTTGCCGGATCTTCTCCGATCAGCGCTGCCGGCATGCGGCGACCGTCCGCTAACGTGACCGCGATCCGCGCAGATTCGTGCACAACGTGACTGTTGGTGAGGATTAATCCATCTGGCGTGAAGACAAATCCCGAGCCTCCGCCCTGCCGCTCGCGGGGTTCCCCCGGACGCGTGCGACTTGCTTTCTGGTGAACTTCGATGTTCACGACAGAAGGGCTGATGCGCTCCACGGCGCTGGTCACCGCGTTGGAGTAGGCATCAAGCAGGGGACCGTCGCTACTACTTGTGACCGGCGCGTTCCTTAGGCTTCTGCGTAAATCTCCGTCGTCCACTTGTTCAAGGTCTGAAGTGGCGAAAACCGCCCAGTTGCCGATGCTCTTCTCTAAATCCATGCCGGATAGATGTACGTCGATCTACTTTGGATTCACTGCGCGACTCTGAGAGAAAGAAAGCGTTGTCCTCTCCGGGGCCGGCTCGCTAAGACCCAGCATTCTCATAATGACTAAATCAAAGACTCTCTCGGGCAGAAGTTTAGGAATAGTTGCCAGCAGCTTGGCGTGTTTGCCGACTCGGTACCGGAGCCGCGGCCGGTCGGACGTCAGGGCGTGATGTACGGCTACGGCCACCACGTCTGGCGAACTTCCATTTTTCTCCATGTCATAGCCGCGCCGGCCAACGGTTCGGATCATTGGTCCATAATTCTGTTGAGCTTCCGGGGGCAGGGAGCGGATTATCTCCTCCAGATTTCCCAATGTCTTGTCGACGGCTGGGGTAGAAATTGATCCGGGTTCTACGGCAATCACGCGCACACCAAAGCGGCGAAGCTCCAGCCGCAAGGTATCGCTCAGCTTGCCGAAAGCAGATTTGCTGGAATTCAGCAGGCCCCCGAAGGGAATTGCGAGATTCACGCCTACCGTGGTGATGTTGACGATCCTTCCCCGCTTCTTTCGGAGCATTCCACAAAAAGCTTGAATCGCCGCAAGCTGGCCGAAGAAATTAATCTCGAAGATTTCCCGTACATCGCTCATCGCAGCGTATTCCAGCGGGCGGACCATGCCAACGCCAGCTACGTTCACAAGTCCGTCCAGGCCGGTTGGTTCAAGTTGCGACGCAATTTCTACCGCTGCAGAGGAGATGGAAGCAGCATCTTGTACGTCCATGATTACGGGATAAACGTTCTTCTCGGAGCGAAGCCGGTCGCGGTCGCTTGTCTTGCGTACTGTGGCAAATACGGTCCAGCCAGCGCTGCTCATTCTTCTGACGCAGGCGTAACCGATTCCGCTGGAGGCCCCAGTGATCACTGCTGCTTTTCTATTTCCTGACATCAATCTCTCCTGACCATGGATTGGTCGGCCGTGCATACTTTTTGGATGGAGTGATGAAGCGCGAGGAAGCAGAAAACGCAGAAGAAAAAAGGCCGAAACCATTGCTGGTCCCGGCCCAGTGTTGGCTGGTTGCCCGGATAAAACCGAAGTTTCAAAGTTGAAGCGGTTTCAAAGTGAACGATGCGAACTGCAACATATCGGCAGCAACTCTGAAACCTTGAAACTTTGAGACTTTGAGACTTTGAAACCTGCCGTTAAGCAGTCCTGCGCGGCCGCACTGCCAAGTCCCGCACCTGGGTCAGAATGCTCGACATCTGCATCCCGTTGAGTTGCGTGACAAACGGCAGAAGTTCAGCGATGAACTGGTCTTTCATGAGTTCGCTGACTTCTTCCTGACGGCTGTGTTCGCCACCGCTGAGCAATTCGGGCACAGTAACCTCCAGTGCACGCGCCAGCCGTTCCAGGGACGACAGCGTAGGCGTGGCTTTCTCGTTTTCGATTTTCGACACGTACGTGCGCGGCACGGCCATTCTCCCGGCCAATTGGCGCTGGCTAAGCCCGCTTCGCAGTCGCAGCGCGCGGATCGAGGTCGCCAGGTTCAGATGTCCTCGGCCCATTCCGGGCATCGGCATCATCACCGGGGGAGCGACCATAATCGGTTCTGGCTCTGGTTCCTCGTCCAGGGACGCGTGGCAGCGCCGGCAGTTGTTGTTGGATGTGCGGAACTGAACTAACAGGCAGTGATCGCACCGTACGACTTCCCTTGAGTCTACAGGGGCAAGAGTCGTGGCCATTCGGGTTGTGGGAGTGCCAGAGCGGGCCCTCCGTACAGCCTAAACTACAGAACAGGAATGACTTGGGGGAGCTTCCTGTTGGCAGTCTCAATCTGAGCCACCTGCCCTGTGGAAGTCAACAGAAAAATGCACAAAAAACAAGGCAATTTCAGTACGATACCCTGAACCAAAGTAGCAAACCCCAAGAAAACAAGGAATTCCATGGTTACTCGCGAATCGGCCTGGTGTTTACTAACTGAGTTCACCCAGTCGGAAAGTCTTCGCAAGCACGCTCTGGCCGTCGAAGCCTGCATGCGCGCCTGCTCGCGCAAGTACGGCGACGGATCTCCCGAAGCCGAGAATCTCTGGAGTGTCGTCGGCTTAATCCACGACTTCGATTACGAGAAGTTCCCCACCGCCGAAGAGCATCCCTATAAGGGCAACGAAATTCTGAAGGAGCGCGGATACTCCGACGAGATCCGCCGCGCCATCATGTCGCACGCCGAATATACGGGCGTCACACGCCACACCCCGATGGAGAAGTGCCTCTTCGCCTGTGATGAACTCGCCGGATTCATCACTGCGGTTGCGCTGATCAAGCCCAGCAAGTCGCTCGCGGAAGTGGACGTGAAATCCGTGCGAAAAAGGATGAAAGACAAAGCCTTCGCCCGCAAGGTGAACCGCGAAGACATCATCAACGGCGCCCAAGATCTCGGCGTCGATCTGGACGAGCACATCGGATTCTGCATCGAGGCGATGAAACCGATCGCGAAGGAATTGGGTCTGGACGGCAGCGCGGTAGTAACTTCGCCGGACAAAAATAACGTGCAAGCCTTGTAGCTTTCGCGGATAATTTTCTGTCCAGCGTCTCCGTCCAGTATGGACACGTCCCAGAGCGACCTCGATGCAATCCGGCGGCTTCTTGCCGATTTGACGACGCGCGTTTACCGCATCGAGCGCAAGCTCGAAATGGACGCACAAGCTGCGCAACCACCCCAGCCAGTTTCTACGCCCGCAGAAAAGGTTTCTAGCTCCACCGAACATGTGGGGACGGCCGCTCCCAGCCGTCCGGCAGTGCAGAGTGCCGCAGTTCCGCCATCGGGCCCTGCAGCACCGCCGCCACCAACTGCCCAAGCTTCGCAGCCGGAAATCGATCTCGAATCCCGCATCGGTTCGCATTGGTTGAACCGCATCGGCATTACTGCCGTACTGATTGGGATCTCGTACTTCCTCAAGTTCGCTTTCGACAATAACTGGATCGGCCCCGCTGGTCGCGTGACGATTGGCTTGGTGGCGGGCATCGCGATCGTTCTGTGGAGTGAACGCTTCCGCAACCGCGGCTACAAAGCTTTTTCGTATTCGCTCAAGGCCGTCGGCATTGGTGCTCTTTATCTTTCGCTTTGGGCGGCCTTCCAGGTCTACAGTCTGATTCCGGGTGGCGTGGCCTTCGTGATGATGCTGGCTGTGACCGCTGCTACGGCAGCGATGTCGATCGCCCAGGACGCTCAGATCCTCGCTGCCTTCGCCTTGGCCGGTGGCTTTAGCACTCCGTTGCTCCTCTCGGCGGGCCAGAATCGTGAACTTGCCTTGTTTTCGTACGTGGCGCTGCTCGATGTCGCCACTCTGGTCCTGGTTGCGTTCAAGCCATGGCGTCGCCTGCTCGTCATGAGCTATGCCGGTACGCTGCTGCTCTACATCGGTTGGTACTCTGAGTTCTACACTCGCCCGCAACTCGGGCTCACTCTCGCCTTCGCCACCATCTTTTTCGCCATGTTCGCGATCGCTCCCCTGGTGACGTTGCAGCCCGAGGGAGAACTCGCCGTGTTCGCATCGATTCCAGCTGTTCTCGCTTTTGTGAACGCGGGAGTCTATTTCCTGCAGGCCTACGCCATGATCGACGAAGTCGATAAGACCTACATGGCATGGTTTGCTGTTGCACTCGCTGCGGTTTACATCGCCCTCAGCCGGCTGGTGCACGCAAGAAATCTGTCCCCGGGTACGTCGGACATTCTCTATTTCCTTCACTTAGCGGTGGCGATCGGATTCATCACAATCGCCATTCCCATCCGGCTGAACGCCCACTGGATCACCATCGGTTGGTTTATCGAAGCAGGCGTGCTCCTTTGGGTGGCGAATCGGATCCAGTCCGAATTTCTCAATGTTTTCGCACTGGGAGCGCTCGCCTTGGGCGTGTTCCGGTTGCTGGCCTTCGACAACTTCCGCAGCACACAACTGATCTTCAACATGCGAATGGCGACCTATGCGGTTGCTGTCGCGGTGCTGGCTGCGGTTGCGTGGTATGCCTCACAGCGCGACGACGACTCCGCCCAATGGATAACGGCTGTTGCACTTGTGTCGCTGAATGTTCTTGCGCTGATCGCATTCACGCGTGAAGTTTCCGACTACTTCACGTGGCAGATGAATCCGTATCGTCCGAGCGCTGGAACTCATTGGCAGGCGGCGTGGAACGATTTGCGCCGGGTTCAAATCGAGCGCGATTTCACTTACTCCGCTCTATGGATGGCGTACGGAGCCATGCTCATGATCGTCGGATTCGTCCGCAGCAGCGCCTTCGTACGTTGGCAGGCGTTGGTGCTCATCGCGGTTACGATCGCCAAAGTGTTTGTTTACGACGTTTCGGAACTCGACCGCGCCTATCGCATCATCAGCTTCATTGTTCTGGGCGCTTTGCTGCTCGCAATCTCTTTCGTTTACCAGCGCGATTGGCTCAAACTCTCGGCAAAGAACAGGGTACAAACGAACCCGCAAGGAGCGCGCAGCCAATGAGGCTGATTACAGCAGTCGCTCTCCTGGTGCTGCTCGCGGAAACACCCAATCATCCTGAGGCGGCAATCCCTTATTTCAGCAACGTTCGCGAGGTCCACATTGCCGATCCTGTCCACCAGAACTACTTCATCATCGATGAGGAGATCTGGAATCACGCCCGTCCGGATCTTGCCGACTTGCGGTTATACGACGGAGATACTCCCGTCCAGTACGCGTTAACCGAACAGCGCGAAGGCCTCGCCTCGGAAGAGGTGCAGGCGAAGATTCTCAATCTGGGCTCGGTTTCCGGCCATACAGAATTCGACCTCGATGCTCAGGGTCTCGCAGAATACGACAGAATTCGGCTACATCTGGATGCGCATGACTTCGTCGCGACCGCCGCCGTATCTGGCGGAGATGGTCCCGGCAAGGGTGCGAAGGTGGAACTGCCGGCCTCAACGCTCTACGACTTCACTAGAGAGCAATTAGGCTCCAATTCGCAAATCAGGCTGCCCCGGTCCAGCTTCCGATTTTTGCACGTACGATTCTCGGCCGGGGTCCGGCCGCAGGACTTGAAGGGTGCCACGATCTCTTACGTGCGCGAGCAGCAAGCTTCCTGGACCAAGGTCGGAGCTTGCGCGTCACCTCAACAGAAGCAGCACATCACCTCGATTGCGTGTACCCTGCCCGAGCGAGTGCCTTTGAGCCGGGTTTCGTTCGAGATTGCGCCCGCACAGGTGAACTTCCGGCGAGCAGTGATTATTGAAGGTGCCAAAGGAGCCCAGTTGAGCAGCGGCGAGATCAGCCGTGTGCGTATGAATCGCGCTGGCACTCTCGTCATCGACGAGCAACTCGCCGTACCGATTTCACAAAATCCCGGTCAGATCGTTATCAACCTGGATAATGGTGATAATCCTCCGCTGAATATAATGTCTGTCCAGCCATTGGCGATCGAGCGCAGGATCTACTTTGATCCTCAAGGAAAATCGAATCTCAAGCTCTACTACGGCGACGACAAGCTTTCGACACCGGTTTTTGACTATGCACGGTTCTTTCATGCCGATGCTTCAGCTCATCAGGCTGAGTTAGGGCCGGCCAGCCACAACCCGCAATACGCGTCGCGTCCTGATCAGCGTCCTTGGTCCGAGCGGCACACCGTGGTCCTCTGGGCGGCGATGCTGCTGGCAGTGCTTGCTTTGGCCTTCCTGGCATTCCGCGGACTAGGTACTTCGGATAGGAGATAAGTGCTTATTTGTGAGCACCAATCCAGCTAACCTGTGCTAACATTTCGACCAGTAAGAGCAGTCCCAGCGTACGTCGAGTTCGGCCCCGGTTTTAGAACAGTATGTCCCAGGCGCAAACTATGTTTTCGCCATCTTGAATTTTGCGCCCATCTTCCGAAAGGGCGCCGAGTTGTATATGCCGACAGAAGCCACATCGTCTGCTACGAAGGTCATCCTTGGCTGCAGCAAGTGCGGAGCAGCCTTACCTGATGAAGCGCAATTCTGCTTGAAGTGTGGAAAACCGATTAGCGTTCCACTCAAACAGGAACCTGTTGTCGTTCAGGAAGTGCCGGCGAAAGTCGTCGCGCCGCGACGCAAGCCGCGCATCTTCATCTGGGTGCTACTCGGACTTTTCCTTGGAATTGTTACTTGGATAGCCATCAGCGACGATCCGTTCGCCCAGGGCTTGCAGGAACTGGTTGGATGGAAGCACGACCAGGCGATTGTCGACACACCATTCACGGTTTCCGCGCATACGTTCCGCTATTACAAGTTCTCTCTTCCTGAAGGTTCGGTGAACGTTTCGATCGTCGGCCAATTCGCTACTGCCGCCGATAAGAAACCTGCGACTCCGAAAGCTGTCGATGGCGACCACGACATTGAGGTGTATGTACTCAGTGAACCCGCGTTTGTGGTTTGGCAGAACGGATACGCCACAAGTTCGGTCTACGAAAGTGGAAGAGTGACGAAGGGAGAGATGCAGGCTGAACTTCCCGCCGGGGCGGGGATTTACTATCTCGTCTTCAGCAACAAGTTCTCTCCTAAATTGCCGAAGAACATGGACGCGACCGTTGTGCTGCGTTATAAAAGTTGGGTTCCCGGGTGGGTTCGCGTCGGCAAAGAACGTCTGTGGAACTGGATCGGGCTCTAGACGTTTCGCACAGAACAGCGCGGAGAAAGTTCGATTTTTTGCGCAATATGCAAAAGGCGGCGGCAACGCCGCCTTTCTTGTTTCGGTGGATGCCGCTTAGCGCATCGATTCTTCGATCTCTGAAATCCAGTCGGGCCGCTTCAGGACTTCTCTCGGCTTGGGACCATCCGCTGCGCCCACGATTCCATCTTGCTCCATCAAATCGATCAAGTGCGCCGCGCGGCCGTAGCCGATCCGGAGACGCCGCTGCAGCAGGGAAGTTGAGGCTTTGCCGAACTCGACAACGAGCTTTACCGCGTCGTTGTACATTGGATCGTTCTCGCCCTCGCCGCCTTCGCCCGGTTCTCCGTTCGTTCCTCCAGCGCCAGCTTCGCGCTCTTCCTTGGGAGCTTCCAGGAAATGGTGGATGTATTCGGCTTGACCCTGCGCTTTCCAAAACTCGACGACCGCCGCAATTTCCTTCTCGGTGACAAATGGCGCATGCAGGCGATGCACACGTGCCGAACCCGACGGCAGGTAAAGCATGTCGCCTTTGCCGAGAAGAGCTTCGGCGCCATTAGCGTCGAGAATGGTGCGGGAATCCACCTTCGTTGCAACGCGGAAGGAAACGCGGGCTGGGAAGTTTGCCTTGATGAGTCCCGTAATGACATCGACCGAAGGCCGCTGCGTCGCGAGCACGAGGTGAATGCCGACTGCGCGCGCCATTTGCGCGAGGCGCGTGATGGATTCCTCAACGTTGTTGGAATCAAGCATCATCAGGTCGGCCAATTCATCGATGATGATGACGATGTATGGAATCGGCTTGTCGTCCGATTCCTCGCCGAAGAGGCTGGGCGTCTCGCCTTGATCGAAGAGCTTGTTGTACTGATCAATGTTGCGTACGCCCTTGGCAGCCAGCAGCTTAAGGCGGCGTTCCATCTCGCGCACTGCGTTTCGCAGCGCGTTTGCCGCAAGCTTGGGCTCGGTGATGATCGGGGTGTAAAGGTGCGGGACGCCCTCGTAATTGCCCAGTTCCAGCCGCTTCGGATCCACGAGAATCAAGCGGACCTGATCAGGAGTCGCCTTGTAGAGAATCGACATGATCATCGCGTTGATCGCGACGCTCTTTCCGGCTCCGGTCGATCCGGCGATGAGCAGGTGTGGCATCCCGGCGAGATCGGCGGTGACGATGCGGCCGTTGATATCCTTTCCCATCGCCATGGTGAGCTTCGACTTCGACCCCATGAACTCCTGCGATTCGATGTTCTCGCGCAGAAAGATAATTTCGCGCTGCCGGTTCGGCACCTGAATGCCGACCGTGCTCTTGCCGGGCATGCGCTCGACCAGAATGCTTTCCGCTTTAAGCGCCAGGCAGAGATCGTCGACGAGATTGGTGATGCGGCTGTACTTGATGCCGGCTTCGGGTTTGTACTCGAATGTGGTGACCACCGGGCCGGGATTGATTTGGGTGACCTGCCCGTGAACGTCGAACTCGGAGTATTTCTCAGTCAGCACCTGCGCGAGGGTCTTGAGTTCGTCAGCATCAACGGCCTGCTGTTCATCGGGGCGCTGCAACAGGCTGCTCGAGGGCAGCTTGTATCCGCCGGCGATACGCGGCATCGTCGTCTTGGCTTTCTGACCGCTATCCGCGCGCTCCGTGACCTCAGGATCGGCAGCATCGTCGACTGGCGCTGCAGCTGGAAAAGGCTCTTCGAGAATTCCGCCACTTGCAGATTTCGAGGGCGCCTTCGCCGCATCTTCTTCAGCCAGCATGCGCTCAATTCCCGTGCGGCGCGGTTCCTGCTGCGCTACCGGCGCGTTCGGGCGGGTCTGGATCAGCTGCGTCTTGACGATGGGCTTCGAGATCCGCCGCTGTTCCAGTTCTTTCTGCTGGCGCTTGCGCGTGCGCTCCTGCCGCCAATCTTGATAGCGGTTCCACACTGCTGTGACGAATGCAAACCGCGTCGGAGCCCACAACTGGATGGCCGAAAATGAGAACGCGGTCGAGAGATACAACGCCACTGCGAGAATCGTGCAGCAGACGATGTAAGCGCCAACGAGATTCAGATAATGGATTAGGAAGTCGCCGACGACGCGACCGAGCAAGCCTTCAATCGGGATCACGTGCGACCAGCGCAGATTCCCGGGCAGCAGTGCAAGCATCGCCGGGACGAACATCACCAGCCAGATGCAACCCAGGCTCTTCGCGAGCGGGGACTGCACCTTCATCGAGCGGAACCAGCGAGCGCCCAGCATCGCCGGGAAGATCACCAGCAGAAACGCACCGATGCCGAAGAATTGCAGGAACGCGTCGGCCGTGTAGGCGCCGACCACGCCGATCCAGTTGCGGGCGGCATGCGAGCCGGTCAGGACCGAAGCGCTATTCCAGGAAGGATCGAGTGGAGAGTACGAGACGAGGGCGAGGAACAAGAGGAGCGCGGAGACGCACATCAGGAAGCCGACGAGCTCGTTGAGCCGCCGGTTCCCGGTGGGAACAAAAATCGTCGCCAGATAATCCATGAAGGCCGGATTCTTCGCCGAAGACACCTACTCGGCGCCGTAATCGGCCAGAGCGGAACTATTATGGCAGGAAGCGGGGCTTCGGACAATGAGGGAATGTTGGGTAGTGTTTACGTGGTTATCTCCTTTGCAATGAGCGATGAGCAATGGACGATGAGCTGAGCAGTGATCAAGTTTTAGCGTTCTGGCGTGGCTTTCCAGCGTTCACAATGAATGATGCCTTAGCTTCAGTCCTTTTGGGTTTTGCTCATTCCTCTCTGCTCATGGCGCATCGCTCTACGCGAGTTTTGCTGCGAAGGCGAGGACGAGCACTCCGATGATGATGCGGTAGACCGCGAACGGAGTGAACCCGCGCCGACGGACCCAAGCCATGAACCATGCGACGGATGCGTAGGCAACGATGAACGAGACTACAAATCCGATCGCGAGGACGATCCAGCCGTGGGCGTCGATCTGCGAGACGCCCATCGGGTTTTCGCCTTTGCCGCGAAGGGATTTGTACAGCGTGTAGAGCGTGGCCGCAGCCATCGTGGGCATCGAGACAAAGAACGAGAACTCCAGGGCTGAGGCGCGCGACATTCCTGCGATTTGGCCGGCGGCAATCGTCGACATCGACCGCGACGTGCCGGGGAAGACGGCGGAGAAGATCTGGCAAAAGCCGATCCAGATCGACTGGCCCAGACTCATTTCTTCCATCTTCCAGGTGTGGATTTTGCTATTGCCGTTCGGGCCAGCGGCTTCGGCCTTGGCGTGCATGGCGTCGACGATCCACATCACGATTCCGCCGATCAGAAGAGACCAGCCGATGATCATGATGTCTTCCAGATGTTTCCCGATCACTTTCGTCAGGAGATAAGAAGGAATGGCGGTCACGACGAAAGCGATCATTACAAGGCTTAGAGGATGGGTCAGGACGGTGCGGTTTCCGCTCTCACCGCGGGGGAAAGTGGAGAGAAACTTTAGAATACGGCTCCAGAAATAAACCGGGAGACACAGGATCGCGCCGAGCTGAATGACTATGGAGTACATCTTCCAGTAGCCGTTGTCGAGTGTGAGCGCTGGAGCCAAACCCGACGCGTGTAGCAGGGCCTCTGAGAGCCGCAAATGCGCCGTCGAACTGACTGGCAGAAACTCGGTCAGCCCTTCCACAATGCCCAAAATCAGGGAAAGCAGGTAATCGTTCAAACGTCCTCCCGGAAGAATCGGAAAATTAGTATCTCAGAAATGTCTTGTAAAAAGTTCGTGAGGCCGATTAATTCGGACGGCGCAGTCTGCGGCCGAGGAGCATTCGTACCAAGGCATAGAGCGCGCCGTTCAGCACTCCGATGCAGGTCCAAAGCGCATAGAAATTATTCGTTCCGATGTCTGGATCGAAAGCGATGGAGAGGATTGACGGAGGACAGACGCAGACGAAAGAAATCATCAGCACCGAACTTCGCGTGAGCGGCGACCCTGAACCGGTGACGAGTTGATAGGACACGAAGACCGCAGTGACAGCGAAGCCAAGGACTGCCGAGCGGAAGATGCCGCGGCCAGGTGCGGTCATAGAGGTCAGTCGCTGGAATTTCCGTAGGTCACAATGCCCTGCTGAATGTAGTAGAGGAGTGTGGTGGCGCGCAAGGCCCAATCGCTCTGACCGTATTGGCTGATGATTCTTTGCCCAAGATCGAGGGCGCGGCCTTTCGCAGCGTCAGACTTCTTCTGGTTGGCTTCGGTTTTGTAAATCTCGATCAATGCCGATTGACGCCAAGCCGCGTCGTACAGAGCTTCCGGAGCGCTGGGCGATTGCGGATGTTCCTTGGCGTACTTGTCGTACATCTCAGATTCTTTTTCCGGACACTTCGAGGCACTCTGCCAATCTCCGCAGAGCTTGTTTTCGATAAGGTGAAACGCGGCCATATCAGCCCATTTTGTTCCGGGATACTTCTTCATCACGAGCTTCATCCAGTCTTCGTTAATCTGACCGCGCATGTAGGCTTCGCGCTCGCGGGCGGATGGCCGAGTCATCACGTCGGCGCGGTCCATCTGCCAGCGGATATCGGCAGCTCGGTATAAGCCTTCGGCCGCCAACGGGGAATTCGGGAACAGATCATAGACGCGATAGTAGAGGCGCATGGCCTCTTGCGCGGCATCGCGGCGTCCGCGGCGGCGGCTGGCTTCATCTTCGGAGTTGGCGGCCTCACCGTAGATGATCTTGTCGCCATTGGGAGTGCTCATGCTGACTAAACCCTTGGACAAGATCCATCCGGTGATGGTCTTGCCTTGCGAGTCCTCGTCATCTTCGTCGGCTTCTTTCGTGATATCGGTGATGACGGCTTCTACATGCGTCCAGTCGCGGCTGGTTTCAATAACGATCATCTCGTAGCCGCGAGAAGCTTCTCCTAATTTTGGGGTGTCGGCGCTGGGAGAAACGCGGATGGTTTCTTCGTGGATGAGAGTTCCACGCTGCGCCTGGGAGAAGGCGGATGCTGTGGAAAACAATGCGATTGCGATGAGGATTGCGAATTCCCGAAAACGGAATCCGGTCTTGGAGGTGGGTACCCCCCCTCCCCCCTGGTGTACTGGAATCAGCGAGTTAGCGGAAAACCTTGAAAAAATCTTAGAGCTGCAATCACTTGCGGGCAAAATCTTGGAACCAAAGGACTTACATGATGTTTTCATCGATCTCGCCTTGGATTTTCCGGGTGCGGTATCAGGATGAGCATTCGTCTGGTTGAAGTCAAGGTTATTTGAACAATGGGCAGCTGTGCAAAACCGATTACCACAGGGAACACAGGGTTTCACAGGGCGACCCTCAACGGTTTTTCCGCTTTATCTCGGATACAAGGTCGTCGACTTGCTGTTTGGACAGCTTCGCTTCGAACTTCGGCATTCGGTGTTTGCCATGCGTAATGATGTTTCGTAAATCATCTATCGACATGCCGGAGGCTTTGGCGGAGACCAGGGATGGGCCGGCGAAATGGCGTCCTTGGGCCGTTTTGCCGTGGCATTTGGCGCAGTTCTGCTGATAAACCGGGTTGGAACTCAGGGTTCCAGTTGCTGGCGACTGGGCGAGCAGCGGCGTTGCGCAGATCAGGGAGGCCAATGCGAGTCGAATCATCATCAATATCCTTACTAAGAATGCCTCGCTAAGTAGGATGCAAATGCTCCAGTTTGAGTCAAGCGGACGGGTCGGAACACTCGATGGGAGGACGAGCGCGGCTCGACATTTCCGACGGAACGAATCGAGAGGACGACTCTCAGTCTCGCGGGAGTTGGGGAAGAGCGTCGAAATGTGCGTCTCGAGCACACAGAACAAGAGAGTGTTGCAAGACGAGGGCTGCGATCCACATGTCGTTGGTCGGGATAGGGGTGCCCTGGTTACGAAGTTGCCGGTAGATCGCTCCGTAGTGATGCGTCGTCTGATCGTCGGCATAGAGAACTCCGACACCGGGCTTCAGCAGAAAGCGGCGGAGAATTGCTTCGTTTCGCGGTCCTTGGCTACCCACCGCGAATCCAGCGCGCAATTCTCCGAGCACGACAAAAGGGAGCCAAACTTCGTCGGCGAGTTCGACCGTTTCAATAATGGGTCTGACCCCCCGGCAGAGGTCGGCGTAGCGATTCGTGTCGAGCGCGAGCCTCACGGCCAGATCTCTTGGTCGATGGTGTCTTGTGCCTTCAATGCATTGTCGAAGGCGGCATCTTCATGCCAAGTACCCGCGACATCGCCGAGGTCGCGTTGGGGGAGACTCTGCTCGGCAACGCCAGCGCCGCGGGCTAGAGCCTCGACGGTTACCTCATTCAAACTTTTGCCGCGTTCACGGGCGGTCCTGCGAAGAGCCTTATCCAGAACGTCCGGCACGTTGCGGATAGTATATTGCATGCATGCATTGTATGCAATGAATGCAATATTTGCAAGCAGCATCAATGGCGAAGATTTGCCAGCATGGCTGGCTCGATATTTCCGCCGGAGATGATGGCGACATACTGCCTGGCTGGGAACAATTCGTTTGCGTGGAAGATGAAACCGGCGGTGGCGACGGCGCCGCTGGGTTCGGCTACGGTTTGAGGATTGGCGCCGAGAAATTTCATGGTTTTGCGGATCTCATCTTCGGTGACCGTAATGATGTCGTCGACGTAGGCGCGAATGTGCTCGAAATTGATGGGGCCGATGCTCTGGGTGCGGAGACCGTCAGCGAGGGTTCGGGACACTTGTTCGGCGGGGAATTGGACGATCTTTCCCTGGCGCAGGCTGGCTTGTGCATCTGCGGCGAGTTCGGGTTCCACGCCGATGACTTTTACCTTGGGATTGGTCAGCTTGATGGCAGCTGCGACGCCGGAGATGAGCCCGCCTCCGCCCACTGGGGTTAGGACAGTTTCGACATTGGGAAATTCGTCGAGGATTTCGAGGCCGATCGTGCCTTGTCCGGCGATGATGTGTTCGTCGTTATAGGGCGGGACGATAACGTATCCGTTCCGCGCCGCGAGTTCTTCGGCCTTGTTTTTGCGCTCATCGGAACCGGGGCCGACCACGACGATTTCCGCGCCCAGTTTGGCCGTGGCATCGCGCTTGATTTGAGGGGCATTGTTCGGCATCACGATGACGGATTTCGTTTTCAGTGCGCGGGCGGCCCAGGCGACGCCTTGGGCGTGATTGCCGCTGGAATAGGAGATGACGCCTTTGCTACGTTCTGCGTCAGAGAGTGAGGCGATCTTGTTATAGGCTCCGCGGAGTTTGAAGGCGCCGATGGGTTGCTGGTTTTCTGGCTTGAGGAGCAGGCGGCGTGGATCTTCGGCGCAGGTTGGGAATTCAATGAGGCATGTGCGGACGGTGACGCCTTGAAGGCGCTGTCGGGCGGCGTGGAGGTCGGAGAGAGTGATCATCGGTTTCAACTGTGCCTACGGCAGAGAGTATCGTCAAGGGCGCCATTCCCGCCAGTGAACTGGCGGGTTATTGGCAGAGCTCCTCCGAGACCGAGTCAGGGTTGCGACGAACTCGTGTGAATTGACATCATGATGTCTCACTTGATAACATCATGATGTGCGTACTACTCTTACAATCGATGCCGATGTTGCCGCCCTATTGAAGCACGAAGTGCGGAAGTCTGGGCGGGCATTGAAGCAGGTCGTCAATGACAGGCTGCGCCTGGGTTACACCGCGGCCAAGCCGGAGCGCAAGCCGTTTAAGGTGAAACCGATCAATCTAGGACTGCCGCACTATGACAAGGTCGAGGAATTGCTCGAACACCTTGAAGGCCCGGACTACCGGTGATCGTCCTTGACGCTAATCTTCTGATTTACGCCTACGACAGCGGTGCGACTCAGCACACGAAATCTCGAGGATGGGTTGAAAAAACCTTTTCCGAGACGGCCGTAGTAGGAATTCCCTGGCAGGCCATTACGGCATTTTTGCGGTTCATGACAAATCGGCGTTTGCCGGGAGCGAAGTTTAGCATCGAGCAGGCATCCCTGATTGTGGACGAGTGGTTGGGGCAGCCCAACGTCAAATTGCTTGTGCCTGGAGAGCAGCACTGGCTCTCACTGAGACGGATTCTACTCGACGGGCAAGCTTCCGGGCCTCTGGTGAGTGACGCCGAGATTGCTGCTTTGACAGTGGAGTATGGAGGAGTTTTGCAAACCGCCGATCGGGATTTTGCACGCTTCCCCGGTCTGCGGTGGGTGAATCCGCTGGTCTAATTCGTCTAAATTTGTTGGAGAATTTCTCGACGGCACCACTCAGCAACGACAGGGTAGGGATCCTTCGACTCCGCATTTGCCTCGCTCTGCTCCGGCAAATGCTTCGCTCAGGATGACATTTTTCTTTCCATCCCTGTTTATCCGCGAGAATCTGTGGCTGATCAGATTTCCAGGATTACTGGCATGATCAGCGGGCGTTTTTGGGACTGCTTGTTGATGTAGCGTTTCAGGTCGGCGCGGATTTTTTCTTTGATTACGCCGTAGTCGCCTTTTTCTTCTTCGCTTGAGAAGGCCAGCGTGTCTTCGACGATGCGTTTGGCGCCTTCCATAAATCCGTCTTCGCCGACGTTGAAGCCGCGGGTCACGATTTCCGGAGTGGTCTCGACTTTTCCTGACAACTTGTTGATTGCGATGATGGGCAGGACGATGCCGTCTTCGCTGATGTGGCGCCGGTCTTTGATGACGAGGTCTTCGACGACGTCGGTGCGGTTGCCGGAGTCGATGCAGACGCGGCCGACGTTGATCTTTCCGGTTTTGCGGGCGCCGAGCTCGTCGAATTCGAGAATGTCCCCGCTTTCGATCAGCATGACTTTGCCAACGGATCCGCGCATGGCGGCGGCCATTTCGGCGTGCAGCTTGAGCTGGCGATATTCGCCGTGAACCGGGATGAAGTAACGCGGCTTGACCAGATTGATGATGAGCTTGAGTTCTTCCTGGCTGGCGTGCCCGGACACGTGGACGGGCGGGCTGGTGCCGTCCTCGTAGATGACATGGGCCTCGCGGCGGAAGAGGTGATCGATCATCCGGTAAATGGTTTTCTCGTTGCCGGGGATGATGCGGCTGGAGAGGACGACTGTGTCTCCCTTTTCGATTTTCGCGTGTTTGTGATTGTCGACGGCGGCGCGGGAGAGCGCCGACATGGGTTCGCCTTGGGTTCCGCTGATGAGCACGCAGACTTTTTCCGGAGGGAAGTTCTTCATCTCGCCGGGATTAATGACCAGTCCTTCGGGGACTTCGATGTAGCCGAGGTCTTCGGCGATCTCGGCCGAATTGTTCATGGATCGGCCGATGAAGGCGACCTTGCGTCCATGCTGATGCGCGAGTTCGACGGCGAGATTGATGCGGTGAATCGAGCTTGAGAAACAGGAGATGAAGAGGCGGCGCTTGGTGTGGGCGAAGACTTCGTCGAACTTGCGGCGAACGGCGCGCTCGCTGGGCGTGTATCCCTTGCGCTCGACGTTGGTGGAATCCTGAAAGAGCGCGAGCACGCCCTCTTTGCCGTATTCGGCGAAGGTGTGCAGGTCGAAGAGTTTGTTATCGGTTGGCGTGGGATCGACCTTGAAGTCGCCCGTGTGGATGATCACGCCCAGCGGGCAGTGGATGGCGAGAGCGACGCAGTCTACAAGACTGTGCGTGACCTGGATCGGATGGATAGTGAAGGCTCCGACCTTGATGCGTTCGTTCGCGCGCAGTTCGCGAAGATCGGCGTCGTCGAGCAGTCCGTGCTCGTCGAGTTTGTCTTCGACGTAGGCAAGCGTGAACTCGGTGCCCCAGACGGGAACTTTGAGTTCGGAAAGCATCCAAGGCAAGGCCCCGATGTGGTCCTCGTGGCCATGGGTGAGGATAATGCCGCGCACGCGCTGGCGGTTCTCGATGAGGTAAGAAATGTCGGGGACGACGATATCGACGCCAAGGAGTTCGGCTTCGGGGAACATGAGTCCGGCGTCGATGACGAGGATGTCATCGCCCCAGCGCACGGCCATGCAGTTCATGCCGAACTCGCCAAGGCCGCCGAGAGGGATGACTTGCAGCTTTCCGGTGGGCATGGGGTAAAGAGAATGCTAGCACAGAGCGGTGAGCAGTGAGCGATGAGCAATGAGCAACGCCGCAGCGGTTTTGCTCACAACTCACGGCTCACCGCTCATGGCTTCCCGATGGCATTCTTGCGCGTCGTGCGGTAAGGTGAAATTCATGGTGGAGGAGCGCAGATCGTGGTTGCGACGTAGGGCGGAAGGGGCGCTGCAGAAGGGGTTCACACGCGCCTATGAGACGGTTCGGGTGGATCCGGAGAAGTTTCTGCTGCAACTGAAGATTGCATATCGCGTGCCAATCAGCGGATATCACGGTGTGTTTTCTTTGAACATTCGAGAGCTGGATGTCGTGTCGGACTCGGTCATTCATAGCGGGATGAAGATAGCGGCGCTCGAAGGGGCTGGTTTCGGGCTGGGCGGACTTATCACGATCGTGCCGGACTTGGGGATTTTGTCGGCGATCACGATGCGGACGATTCAGAAGCTGAGTTTGCTGTACGGATTCACGTACAACACAGACGACGAGATTGCGGAGTTGTGGATTGCGGCGGCCAGCGCCGCAGGCGTGGACATCAGTCGCGAATTGATCGAAAAAGAAGTGGTGAACAGGTTTGTGCCGAGAGTGATTCAGCGGATCGCGGCGCGCGCGAGCACCGAGGTGGTGGAGAAGTGGGCAGGACGAGTGATTCCGCTGGCGAGTTCAGCAATCGGCGCGGGCTTAAATTATTGGTTCGTCCGAGCATGGGGAGAACGGGCGCGGATGCATTTTCGGGAGAGGCATTTGAAAGTGCGCGCGAAAGAGGGATTATCCGCGGGAAGTTTGCTATCGAGATCTTAAAAAGCACTTCTACCACGGAGGCACGGAGTCACGGAGGAGAATTGTTGAATTTTGATTGTTCAATGGGCTCTCGTCGTTTGACACTATTTGTCAGACTAGGAATGTATCCTCCGCGTCTCTGTGTCTCCGTCGTTCAATCTTAAGAATGCCTACATTTTCTTGTTCTGCCATTTTGTTTGATCTGGATGGGGTGCTTTGCGACTCGACGCGGCAAGTGGATCGCGAGTGGCGGGAATGGGCTGCGCGCAAGGGAGTGGATGGCGACGCGGTGATGGCCATTGCACATGGCGTGCGAACCGTTGAAGTGATCCGCAGCGTGGCGCCGCATCTGGATGCGGAGGTAGAAGCCGCGGCTATCGAAAATCATGAGGCTCACGATCAGCGCGGAGTGGTAGTGATGCCGGACGCAGCGGAGTTGCTGAAGTCAATTCCTTCGGAGAGATGGGGCGTGGTCACTTCGGGGTCGCGGTTGCTGGCGCAGAATCGCCTGCGGCATTGCGGATTGCCCGTACCGAGCGTGCTGGTGACTTCCGACGATGTGGTGAATGGGAAGCCGCATCCGGAGCCGTACTTGAAGGGTGCGGAGCTACTGGGATTTGCTCCGGAAGAATGCCTGGTGATTGAGGATGCGCCCGCGGGGATTCAGTCCGCAAGAGCGGGCGGGATGAAAGTGATTGGGCTGGCGAGCACGTATGGGGCGGAGAGGTTGGCGGGCGCGGACGGTGTCGTGCGGAAACTGGGGAAAATTGAAGTTATGACGAATGGGGCAGGGAAGCTATGCTTGCGTATCGCATCGGGCTCCTAGATAAGATTGTAAGCAAATCCGATCGGTCAGATTGATCTTCTATCTCAGCCAGTCTTCGAGTTCGATTCCTCTATCGGTTTTTTCGTCGCGGTATTTCACGATTACTGGCGTGTAGAGGGAAAGATTCCACTCGGCGGCTTTGCCCTTTTTGACTGCGCGGGAGCCTGGGACGACTACCGCATTTTCCGGAACTTCCAGCGGCGCTTCGGCGGTGGCTCGATAGACTTCGCCTTTCACCAAATCGTAGAGCGGAGTGGAGCGGGTCAGGATTGTGCCTGCTCCGAGGACCGCTTTCGCTCGCACGAGTGTGCCTTCGAAGATGCCGCAATTGCCGCCTATCAGTACATCGTCTTCGATGATCACCGGGGCGGCGTTGACGGGTTCGAGGACGCCTCCGACTTGCGCAGCGGCACTGAGATGGACGCGCTTGCCGATCTGGGCGCAGGAGCCGACGAGGGCATGAGAGTCGACCATGGTGCCTTCGTCGACGTAGGCTCCGACATTGATGAACATGGGCGGCATGCAGATCACGGAGGGCGCGATGTAAGCTCCAACGCGGGCGGAGGATCCTCCGGGGACGACGCGCACGCGATCTGCGATGGCGAACTGGCGGGCGGGGAAGGTGTCTTTGTCGATGAATGAAAAGCCGGCGGTCATGTCGGCGAGAACGCCGAGGCGGAATCCGAGCAGGATGCCTTGCTTGACCCAGGTGTTAACCGTCCAGCGGCCGTCGATTTTTTCTGCGGCTCGAATTTTGCCATGGGTGAGTTGGTCGCGGAATTCGAGGAATGTTTTGCGGGCGTCGGGATCGTGCTCGACTTCTCCCTGGGCGGAGAGGCGCTCGATGGCGGCTTTCAGGTTCTGCATGAATGGATGATTGTTGATTGTTGATGGATGAATTGTCAAAAGCTCGGAGACCAATTGAGCCATTGAGCGATCGAGCCATTGTGCGATTTCAATGCCGATGATTTCGCACGAGTGTGGGAGTGACGGGAGGGATGTTTCGACTGCGCATTGAGGATCGCTTCGCTCCCCTCAATGCTTCGCTCAACATGACAGATCAAAACAAAATCAGACGCATTTGCATTCGCTGCGGATGAGGATGCCGGTCATGGCGTGGGCGACTTCGCGGGTTTCGGCAAGCGTGGCGTAGGGGCCGTGCCAGCGGGCGTGATTGTTGTCGTGGCCGGAGGGACGTCCTTTGCCGTGGCTGCATTGGCCGCAGGTGCCGCGATGCACGACAATCTTGTGCGGTCCGGCAACCCAGTTCTCGTAGATGAAGAATTCGGCGGCTTCGGAGGCGGGGCCTGCGGGCTTGCTGATCAGTCCGACTTCAGTTGCGACCTTCTGCAGTTTCGAGCGCGTGTCGCGGCGCATGGGGACGAGCGGCAGGCGGTAGACTTCTTCGAGTTTGCCCATCATGGCCAGCACGGCCTTTACGGGCAGAGGGCTGGATTCGATAAAGTTGGCTTGCATCAGTGGCAGGTACTTGCGGTTGAGGCTGCGAGCGGTGGTCCAGTCACCGTTCAGGGCAGAACGGGTGAGTTCGGCCATCTCGCGAGGGATCTCGTTGGACGCGACCGAAACGACGCCGACTCCGCCGAGAGCGATCACGGGGAGAGTGACGGCGTCGTCACCCGAGAGAACGAGAAAGTGCTCGGGAACCGAGTGAATCGCTTCCGCGACTTGCGTCATGTTGCCGCTGGCTTCTTTGACTCCGACGATGTTGGGGACTTCCGCGAGGCGTGCGAGAGTGGCTGGTTCCAGGTTCGCGGCAGTGCGTCCGGGCACGTTGTAAAGGATGATGGGCTTGTCACCTACGGCTTCCGCGATGGCCTTGAAATGGCGATATTGTCCTTCCTGCGTGGGCTTGTTGTAGTAAGGCGAAGCGGTGAGGATGGCGTTGACGCCGGGGCGCTCAGCGAGTTCCTTGGCCTTGGCAACGGCATCATGCGTGGCGTTGGAGGTTGCTCCGGCGACGATGGGAACGCGTCCGGCAGCGACTTCAATGGTGGTGTCGATGACGTGCAGCCATTCGTCGTGCGTGAGAGTCGGAGTCTCGCCTGTCGTGCCGCAGGGTACAAGAAAATCGATTCCGGAATCGATCTGCCACGCGACCAGATTGCGCAGCGCAGCGTCGTCGATTGAGCCGTCTTGATGAAAAGGAGTTACGAGTGCGGTGCCGCATCCACGAAGTTGCATAGGGATAAGATAGCGCGAATGTGAGTGGAGAGAAAATGTGTGTGAGCGCGGTCACAGGGGCTGAAGCCCCCAACCTCCCCTCAAGCGCTGAACGCGGCGCTGAAGCGCCGCTCTTCCACGGCGGCGCATGCGGTCGTTCGATTCGGCCGCTCCTGCAATGATCGGCGCGTGCGGGGGAGCTTCGTTCATTGCGCGCTTTGCGCGCAACCCCGGACGCGGCGTCCGGGGCTACACGAACCCGGGCCAGTCGAGTTGCGCTTAGCCGGACAGCTGGAGGCGGCTGTCGTCACGTTTATGAGGGTCTGCACAGTTTCACAGTTCGCGCCAGATGCTTTTGAAATCGTAGAAACCTTTTTTACCGACGAGCCATTCGGCGGCGCGGACGGCCCCTTCGGCGAAGCCGCGGCGGGATTTGGCATCGTGGCTAAGGTAGATCCGGTCGGCTGAGGACTCGAAAATGACTTCGTGGAATCCGACGACCTCGCCCTCGCGGAACGAGGTTATTTCCGGGGGTTCCTGCTGAGGTGCGACGTCATGGATCACCTTCTGGACCGCCGTGGCGGTTCCTGATGGCGCGTCTTTCTTGTGAACGTGGTGGCGTTCGAAGATCTGGCCGGAATAATCGTGATTGAGAGCTGTAGCGGCGGTGCGGGCGATATCGAAAAAGAGATTTACGCCGACGGAAAAATTCGCTGCGTAAACGAATCCGGTGTGATGTTTCTCGACGAGAGAGCGCACGGCGTCAATCTGGTTGTACCAGCCGGTGGTGCCGACCACCATGTTTTTGCCAGCTTTGACACAAGCTTCAATGTTGGCTAGCACGCAGTGGGGAGCGGTGAAATCGATCACGCAGTCGATGTGGCTCAGGGATGCAGGAGCGACCGCCGCGCCTCCAACATTCTCTTTAGCACCGACCACCTGAGCGTGATGTTTGCGCTCGGCGGCTAATTCGGCCACCAGCGACCCAGTCTTACCTCGTCCTAACACCAGAAGATTCATCTAGCCACCGTCTTTCGAGATTTAACCACAGGGATCACCAGAGGATCACAGGGAACTACGGTGTGTGCTTGATTGACTTCCATGCATTCGCGAGCAAACCCAACATTCTTGGATGCTCACTTTCGAAGCGACAACATCGGCAATTTAGCACGCATCCCATATCGGCGCGCCGCAGAGGGAGGGTTATGGATCAAAATCGAATTGCGATAGTGATCGCGGTGCTGGTGATCGCGTTCATCGTGGTTGCCGTGATTGCGTATGTGAATTCGCGCAAGCGGCGCCGGTTGCAGTTGAGAGAGCGCTTCGGGCCCGAATACGACCGGGTGTTGAAACAGGAGGGAGGTCCGCGCAAGGCGGAAGGCGTTCTGGAGTTCCGACAGAAGAGAAGGGAGAAGTTCAAGATTCACTCGCTATCTGCGTCGGACCGGTCGAATTTCGCCACGCGCTGGAACGAGGTGCAGGCAAGATTCGTGGACGATCCGCGAGGGGCGGTCACGGTGGCCGACAGCCTGGTCACCGATGTGATGCAAGCGCGTGGGTATCCGATCGGGGAGTTCGATCAGCGCGCGGCGGATTTGTCGGTGGATTATCCGCTGATCGTCGAGAACTACCGGGCAGCGCATGCGATCGCGTTGCGGCACGGCGAAGGCAAGGCCAGCACAGAAGATCTGCGGCAGGCGATGGTGCATTACCGCCTGTTGTTCCAGGAACTGCTCGATGAGCATCGCGAGAGAAAAGGAGCATAGAGATGGCAACACCGTTGAGAAAAGATTCTGAGGAATTCGAAGACCGGTTTGAGAACCAGGAAATTACTACGGCCGATCTGGCCCAAGGGAAGCGGCCAGCTTCGGATACGCGCGGACCACAAGCCGTGCGGGACGATCGCGGAGCCACTAGAGCCGCGGGCGCAAGCGAAGCCGCTGCCACGGATGCCACCGCCTCCACAGAAGGGAACCAACCTTTGTTCCCGAGCGAGGAGTTGCAAGGACTACGGACGCGGTGGAAAGAGATCCAGACAGCCTTTGTGGATGAGCCGAGGCGAGCGGTGGAGCAGGCAGACGGCCTGGTGGCTTCGGCGATGAAAC
The DNA here is from genome assembly GCA_035946775.1 of Candidatus Sulfotelmatobacter sp. Classification (GTDB taxonomy): domain Bacteria; phylum Acidobacteriota; class Terriglobia; order Terriglobales; family Acidobacteriaceae; genus Sulfotelmatobacter. The sequence goes on along the minus strand of DASYZA010000196.1, from coordinate 62,617 downwards.
GACTAGCGGAAGTGTTCGCAGAAGAGCGCGGTGGGCTGGAAAAACAGTGGGACCGTGGGGAGAGTGTCTCGACGGAAGACCTGCGGGTTGCGCTGCAGCGGTACCGGGCGTTCTTTGACCGGCTGCTGTCGGTGTGACGTACGACATCATCCAAAATCCCCACTTCTCGCGCAGAAGACGCGCGAGAAATGGGGCACCCATCGCTGTAAAACGTCTCTTGATCAGATTTACGCGAAGACTTCCGGGTCCAGTTCTGAGAAGAACGTTTTGTGGAGGCGCTGGATTACGGCGGGGACTTCATCTTCTTCAATCACAAAGGTCAGGTTGATTTCGGAGGCGCCCTGGGAAATCATGCGGATCTTTTTGTCGGTGAGTTCACGGAAAACGTGGGCGGCGATTCCGGGTGTGTCGCGCAGGTTTTCTCCTACCAGACAGACGATGGCTTTTCGGCCTTCGTACTTTACGTCGGCCAGCTTGGCCAGGTCAGCGGCCAGAGCGGGAATCGCCTGATTCGAATCGACCGTCAGCGAGACGCTTACTTCCGAAGTAGAAACTACGTCGACTGCGACCTTATGGCGATCGAAAGCTTCGAAGATGGCGCGCAGGAATCCGTGGGCGAGCAGCATGCGCGGGGCGGCCACGTCGATGATCGTGATGCGCTTTTTGGCGGCGATTGCTTTGAAGATGTTATTGGTCTTGGGCGCGCGAGTGGTGATGCGCGTTCCTTCGCATGAGGGATTGCGCGAATTGAGAACGTAGACGGGAATATTTTTCTGAATGGCTGGCAAGACTGTGGCCGGATGCAGAACTTTGGCTCCGAAGTAGGCGAGTTCGGCAGCCTCGTCAAAGCTGATGACCTTGATGCGGCGGGCCTCGGGGCAGGTGCGCGGATCGGTGGTAAGGATGCCGTCGACATCAGTCCAGATCTCGATGCGCTCGGCGCCGAGTCCTGCGCCGAAGATCGCCGCAGAAAAATCCGAGCCACCTCGTCCGATGGTGGTGGTGATACCGGAGCGATTGGCGCCGATGAAGCCGCCCATCACCGGTACTTGCCCGTCTTGTATTAACGGCTGCACTCGTTCCTGCAGGCGAAGATTGGTCTCTTCGTACTGCGGGACGGCCTGCATGTAGGCGCTGTCGGTGATGAGAACGTCTCGAGAGTCAACGTGGGCGCCCTTCAGGCCGCGGGCGGCGAAGGCAGCGGCGACGATCTTGCTGGAGAGCATCTCTCCGAAGGCGGCTACGTGATCGGTGGTGCGAGGCGTGATTTCGCCGACGGCGGAGATGCCGCGAAGTAGTTCATCGAGCGATTCGAAGTCCGATCCGAGTTCCGAGTGGAACTCGGTGAAGCGGGCGGTGCCAAGAAGTTCGCTGGCGCAGTTGTAATGGCGCTCCTGCAAAGATCGGCAAAGCTTCAGCGCGGTTTTGCGTTCGCCTTCCCCGGCCGCGCGAGCCATTGTCAGTAGGGTGTCCGTGACCTTGGCCATCGCGCTGACCACGACGACGGGTCGCTGCGACAGGCGTCCGTGGACGATGGAAGCGACGCGGTCGATGGCTTTGGCATCTTCGACGGAGGTGCCGCCGAATTTCATGACGATCATCGGCACGTCCTTGTCGAGAAGGAGGGTGCCCGTCGCCCATCCAACATAAATCCCCACTTCTGGCGCAACGAGCGCGAGAGAAATGGGGCACCCATATGTAAGGAGCGCGGGCTCATCCCAAATATCCCTTGGCTTTCAGCAGTTCGGCGTTCAGGAGCGCTGCGCCGGCTGCGCCGCGGATCGTATTGTGAGAGAGCACTGTAAATTTCCAGTCGAGCACGCTGCAGGGGCGCAGACGGCCGACCGCGGTGGTCATTCCGGCGCCCATGTCGACATCGAAGCGAGGTTGCGGACGATCGCTGGCCTCCAAATAGACGACCGGTTTTTCCGGTGCGCTGGGGAGCTTTAATTCCTGAGGTTCGGCGCGATAGGCATTCCAGATGTCGATCATGTCTTCCTGCTTGGCTTTGGACTTCAGGCGAATGGAAACGGACTCGGTGTGTCCGTCTTCGACCGCGACACGATTGCACTGCGCGCTCATGGCGAACGCGCCGGGGATCACTTTCGATCCGTTCAGGTTGCCGAGGAGCTTGCGAGTCTCCTCTTCCATTTTCTCTTCTTCATTCTTGATGAAGGGGATCACGTTGCCGAGGATGTCGAGGGACGCAACCCCGGGATATCCTGCGCCGCTGACCGCTTGCATGGTGACGGCCATAACGGTATCGAGGCCGAACTTCTGATGAATCGGTGCGAGCGCGAGAACGAGACCAATGGCGGAGCAGTTGGGGTTGGTGACGACGTAGCCGCCGGATTTCTTGCGCCAACCCTGAATGTCGATCAGCTTGATGTGGCCGGCATTGACTTCGGGTATCACGAGGGGCACGTCTTCCTGCATGCGCAGGGCGCTGGAGTTGGAGACGACCGCGCATCCTGCGTCGGCGAAGCGAGGCTCGAGTTCGGCGGCAATGGAAGAATCGAGCGCTGCGAAGATCACTTTCGGAGCGCCATCCGGAGTGGCCGGCGAAACTTTCATCTTCGCGACGGCGGATGGGACCGGAGTCTTCAAACGCCAGCGGGCGGCCTCCGCATACACCTTACCTTCAGAACGGTCGGAAGCGGCGAGCCAGGCCACTGCGAACCAGGGATGGTGCTCCAGCATCTGGATAAATCTCTGCCCAACGACACCGGTAGCGCCAAGAATGCCGACAGGAATCTTGTTTTTCATGTGTTGTTGAATTTTATAACAAGCGGCGGTTAGTTCCGGAAGCTGAGTGAGTCCGGGGATTACCAAAGCGCGAATCAAAGTTGAAGGCGCCAGCGCCACTATTTGCGGTGAATAGGCGCTCCACCGATGGAGTAGTCGGAGGTGAGAGGCCCGAACTTCCTCTTTTCGGCGTAGAGGCGCCAGCGGCGGAAGACGATGCGCAGGCTGGCCATCACCGGGATGGAGAGATAGATGCCGAGAATGCCAGCGATTTCTCCTCCGGCCATGACTCCGAAGATAGCGGCCAGAGGATGCAACTCCATGCTGTCGCCCATGATGCGCGGGGAGGAGACGTAATCCTGTATCAGGCGCCAGGCGACAAGAAAAATCAGCACGACCAGCCAATGCGGATAGCTCATCAGCAGAGCGACCGAGAGGATCGCGATGCCAGCGACGAGAGGACCGACGACGGGTACGAATTCGAACATTCCGCCCACGGTTCCCAGGACGAGCGCGTAGGGAACGCGCATGACGCCAAGAAAAGCCGAGTAGACGAGAAGCGAGAGAGCGGCGAGCGTGAGCTGGGCGCGGATGAAGTGCGCCAGCATCTGATTCAGATCGCCGAGAACATTTTCAAGAAACTCCCGCTGCGGCCGGGATTGAATGGTGGAAAGAAGGAAACCGCTAAACAGGCGACCGTCTTTCAAGAAGAAGATGGAGAGCAGCGGGACGACGAAAAGAAGCCACGCTTCCTTGGCCACGTCGGCGGTGCGAAGACCGATCCGCTGCGCCAGTTGCGTGATGTCGTTCTGATGGCTAACGAGGAACGACTGCACGAAGATAGTGGTGTTGTAGTTCCAGCCGTGCTCGGCGCCGAGGCGATTGGCGATCTGTCCGGAGCTGAGCTGGGAGAGAAGTCCAGGCAAGGCCTGGCCAAGGCGCCCGGCTTCGCGGGTGACCTTCGGCCCGACGATGACGAAGAAGATAACCACGAGGGCAAGCAGCAGGGTGTAAATCACCGCGATGGCGCGGACACGGCCTTTGAGGAGTCGCTCGAGATGAGCGACGGCGGGGCTCATCAGATAAGCAAAGAAGATGGCGAACAGAAAAGCGATTAAAGTATCGCGGGTGACGTAAAGAAAGCCCAGTGCCAGTGCAAAAAGAAGCACTGTCACCAGCACCCGAGCCGTACGTGAGTCAGTCAGCAGCAACAGGTTTTCCAGGTCGATCTCGATTCTGCCGCCGGGGAGATTACGTCAGTCCCGGACCACTTCGGTGTTATCGGCAGGAATCGCCACCTTTATGAGCTTAAACTGATCGCCAGCATCTACCCACAGAGACCATTCGAAGCTGTCTCCCTTAAGGTTGAGGCGCAGCAGATTGCGGTCTGTGCCGCGGACGTTCACTTTCTCGTCGCCCACAAGCTCCACGCGGATGCGGGCAGAGCTGCGGTCCTGGGGGATGACGACGCCGAACTCGCCCGGTTCCTTCTGGCACTTCATACTTTGTCCCTCGGGCTTACAGTCGGCAGCCAGGTAGCGCCAGATCAGCACCTCGCGGTGGATGAAAAAGTTGTTGTCGAGGATCGGAGAAGTGTTCGGCATCAGAAACGGCTGCTCTGCGGGCTTGGAGGAACCGGGAGCAGTCATCTTCTCGATCAGGAATTCGTTATTGGGCAGGACGGCCAGTGAGCCTCCGGAAGACTGGCTCCAGTCATAGCGAACGAGTTCGCCATTGGAGGTAAGTTCCAGATCCGATTTCTGCGTCACCGGGTCGCTGCCAGCGGTCTGCTTGAATTCGGACTTGATGGAACTGTCGGCATTCTGGCGGATATGGAATGTTTCTGTGGCGACGCGCGCGCCCTTCACGAAGATGCCGAAAGAACCGGAATCGACGGTTTTGCCCTCAGATTTCGCCGAGTTCTTCTTGTCGGCTGCTTCAGCGGTAAACGCAGTAAAAGAGACCAAAAGCAGGACGGCGGCCGGGAATATGACGCGATCGAACTTCACTCGACTTCTCCTTGTTCGTTGCGAATCGTGATCTTCTTGAGCCTGAGCTTGCGAACAATCTCGGCGGCGATATCGTCGATGGGACGCCCGCCCGTTTCTATCCGCACAGAAGCCTTCCGATAACTCTTGCGCCGGTCGCGGTGAAGTTCGCGAAACTGATCCTGGCTGCGGAGCAGCGGGCGATCGGTGCCAGACTCGGTTGCCTGCCGACAGCAGCGTTGCCAGAGTTCCTCAACCGGAGCGTCCAGAAAGACGGTGGGCACGCCGGCTGCTTTCAGAAGGACAGCATTGTTGCTCTGCACGAAGGCGCCTCCTCCCAAAGCGATTACGCGGGTTCCACCGCGGCGCAGTTCCTGGAGAACCTCCCGCAGGGCTTCGTGTTCAGCCTGGCGGAAAGCGCTCTCACCCGACTTGCGGAAGATCTCAGCGATGCTGCGGTGTTCGCGTCGTTCGATTCGGTCGTCCAAGTCTTCAAAGAGCCAATTCAGGCTCTGCCCGAGGGCACGCCCTACGCTGCTCTTGCCAGCCCCCATGAAGCCGACGAGAAACACGGCCCTGACCGGAGAAGAAACACTCTTTTGCGCACGCCGCACAGTGACGGACGGTTTCGGGCGTTTCTTCTTGGGACGATCCGGCTTCTTTTTCTGGCTATTTGTCAGAGCGTTTTCTGAGGTGGATTTTACCACTGAAGCTGCGCAGGACCACGGTCGAGGAGACGGCTGCGCGACCCATGGTACCCCAGAAGGCACTTCCTTGTTTCAGGACGAAGGACGTGTGCTCTCTGGGTTGGAGGTGGATATCGTCGTGCACTTCGCCGCGGACGGAACGCGCGCTGACATCGGCCGATGTGTTGTCGGGCACGATGGCGTCAATATCGCCGCTGTGGCTGGTCAGGCGGTATTCACCGTGGTCGCCAAAATCGCCGATATAGTTGATTCCACCGCTGGTGGAGATCACTTGAACGAGCGGACCGGTCACACTTTTGAGGGTTACATTTCCGCTGAGGGAGTCGACTTCGATGTGTCCATCCTGGACGTTGGTGAGGGTGACGGGGCCATTCAGGGTCTTGACGTGGACATGAGCGCTATTGATGTCGCGGACATCGACGCTGGCGGCTGCACCCTCCAGGGTGACATCGCCGTGAATCTTCTCGGCATGAAGAGACCCGCTGCTGGAGTGCAGTGTGACACTTGTATCTGGCGGTACGAGGATTTCGTAATCCACGCGGCCCGATTGCGGGTCGGAGCCGGGGAGCAGATGTGATTGAATGTCAACCCTGTTTCCGATGAAAGAGTCGTCAACTTCGACTTTGTCGGAGGCAAGGACGGCGTTCACCATAACGACGCTGCCGGTGGACGGCTTCACAGAAACCGAACCGTAGGGGTTGTTGACGGAAAGTCCCGCCTTGGGAGCGACGTTGAAGCGATATTCCTTATGCGTGTCCGCGGCAAGGGCGGCAACGGCGATGCCTGCGACAATGCCGCTGACCGCGAGCAAACGAATTGACCCGTTCATGCTATTCCCTCGACTTCCCCTATGCTGCAACGCCAACATTATTGCAAAGAGCGATCCAACGCCAACTCGAACAGCATGGCTTTTTCCTGATAGGCATCCAATAAGGAACGGCGTGCCTCTTCGTCGTTGGGATCGGCGGCCACAACAGTCTTCGCGTCTTGGATGTACTGATTCACCCGGCGCAAGCTATCCGTGTATTCCGCTTTGATCGCAGGGGACTGTTCGGCGATGCCCTGCAACAGGTCGTCATCATTGAGACCGGCGACGGTTGCGTCGGAAACGGGTTCGGATGCGACTGGCCGGATCTCATTGCTGGCGTCTTCGCTGCGAGGATGCTGCCGCACGTAGATTCCGGCAGTAATGAGCAACAGTGCCGCGGCGGGAGCGAGCCAGCGGGCCCAGCCCCAGGAACTGCCGAAAGACGGCAGAAGGGAATGGCCTGAATGCTGGGAGCGAATCAGGCCTTCCTTGCGCAATTGGATCTCGATGGAATTCCAGACGCGCGGGCTCGGTTCATGCGAGGCGCGCAGTTCCCCAGCCGCACAAGCGATCACCAGCAGGTCCGCCACCAACGTCGCACACTCCGGACAATTCTTGAGGTGAGCGCGCTGTTCGGGCCGGCTGCCGTCCTCATGCTCAACCAGGCTCTCTCGTAATTCAACGCAAGTCATAACCACACTCCCCAAGCCTCTGCCGCCGGATCAGTTCCGTAAGCTGATCTTTCTTCTCGTAACGCTTGCCACATTGCCAGTCTCCGCTGGCTCGAATGTGTTCTTACTTTGTTGCCTGTAGAAGGCGTTCAGGATTTCTCCGCTTTTTCAATTTTTTCGACCCGATCCATTTTGAGCATGTCGCGGAGCTTCATTCTTGCCTTGTGCAGCTGGGACTTGCTGTTCCCGATCGAGCAGCCCACAATTTCCGCGATCTCATTATGTTCATATCCTTCCACATCGTGAAGGACGAAAATTGTACGATAGCCGGGAGGTAGATCTTCCACTGCCTTCTGCAATCGCAGCCGGTCAATGGACCCAGCCAATGCTATATCTTCAGCTCCAAAATCTTTCTTCGGAGTATCGTCTTCGCCGCCGCCTTGGGTTGTCTCTTCGAGCGAGACGACCGGAAGGCTTTTCTTACGCAGGTGCATCAGCACCACGTTCACGGACAGCCGATGCAGCCACGTTGAAAACGCCGACTCACCGCGAAACGTGCCAATCTTACGATAAAGCTGGAGGAACGCTTCCTGGGTCAGATCCTCCGCTTCCGCGGTATTCGACGTCATTCGCAAACACAGCGAATAGACGCGCCGCTTATGCTTATCGTAGAGCGCCTGAAACGCCTCGGCGTCGCCCTGTTTGGCCCTCTCGATAAGGCCGGCTTCGATCAAATCGCTGGGCTGTCGTTGTTCTGGGTCGGTCAAGTTGTCTTTTCCGGCCGCACCCCGTGAGATGCGGCTAAATATCTTTACGTTGTATGGCTTGCGGGTAGTTGGCGGCGGTACTACGGTAATGTCTGTATTCAAAATCCGAGAGCCATTCTACTGTTCTTTGGATTGTCTTGTCCGGTGCGTCGTCGCTGGAAATCCTTTACCTGGTGCGCGATGAAGCACTGACCGACTCAGTCTACTAACCCTATACCAAAATTAGATTCGGAATCTTCGAAAATTGGTAATTTTTTCGTCTTCAATTCGTCGCGTGTGAGGTCGTAATTGTTTCCAATCCATGCCCCTGAGGACCGAGTTCGCGTTGCCTGAGCAGGAAAGCAAAAGTGAGGCCGGCGAATCCAAGAATCGAGAAAATCCACATGCCGAGGTTGTAGCCGCCAGGGTTGTCGGGGCCGGCATGGCTATGGTCGTTGGCCGCTCCAATCATGAGATTAAAACCCGCTAGCCCAATGTTCTGGATCATGGTCATGAGGCCATACGCAGTGCCTAGTTTCGACTGATCCACCAAATAGGCTACGGACGGCCACATGACGGCCGGGATAAGGGAGAATGCGATTCCCATCATGGCCATGGTGATGAGCAGAATCGGCGGCAGATGGTGAGCAATTAACGCGAAGTGACCGTCGGCGGTGGACGGCAGGTACACGGTGACGTAGTGGGCAGAGCGGATGTAGGCCATCATCAGGTACACGGGGATCAGCAGCAATGAACCCAGCATCATCAACAGGGCGCGCTTGCCGAGTTTGTCAACAAAAAGGCCGAAGATGGGCGTGCCGAACATCGTGAAAAGCGTAAGCATGCCGACCAGATCGCCACCCGCCTCGCGGGTGACATGGTGAGCGTCCATGAAGAACTTGTAGGCGAAGGTTTCGAACGGAAAAATCCCGGAATAAAACGTGACACACAGGGCGACGATATACCAGTAGGAGAGCCCAAAGTCTTTGATATCGCCGAACACGACCTTGTCGGTTGCACCGGCAGCTCCGACCTGGTAGCGCCTTTCGGCATAGACCTCGAGAGCCCAATAGATCAGTGCTCCCACAACGCAGAGGGAGGAGAATCCGACGGCGATGAGAAGAGGATTGCGCCAATAATCGTAGGCAAATCCGGCCCAGGAAGGGGACTGCTGGGCGAGGAGGGTTCCAGCACGGGAAATCATCAGATTGATGCCGAAGGCGAAGCTGAGTTCCTTTCCGCGGAACCACTTGGCGACAGCCGTAGTGACGGCAACGATGAGGGACTCGGCCCCAAGGCCGAAGATCAAACGTCCGCTTGCCATGACCCCCAAGGCGCTCGAAAGAGTGGTGACTCCTGCCCCGAGAAAACAGATGACACCGAAGATGAAGATCGCCTTCCGGGTGCCAATGCGGTCAACGATGTAGCCGCCGATCAGCACCATGAACACATTGGGGATGCTGTAAATGGCTTGCAGCAGGCCGATATTCGAGTCAGAGAATCCGAGTTGCTTGGTGAGCAGGTCTGCGATCGGGGCGATGCAGTCGTAGACGTAATAATTGCCGAACATCGTCAGGCTGACGAAGATCAGCACCAGCCAACGATAGGCACGGCTGGGTTCAGGACGGGTGACGGCTTGCATGGGGCCCTTTCCGATGTCAATTGCGGAGCAGAGAAGATTAGCAGAGTAGGTGCTGTTCCCCAACTGCTCGCGGTTGGCTGAAAAGCACCAGGATGGTGGAACCCGGCCACCAGCGCGGGTTCTGCACAACCGACCGCCCGGTCTGATCTGTTTGGTAAGTGCAGCGGGAATCATTCGGCTGCGAGCACTGTAGCGCGTCTCGATGAAATGGCCGCTGTCCTGCAAGCAGAGTAGGCAAGAGTTCGCCCCCGGCGATGGGTGTTTTGCTCGCGACACTCAGACGGGTCAATCCATTCCAAAGGAGTATCTCCCATGCGTTTCCGCAGATGTGGTCTGCCCTTTGTGTGCCTGCTCGTGGTCGGTCTCGCCTTTTTGCTCGGTTGCAACAACACCCTGAATCCGCTGTGTGGAAGTGCCCGTCCGGCGCCGGTGATTGGCTCACTGGCTCCGGCCAGCATCGCGTTTTCTCAGGTGCAGCAGGGATTCACGCTGACGGTGAACGGGAACCAGTTCGTTTCGTCGACGGAGGTCATGGTGAACAGCACGCCACTTGCGGCGACGGTTGTAAGCCCCGAGCAGATGAAAGTGAAACTCTCGAGCGACGTGATTACCGGTCCGGGAACGGTGCAGATCATGGCTGAAACGCCCGCCGGAAACTCTGAAAACGTGGGGTGCTCGAGCGGCGGCAAGAGCAGCGCACTTACGTTAACTGTGAATTAAGCGGGTGTTGCATGCAGTACCGGCGCGGCTTTCGTTTGCGGTGGGAAGCGGATCGGGGGTTTAGCTTCCGACATAACGCGCATACAAACTGCGGGCGACAGCCGTGTCGGTGGTTCCTTTGATGATGGCCCGGCCGTCCGGGAAGAGCGTCATCTCGTACGGGTCGTGCCAGAATTTCAAGACGAAGTCGTTGTAGCGCACAATGCCGTGCGGGCAGAGGCGGTGATCCATTTCGGCGAAGTCGATAGGCCGGCGTCTTTCGTGGATCTGGACAGAATTGCGGCCGCAAAGCGTGATGTGAGGCCGGCCTTCGCCGGCGAGGTGGACGAAGTCTCGCTGCTGACACGCGCGGCATCCCGCGCGAGGTTTGGCGGCTGAAATTTCGGCGTGTTCGTTCGTCCAAAGATCGAAGGAAAGAAGGCTTCTTCGCAGGTTGGAGGAACTTGATCCTGCGATGAGAAGCTTCAGCGCCTCGGTGGCCGCAATCGAAGCGACGAGATTCACGGCTGAATTGAGAATGCCGGAGGTTTCGCAGGTCTCAACGATGCCGCGCGGTGAATCGGGGAAGATGCAAGCCAAGCAGGCGGTTTCACCGGGAAGTACGTTGAGCGTTACTGCGTAACTTCCGACGGCGGCGGAGTAGATCCAAGGGACCGAACGATTGATCGCGTAGTCGTTGATCAGGTAACGGGTCTCGAAATTGTCGGTTCCATCGAGGATCAGATCCATTCCTTCGAAAGAGGCTTCAATATTCGACGGTACCAAGTCTTCGACTTTGGCTTCGACGGTGATCTGAGAGTTGAAAGCCGCGATTTTGCGGGACGCGGCGATTGCCTTGGGAAGAGATTCCGTGGCATCGGCTTCGTCGAAGAGCGATTGTCGCTGGAGATTGCTAGGTTCAACGTAATCGCGATCGATGATGCGCAGAGTTCCTACCCCGGCGCGGGCAAGAAGACCTGCCAGTGCCGAACCGGTGGCTCCGCAGCCTACGATTGCGAGTCGCGCGGAGGAGATTTTCTGCTGGCCTGCTTCGCCAATTCCACGGAACAGGATCTGGCGGGAATAGCGCTCAGCGAGAGTGGATCTCTCGATCGTGGTCGCGGGAGTGTTCGATGGTGGCTGTGCCAAAGAGATCACCAATCGGGCGAAGCAAAACAATTATTATAAGTGGCTGGGCTGCGAGTTAGAGAGTGAGTCGGCGGGAGATGGCTGTGCCTGACCGGCACTGGTGCAACAAAGAACAGTGCGCATCCCATCGAATTCAACAAAGCTTAACCGCAATTTAGGATACCTTTGCCCAAACGGTACGCGACATTTCTGACCGCGCTGGTCGTGCTGTGGTCTATGACGGTGCCGCGAAGATGTCTAGCCCGGGATGATGCCGGACGCGGCGCAAGGTCGAAGACTTCGAATGTCGCGGCTGTGCCGCAAGCGTCCGCAAGTTCGGTCTATGAGGGCAAAACGATTCAGGCCATCGAACTGCCTGGCGTTGCCGACAACGACAGGGAGCATCTGCTTGGGCTGTTGCCGCTCAAGGAGGGCGGTACGCTGAGCCGCGATGGCGTGCGGGACAGCATTCGAGTTCTTTATTCCACCGGCCGTTTTGCCGACATACAGGCGGAGGTGAGGCCGTCCGGCGAGGGAGTTGTGCTGACCTTCGCAACTTCAGCCAACTACTTCGTTGGCGCGGTCGATGTTGAAGGCGCGCCGAGCCGTCCGAATGCGAACCAGATCGTCAATGCGTCCAAGTTTCAACTGGGGGAACTGTATACCCAGGAGAGATTGGACCGCGCTTTAGAAAACGTCCGGCAATTGATGCAGGAGAACGGCTACTACAAGGCGCGAGTCACGGCGGAAAGCGCATCTAATCCCGCGATCCAGCAGGTGGACGTGCTGTTTCATGTGGATGCGGGCAGTCCGGCGCACGTAGGCGAAATCAAAGTTACCGGGAGTTCGAGCCTGTCAGCCAGTGCCGTGGAGCAGATCGCTCACATGCATCCTGGCGATCGTGTGACGGCTGCACTGATCAGCAATTCTCTCCAGCGGCTACGGAAGCAGTTTCAGAAAGAGCAGCGCGCCCTGGCTCAGGTTTCGATTGCGGAACAGACCTATCGGCCAGAGCGGAATGCGCTTGATTTTACCTTCCAGATCGAGCCTGGACCGACCGTATTTATCACGGCCGAGGGATATCACATCAGCCGCAGCGTCATGAAGAGAGAAGTGCCGGTTTACGAAGAAAATGCGGTCGATGATGATCTGTTGAACGAAGGCAAGCGGAATCTGTTGGACTACCTGCAGAGTCGCGGACGCTTCGATGCAACGGTGGAGATCCAAAAAAAGAGCACTGCGAATACGCTGCGGGTGATCTATGACATCAACCCCGGCTCTGTACACAAACTGGCATTGGTCGACATTCAGGGGAATAAGAACTTTCTCGACACCAAGACGCTTCGGTCATATTTGCAGATCCAGCCGGCGAGCCGATTCCTCAACCACGGGAAGTACAGCGAAGCCCTGCTAAAGAGCGATGTGTCGACTTTGGAGAGGCTGTATAGATCCAGCGGTTTTCGCGATGTGAAGATTGAAACCAGCGTCGATGACAACTATGAGGGATCGCGGAACAAACTTGCTGTCCATATCAAGATTGACGAAGGGCAGCGAACCCGGATCGGCGAAGTGCACCTCGTGGGGAACCAGCAGGTGAAAACGGCCGACCTACCGGAAACCAGCACGCAGCCGGGTCAGCCCTACTCCGAGGAGGATTTGGCGAATGATCGGGAGCGAATCCTCAGCTACTACTTTAACAATGGATTTCCCAACGCCTCGCTGGAGATTTCAACCTCTCCTTCCGATGAGCCCTACCGCGAAAACGTGACCTTCTCGATCCAGGAGGGGGAACGTTTCACGGTAGATCAGGTGATGGTGGCTGGAACCGAGCACACGCGCGACTACGTGGTGCAGCGCGAGTTGCAGGTGCGTCCGGGCGACCCGCTCAGCCAACAGGATCTGCTGAATACGCAAACCCGCCTGTATGACTTAGGCATCTTTAGCCAGGTGGATACTGCAGTGCAGAATCCGGAGGGCACGGATCCCAAGAAGAACGTTCTCGTTCAAGTGAGGGAAGCCAAGCGATACACGTTCACCTATGGAGGTGGCTTGGAATTTCAGACCGGTCAACCTGCCGGGAGTACGGCACCCCAGGGGCAAACGGGTGTAAGCCCCAGGGTGGAATTCGATGTGACCAGGTTGAACTTTGGCGGCAGGAATCAGACCTTGAACTTTCAGTCGCATGTGGGCCGGCTGCAACAGCGTGGGTTGATCAGCTACACCGTTCCGAAACTATTCGATAGCGACAAGTTCAAGCTGATCTACACGATTTTCTACGACAACAGCCTGGACGTGGCTACGTTCACATCCCAGCGGCTGGAAGGAAGAATTGATCTTCGCGAGCAGTTTGGAAGCGCTGGGACAGAGCCCGGAACCCGGGCGGGTCCGAGTTCGATTACCTACCGTTGGGTCTTCCGCAGGGTGAAGGCCACCAACTTTGCCGAGAACTTCTCTCCCGGTGAAATTGCGCTGTTATCCCTACCGGCACGCGTCGGCGGACCGGGATTCACGTTCATCCGCGATAAGCGCGACAATCCGCTGGAAAGTACGAAGGGCAATTACTTTACGCTGGACGCCTTTGCGTCCTCAGCGCACTTCGGATCGGAAGCCGACTTCGGACGTGCGCTAGCACAGAACTCCACCTATCAGGCATTTGGAGGCAAAGGAAAAACTGGTCACCAATACGTGTTCGCGCGGTCGACAACCATCGGCTTGCAGCAGCCATTTAACGGCACGAGAGTGAGGCCTCCGGGCGCATGCGTCACGAATCCGCAGACCAATGAGTCTTTTTGCCAGGGCTTTCCGTTGATTCCGTTGCCGGAGCAATTCTTTGCTGGCGGCGGCAACTCCCATCGAGGATTCGGGTTAAATCAGGCAGGACCTCGCGACCCGACCTCTGGTTTCCCGGTTGGTGGTACGGCCCTGTTCGTGAACAACATGGAACTGCGGTTCCCGACGACGTCACTTCCGTTACTGGGAGAGGGGTTTGGCTTCGCGATCTTTCACGATATGGGCAATGTTTTCACGGCACCGCACGACATGTTGAAGGGATTGATGCGCTGGCACCAGCAGGATCCCCGACAGTGCTTGTCCGGAAGTACATCGAACTCACAGTGCATGACCAATTTCAATAACAACGGCTATGATTACACTTCGCATGCGCTGGGGATTGGCGTACGATATAAGACACCAATTGGCCCCTTGCGTTTTGACTTTGGGTATAACCTGAATCCGACCCGATTCTTCCAGACGGTCACGATCGTAGGAAAGACGCAGTCAACCACGCAGACAGTCACGCAACAACTGCGGCATTTCAACGTATTCTTCAGTATAGGTCAGCCATTTTGATGCATAGCTTTCGAAAGATCACGGCCGCCGCCGGCCTCGTTTTCCTGTTGGCCGCACTTACGATTCCCACTGCGGCGGGAGAAGTCATCGACCGGATCGTTGCGACCGTGAATGGACACATCATCCTGCAGAGCGACTGGAACGATGCTTTGCGCTATGAAGCGCTACTCAGCGCACGCACCGTTGCGGATTTCAACGATGCCGAGCGGCGCGAGGTGCTGGACCACCTCATCGACCAGGAGCTTCTGGCCGAGCAGATGAAATCAGCGTCGTTCCAGCACGCCAGCGAGCAGGAAGCGGACGCTGAAGTCGCCGAGGCTCGAAAACTGTATCCGGAGGCCAAAACGGATGAGGGCTGGCAGGAGGTACTTTCCAGATTTGGCCTGACCGAGAAAGCGCTGATTGCTCACGTCGAGCAGCAGATCGACTTGATGCGCCTGGTGGACGCTCACTTGCGCCCGGCGGTGCAGATCGATTCCAAGAGTGTTGAGGCTTACTACCGCGACAAGTTCGTGCCCCAGTTGAAGCAGGAGGGCGCCGAAGAAGTCCCGCTGGCCGACGTATCGGCGAAGATCCGCGAGCTTCTGACGCAGGAAAGAGTGAACGAGTTGATGGTTTCCTGGCTGCAGTCGCTGCGGTCCGAAAGTAAAGTGAGCATGCCCGGCATGGAGGGTACTCCCGGAGAGGGAGTCCAGACGCGGTGAGCCAACCTGCCGCCAAGACGCGGCTCTGGTGGAAAATTCTCCTCCTGTCCACCTGTGTAGTCGTGCTCGCAGCCATCGTGGGTCTGTCGTATACCACCACGCAATCCTTCCAGAACTACGTCCGCCAGCGAATGGTGTCGGAGATCGAGCGCCTGACCGGCGGCCGGGCTGAAGTCGGAAGCTTCCACGTTGTTCCTTTTCATCTGCAGGTGGAAGTGCGCAACATTACTGTCCGCGGCAAAGAAGCACCGACCGACGTCCCTCTGGCTCATGCCGATAGCCTGGTTGCGCAACTGAAGGTGAACTCGTTTCTCCGCACCGAATTCGGCTTTTACTCACTGACCCTGGAACATCCGGTGATCCATGTGATGATCGGTCCGGATGGGGCTACGACGAACATTCCCGCGCTACAAGTTCTGCCAAAGGCGGGGGGGAATGAGCTGGAGCAACTCTTTTCGCTTTCGATTGACCATCTGTCCGTGCGTAAAGGGGAGTTGCTTTGGGCGGATCAGAAGATTCCTCTGGATTTCACCGTGAATGGAATCGACGGGCAGATGGACTACTCCTTCTTGCGGGGACGATACGAAAGCCATTTGGCGCTGGGGAAGGTTGATACCAGCATTCAGAACTATCGTCCTTTTTCGTGGATGACGACCATCGACTTCAGCCTTGCATCCACGTTTGCCGAAATCAAATCACTCAAGTGGAACTCGGGGCACTCCTCGTTCGAAGCCAGCGGAAGGATCGGGGATTTCCATAATCCGCGGATCGATGCGAGCTACGAAGCCCGATTGAATTTGGCGGAAACGGCTGCAATCCTGCGGCGGAAAGAACTGCGCGAGGGCTCTGCCGAACTTAAGGGAGAAGGGCATTGGTCGCTGAGCGATTTTGCGGCGAACGGCGGACTTGTTTTGCGGGACGCGAGCTGGCAAGACGAGCAGTTTGTTTTAAGCAAAGCAAGTGGATCGAGCGACTACTCGATAACGGATCAGCAAATCAAACTGCAGAAGTTACAAGGGAAATTGCTGGGTGGCAGCTTCACCGGAGACGCGCAGGTTGATAACTGGCTGCACAGCATTCCGCCGACAGTGGCGGAGAAAGGCAAGCGCGAGGATTTACCGGTAATTGGTGTCGCGAGACCCGCTCCGAAAAAGGGAGAGAGGCCCAAGGTGGCGGGCGTGCAGACTGGCACCATTCACCTCCGATTGCGCGATGTTTCAGTTGCGGAAACGGCGTCCACGCTCGACGTGCCGGCGCACCCTTTGGATGGCTTTCACCCAGCCGGGGCGGCAAACGGCAACATTGATGGCTACTGGAGGGGGAGCCCGCAGAACGCGGAAATCGGATTTACATTCGACATTGAACCCCCATCCCGTAGCGCGGCAAGAGAGTTGCCGCTGAGCGCTCACATCCAGGGGAAATACCGAGCCGCTAACGACTCGCTCGAACTGGCTCAGTTCAATCTGAACACGCCAGAGTCGAAAGTGTCGGCTCAAGGCCTGCTGGCGTCTACATCGCGCCTGCGATTTTCTGTTTCGACGACAAACCTGGAAGAGTGGCGTCCGCTGGTGCGAGCACTGGGTGGCCCTACAAATTTGCCGTTCCGCGTGGATGGCAACGCCACCGTCAACGGCAACGCGGTGGGAACATTCTCTTCTCCAATCGTGGCGGGAACGCTAGTAGCGCAGGATTTTGAATTCACGATTCCAGCGACGACACGTTTTCCTGAAAAGACGGTGCATTGGGATTCACTGGCCACCAACGTTCAGTATTCCTCGCATGAGCTTGCCCTGCATGGAGGCAGCCTGCGGCGCGGCGATACGAGCGCTGATTTCGAGGTCAATGTTTCCCTCGAAAAGGGCCAGTTCACCGCGGATAGTCCTTATACGGCGCGCGTCAATCTGCACAACGTCGATGTTGCGTCGACTGCCGCGCTAACCGGCTTCGATTATCCGGTTTCAGGGACGGCAGACCTATGGGTGCAGATCTCGGGAACGCGGGCACATCCTCAGGGAACCGGGCAAATTCATGCAGTGGACGCCTCGGCCTATGGTGAGGAGATTCAGAGATTCGATGCCGATCTTCAGCTGACTGCCCGCGAGACAAGGCTCGAGAATATTCGTCTCACGCATCAGGACGCAGAAGTTACCGGAACCGCTGCTTACTCGGTTGCGAGGGGCGAATTTGAACTGGATCTCACCGGTAAACACTTCGATCTCTCGCGCGTACGGCAGATTCATCTTGACGAGCTTCCCATCGACGGACGCGCTGATTTCACATTGCAAGCTTCCGGAACGTTGGCTGCTCCCTCTATCGATATCAGGGTCCACGGACACAATCTGACGTTTGATCACGAACTCTCCGGCGACATGGACCTGCAGGCGATCACCAAGGGACCGCAACTGGTATTGAGCGGACATTCCAACTTCGTGAAGGGGACGCTGGATGTCGATGGAACGGTTGCGATGCACGGCGATTATCTGGCGAACATTGCGGCGCACACACGCAATCTGGATCTCGATCCTCTATGGCGCGCCTATTTGGGCGACCAACTCACGGGCCACTCATTCGTTACCGGCATCATGACCATGCAGGGACCGCTCTGGCGCCCCGATCAATGGAAACTGGGTGGAGAAGCGTCAGATCTGAATGTCGAAGTGGAATACGCGAAACTGCATAACCAGGGCACACCACGATTTACCTACGCCGACCGCATTCTGAATATCAACGAAGCACACCTTGTCGGGGATGGAACTGACGTTGTAGGTCACGGCTGGATTTACTACGCCGAAGGGCGCCGCCTCGATTTTGCTGCCGATGGCCGCGTCGATATGAAGTTCTTTAGCGGAATCGATCCTAACCTGACTACCTCCGGTCAGATGACGATTCACGCGACCATGGGCGGGACGGTGAACGACCCACTCCCGCTGGGCACGATTCAGATCGAAAACGGAACGGCGAACTACGCCGGACTTCCCAGCGGACTCAGCGAAGTCAAGGGGATGCTCACGTTCACGCGAGACCGCCTGCACATTAATCAACTTACGGCGCGTACAGGCGGCGGAACACTGGATCTCAAAGGCGATGCCAGCAATTACAACGATCAGCTCACGTTCAATCTGACGGCAATCGGCAAGGAGGTGCGGCTGCGGTACCCGCCAGGCGTCAGTTCTACGGCGAGCGCCGAGTTGCACTGGGTGGGCACGAAGTCGGCATCTCTGGTTTCAGGGGACGTTCTCGTTACGAAACTCGCGGTGACGCCTGGCTTTGATTTCGGCTCATATCTGGAACGGACGCGTCAGTCTGCCGCGGTGACTCCCGCAAATTCGCCGCTTTACAACGTTAAGCTCGACGTTGCGGTCCGTACCGCTCCAGAGTTGCAGATGAAGACAGCTGTCGCCCGGCTTTCGGGCGATGCCGACTTGCGGCTACGCGGTTCGGTTGCCCGGCCAAGCGTTCTTGGCCGAGCGGACATCCTCGAGGGTGATGCAACTTTCAACGGCATCCGGTTCCGGCTGGAGCGCGGGGACATTACGTTCGCGAACCCCGTGGCGATTGAACCGCAAGTGAACCTGCAGGCGACCACTCACGTGCGCAACTACGATCTAGACGTTACGGTCACAGGTACGCCGGATCGATTGAACGTGAACTACCGCTCCGAGCCACCTCTGCCCAAATCCGACATCATCGCGCTCCTTGCTCTGGGGCGTACCAGCGAAGAATCGGAGCAACTGCAGCAACAGTCGGGTCAGGTCTTGTTCACTGATGAGGCGACCAATCTCATCATCAACCAGGCCATCAATTCCACGGTCACCAATCGCATGCAGAAGTTGTTTGGAGTCAGCCGCATCAAGATCGATCCAGAAGGCCTGACCACGGAAACGACGTCGATTACCCGTGGCCCGCAAATCACCATCGAGCAGGAATTCGCAAATAATCTTTCGCTGACTTACAGCACCAACGTTTCGCAGAGTTCGCAGCAGATCATACAGGGGGAGTACTACATCAATCGGAACGTCTCAGTGCTCGGCATGCGGGACTATAACGGTGTGGTCAGCTTTGATCTGCGTGTGCGCCGCCGCAAGAAATAGAATGGGAGAGAGGCAGGTCGCTCTCCATGGACTCCCCTGCAAACCTCGATGTTTACACGACCCTGCGCCAGCAGATGGTCGAGCGGCAGTTGCGAGCGCGCGGAATTGTCGATGACTGTGTGCTGGCTGCCATGGGGCGTGTTCCGCGGCATGAATTCGCGGCGGAGAAGTATCGCGACCAAGCCTATGAGGATCATCCCTTGCCGATCGGTGAGGGACAGACGATTTCTCAGCCCTATATCGTCGCCCTCATGCTCGAGGCCCTGCAGTTATCGCCCACAGACAAAGTGCTCGAGGTAGGGACTGGGTCGGGATATGTAACAGCCCTGCTCGCAGAGATCGTGGCACAGGTGATCTCGATCGAGAGGCATGCGTCACTCGCAGATGAGGCACGAAGGCTTCTTGGGGGCATGGGCTATAAGAACGCGAAGATTATTGCCGGAGATGGAACTCGCGGTTTTCCCGAGTGCGTGCCCTACGATGCCATTATTGTGTCGGCGGCGGCGCCTGAGTTGCCTCGCGCTCTGGTCGAACAGCTTGCCGATGGCGGACGAATGATCATTCCCGTGGGAGCGGAGGACACGCAGCAGCTGCAGCTCATCTACAAAGAAGATGGCCAGCTGCGTAGTCACGGCCGAGAACTTTGCCGGTTCGTCCCACTTGTTTCGGAAGGAACGAATCACGACTAGCCGACGCGTCGTACATTAGAATCAATCCGTGCCCGTTCTTCACGATTTACGCGTAACCCTGGAGATGATCAAGTGGGAGCACTCGATTTTCGCGCTCCCGTTTGCGCTCTGTGGCGCCATGTTGGCGGCCGGCGGATGGCCTCCGATTCACCAGTTGGTGTGGATCGTCGTTGCGATGGTCGCGGCACGTTCAGCGGCGATGGCGTTTAATCGCTGGGCCGATGCTTCGATTGACGCGGCAAATCCGCGCACGAGTACTCGCGCGCTTCCGGCCGGGCATCTCACGCCCGCTTTTGTCGTTACATTCGTGTTGGTTTCGAGTGCCGTTTTTATCCTGGCGGCGAGCCAGTTGAACCGGTTGGCCCTGCTGCTTTCTCCCGTGGCTTTGGGTGTTCTGCTGCTTTACTCGTACACGAAGCGGGTGACGCGGTGGTCGCATCTGGTGCTCGGATTCGCCCTAGGCATTGCGCCATCGGCTGCATGGATCGCGGTTCGCGGATCGCTCGATCCACGCATTCTTCTTCTTACGGCAGCGGTGACGTTTTGGGTCGGAGGATTCGACGTTCTTTACGCATGTCAGGATTACGATTTCGACTGCCAAACAGGACTGCACTCCGTGCCACGCTATCTGGGTATCACCGGAGCACTGTGGATGGCGCGTGCGTTTCACCTGGTGATGGTCGGGTTGCTGCTCGCTTTGTTGGTTGCGTTCGGACTGGGCAAACTGGCCATGTGCGGGGTCGTAGCGGTCGTGCTCCTGCTCCTCTATGAACATTCTCTGGTGAAGGCCGATGATCTTTCGAAGTTGAATGCGGCGTTTTTCACGATGAACGGAGTGATCTCCGTTTTATTCTTCCTCTTTGTTGCAGCTGATCTTCTCGTACGCAAACCGTAGAACTGCGATGTTGTTGCGCCCGCAAGCCCTCTCCTGTGGTGTGGCTCGTTTCGTGGCATAATCTCTGACGCCAATTTGGAGGGTGCGAATGCTTTTTGCCTGCTTGCGTACGACATCCGTTCTGATCGTTCTTGCCACATTCACGCTGGGCCAACAATCCGCTACCGCTCAAGCACCGGTACCAGGAAGTGCCGCTGACCTGGTACAGCGTGGAGAAAAGTTGAGTCAACAGGGCAAGCAGGACGAGGCTCTCGAACTGTATGCGCAGGCGCTGAGCAAGTCGCCCGATTTCTACCAGGCGCATCTCGAGACCGGGATTGCGCTCGATCTCAAAGGCGAATACGCCAAAGCGCAAGAGCATCTGACGAAAGCCGTTGAAGTGGCGCCTGCCGAGAACAAGCAGCAGGCACTCCGATCTCTGGCTTTTTCCTATGCGTTTGCGGGAGATGCTTTCAAAGCGTCAGAACCGGAAATGCAGGTATTCAACGCGCGAATGGCGAAAGGCGACCTGGTGGGGGCCGCTGAAACCTGCGATGAGTTGGCTCGGCTGTATCTTGAATTGAACGATCCCGACCACGCCTACAAGTGGTACAAGATGGGATACGACACGGTCAGCCGCAAGGCGGATCTTTCCGAAGCAGACAAAAACCTCTGGCGGTTCCGTTGGGAGAGTGCACAGGCTCGGGTGGCTGCCCGACGCGGCCAGGCAGAAGACGCTCGACACCATGTCGCTGCCGCGAAGATCGCCCTCGACAAAGCCAATAATCCCGACCAGATGCGTTTCTATCCCTACCTGACGGGCTACACGGCTTACTACGCTGGAGATTACAAGACCGCGATCACGGAATTAGGGAAAGCAGACCAGCACGATCCGATGATTCTTGCACTGCTCGGGGAGGCATACGAAAAGTCCGGCGACGCGATGCAGGCGGCGGAGTACTACCACAAGGTCCTGCAGATCTACGTTCACAATCCGACGAATGCATTCGCCCGTCCGCTGGCCAAGAAGAAGCTGCAGACGGGCGCATGAGGTTTAGTTGGGCCGTGCTGCTACTGAGTGACGCGCAGCAGCATCATCGTGCCTTTTTCGATCTTCACATTGTTCTTCTCTGACGTGACGACAGATCCCTGCGGGCCAGCTTGTGCGGCATTTTCGAGCTGTACGTCACGCATTCCAATCACGCCCTGAGTGTTCCCCGTGATCGGGGGACGGGCATTGGTTTGCGGCTGCGACTCCGAACCACCGCCACCTTGTGGATAATTCTGCGATGACGATGCGCTGCCTCCCCCGCCACCGGCGCCCGGAGTCGACGCGTGTCCGGCGCCGCCTGCCATGGGTGCGTTCCCGCCGCCACCGCCGGGTGCTTCCGGTGCACCACCGCCGCCGCCACCGGCAGTAGCCTGCTGATCGTTGGTTTGCGGCGCAATGATCGCCTGAATCGACATCGGCAGCGACATCTGATCGCCCTTTACCACCGCATGATCGAAGGCAATGCCCAGCTGCGATTCTTTCTGTTCTTTATTGCGGGCCTGCGCTTCCGTGACGTGTCCGATGATTTTCGTATCTTTCGGAACCAGCACCTGACCGGTGTTGGTCTTCATGTCCATTGTGACCATGGCGATCACTTGATCGCCCGTCTTGGCTTTCTTGGCATCGACCGTTTTCTGTATTTGCACCGGAATGACGCTGCCGGGCGCGATCTTCAGTTGGTTGGGGGGCTGTGCCTGGCTCGTGCCCGCTGGTGCGGTCCTCGGAGCCGTGGCCTGTGTCTGAGTTGGCGGCTGGGGAGTCGTTTGTGGCGACTGCGACGCTCCCGGTTCGGTTGCCGACGGAGTGTTTTGCGCCGTCAACATGCCGCATAACACCGCCGGCGCAAACAGTACGGTAAGAACGCTTTTCATTCTGAATTCCTCCATGATCTTGGGGCGCGCAACCGGAACTGTTTAGTGTAGATGCGAATTTTGGGGCGGAGGGTAGGCGGCAAATGTCAGTACCAACCGCTTTCGTTGACCTCGCATCCGAATGCCATGCATCGCTTGTCAGTGTCTCTGCTATTCGTCCTCCTTGCGCTCGCGCTTTCTGTTGGCTGCACCAACCAGAATCCGGACCAGATCCGCCAGAAAACTGCGGAGGAAACTGCCGCGTTGAAGCGGGACAGCAAGGCGGTGGCCGAGGGCCTGAAAGACGGCCTGAGCAGCAAGAGAGCCGTCGACCTGAACAAGGCCTCGAAGGCCGACCTGACATCCTTGCCGGGAATCACGACGCAGAAAGCCGACCGGATCATCGCGGAGCGCCCTTACGCCAATACCCACCAATTGGTCAGCCGGCGGATTCTCTCCGAGGACGACTACAACCAGATCCAAGACCGCGTGGTTGTGAACCGATAGCTTCCAAGGCCCGAAAAAGGCGTTCTTGATATCATCAAAGGGATGGCTTCTTCGAATACATCCCCGATGCATTCGTTTCAGACCGATGACGCGCGGCTGCGGCCGATTTACGAAAAGGTTATGGCTGGAACCCGCCTCGACTCGGCCGACGCCCTCGCGCTCTACCGGACGGGCGACATTCTTGCTGTCGGCTGGATGGCCAATTCCGTTCGCGAGCGTATGCACGGCGACAGCACGTACTTCAACGTCAATCGGCATATCAATCCGACAAACGTCTGTGTGGCTGCGTGCCGCTTGTGTGCATTTGGGCGAAAGAAGGATGTGCCGGGCGCTTACACGATGGCGCTGGAAGAAGCGTTCGAAACTGCGGCATCGGGATACTCCGAAGCCGTCACGGAGTTTCACATTGTCGGCGGCCTGCATCCGGATCTGCCGTTCCAGTATTTTCTCGATCTGTGCGCTGGCTTGAAGCAGCGATTCCCGCAGGTGCATCTGAAGGCGTTCACGATGGTCGAGATCGCGTATCTGGCGCGCCGCGCCAAGCTCTCGATCCGTGAAACGCTCGAGCAACTGAAAGCGTCGGGCGTCGATTCATTGCCCGGGGGCGGGGCAGAGATATTTGCCGATCGTGTGCGCCACATCATTTGCGATCACAAGATCGACGGCGATCAGTGGCTCGAAACCGCGAAACTGGCGCATCAACTGGGTCTGAAGTCGAACGCGACGATGCTCTACGGCCACGTGGAGAATGATGAAGACCGCGTCGACCATCTGATGAAACTGCGCGATCTTCAGGATGAGACTGGTGGATTTCAAACGTTCATCCCTCTGGCGTTCCATCCTGATAACACACCACTGCAGCATTTGCCGAAGACCACGGGCATGCTCGACATCAAGCAGATTGCGGTTGGCCGGTTGGTGCTCGATAATTTCCCACACATCAAATCGTATTGGCAGATGATGACCGCAAAGATTGCTCAGATCTCGTTGCGTTTCGGCGCCGATGATATGGACGGCACCGTGGTCGAGGAGAAGATCTATCACGATGCGGGAGCGACCACTCCTCAAGGAATGCGCCGGCAGGAACTTGAGAGGCTAATCCGCGCGGCTGGCCGAGTTCCGATTGAGCGTGACACTTTGTATCGTCCGGTGACGCGGACGGAGACTTCGGTCACGGTCGCGGTTTAGATCATCCGGTCTGAATTTTCCGAGAACCGGCCCCAGCGCGGCTCCCATGTTTATTTCGATTCTGCAGTCAACCGGTGCAGGTCGTCCGGCGAAGAGTTCAGCAGGTTCCGCAATACGGCGACTTCCGCAGTAATGCCGGCATGCAGCGAAGGATCAACTTCTGGGGCGAAGAGAGAAGAGTGATTCGACGGAAGGTTCTTGCCAGCCGCTTTCGCTTCGGCAAATTTGACTGGGTCAGCGCCACCCAGGCTGAAATAAAACCCGGGGATTCCTTGCTCCACAAAATAGGAGAAGTCCTCTGAGGCTGTGATCGGTTCGTCGATCGTGACCTTGTCTTTCCCGAGGGCTTTTTCGAGAACACCTTTCAAGTGCTCTGCGAGTGCAGGATTGTTGTAGACGGAATCGGTGGCTTCGATGTGCTCGATCAGCGGCTTCCGCGGCGCGTTGGCAGCGGCGGATTCCGCATCAGCGATACGTGTGATCGCGGCCAACACCTGACTTCGAACGTCCGCCTTGTATGTGCGTACAGTCAGGCCAAGTTCCGCATCATCCGGGATGATGTTGTTCTTGTTCCCGGCATGGATGTACCCGACGGTAACGACTGCCATCTCTCCAGGCTTTACTTCGCGGGAAGGAATGGTCTGGAGAGCGAGTATCGTGCGTGCGGCGATGACGATCGGGTCGATTGCGGTCTGCGGAGCCGATCCATGGCCACCCTTGCCGTAGATCGTCATGCGCAAGGAATCCGCGTTGGCGTCGTAGGTGCCCGGCGCGATCCCAATCATTCCGGCTGGCGCGCGGTTGTCCACATGCAGGGCAACGGCAACATCAGGCTTGGGGAAGCGTTTCAGCAATCCGTCGTCGAGCATCCACTTCGCCCCTGAGATGGTTTCCTCGGCTGGCTGGCCGATCAGCATCAGGGTTCCATGCCACGTGTTTTTGCTGTGCGCCATGATCTCCGCGGTTCCGAGCAGGGAAGCCATGTGCAGGTCATGGCCGCACGCGTGCATGACCGGAACGTCGTGTCCGGCATCATCTTTCGTGTGCACTTTGCTGGCATAAGGAAGCCCGGTTTTCTCCTCGACCGGAAGTGCGTCGAGTTCGGTACGAAGCATGATGGTCGGGCCGGAGCCGTTTTTCATGATTGCGACGATGCCGGTGTGGCCGACACGTTCGTTGACCTCGTATCCGGTTTTGCGCAGATCGGCAGCGAGCTTCGATGCCGTTTCCGTCTCGTGGCCCGACAACTCGGGATGCTCATGCAAATTCAAATACAAGGCGTGAGCGTCGGGATAGACTGCGTCTATTTCTTTTGGAGAGTTCGTCTGGGCAACCGCAAGCGTAGGAACAACGATGAGTAAAGGCCAGAATCTGTGCAGGGGCATGGCGAGCGATCATAAATGGCTTCGTCAAACGCCGCAAATCTGGCGCATGCAACTGGCATTTTTCGCGGTTGCAATACCCCTAATTTCCTAGTCAGAAAAATCCCGGGATGACTTCCATTTCCTCGCTTCCGCTTGTTTCTACCGGGTGTACAATCGGCCTTAGATAGCACTTGGTTGCGCGAAACTTCGTACAGCAAGGCCGAGGCGCTCATGAACGTTCACGTCAGTTACAGGCTTGCAAAAGCCCCTTCCATAGAGAAAGACGTTCAGCACCAAATCGAAAAACTTCAGAAAAGGCTGCAGGTTTTCCGGCCAGATCTGATCCACCTGCGAGGTGTGGTGGAAACCCTTTCGCCTCGCGAGGGTACCAGTGTTTCCCTAAACCTGCGCTTGCCCTCGGGACAGATGGCTGTCCAGAAAAATGCCTCGACGCCAGAAGCGTCTATCAAAGCTGCATTCGAGGATTTATTGCAGCAACTCAACAAGCACAAGGATATCTTGCGGGCGTCGCACAAGTGGCAGCGCGACCGGCGCGGCAACGCAACGCGTCAAGGCGCGAAGATGAAGGAAGTTCCATTCGAGCAGACCATCGCGGCCGTGTTTCCGCCGACCATCTCTTCCGATGACATTCGGTCGTACGTAAACGCGAATCTCGCCCGGCTGGATCGTTTCGTGGACCGGGAAATTTATTTCCGCGAAGCGCAAGGGTCCATTGATACCAATTCCATTTCCAAGGAAGAAGTCATCGACGAGGCCATCGCGTCGGCCCTGACCGACGGCCAGGAAAAGCCAGAAAAGTTGGCGCTCGAGCCGTGGCTTTACCGGCAAGCGCTGCGTGCCCTCGACCGGCTTTCGGAAGCTGACGAGAGCGGTCAGAATGTGGTGCATCTGGAGGAGTCCGCCCGGCGGAGAGACGTTCGGGGCAGCGATGAACCTCAGTTGCAGTTCCATCAACCGGACGAGGCCATTATGGGGCAGGACGTTGTTCCTGACTCACGCGCGGCGAATCCCGAGCAGATTCTGGCATCCGACGAACTGCTGCGCCTGATTGCGTCCGCGCTGCGCGATGTGCCGTCGGGATCTCGCGAAGCTTTCATTCTGCATACGATCGAGGGTTTCAGCGTCGAAGAGATTGCAGCCATCACTGGCCACACCGAGGATCGCGTACTGGCGTTTGTGTCCGCTGCGCGCGATCACCTGCGCAAGTCTCCCGGACTTGCCAATTTTCATGGCGGGCTCGCTCCACGCGGGGCCGCGTAAGTCAAACTTCATTCTGTGGGGGAGATGATCCATGAGTATTACTCGCGAACAAATCCGTCAACTGGCGGAATTTCAAGACGAAAAATCTTGTGCTGTCAGTTTCTATTTCCAACCTTCAACACCGCGCAATAAAGCCCATAAAGAAGAAGCCATTCTCATCAAGGATCTGGCTCGCGAAGCCATGCGAAGCCTGGAAGCGAAAGGGAAGAAGGATTGTGGCCGCGCTGACATTGAACGCATCGCTCGGCTTTCTGGTGAACTTCGCAGCAATGGCACGCACGGCAAGGCGGTATTCGCATGTGCCAAAAAGAACATATGGCAGGAGTATGAACTGCCGGCAACCCTGGGCAGCACGCAATTGTTTGTCGATCGGCATTTTCACCTTAAACCCATCGCTCACCTCTTGGGGGCATCTCCTCTCCTCGGAATCGTCTTAATCGACCGTCATCGTGCCCGAATCTTCGATCTGCGGCTGGGAGAACTGACCGAAAGGGAAGACTTGTTCCATCCGTTAACGCGCCGCGGCCGCAGTGATGGTTTCGGCGGATACGATGGCGGGCACGCACAACGCCGCATCGAAGACGAGGTTCGGCAACACTTCAAGAACGTCACGGAAAATTTGAAAGAGCTTCTGGAACGAGGTGTCTTCGAGAAATGGATCCTTGCTTGTCAGGATGAGCACCTGTCACTGTTCGAGTCGCAACTGCATCCCTATGGGAAGCAAGCGTTAATCGGACGCTTTCGTGCCGATGTTGCCCGTGTCTCGCGCGATGAAATCCGCACGCACGCGCAACAGATCCTCGACGAATGGCGGAATAGTCGCCGTCGCGAGCTCATGGACCTCGCGGTGAGCCAGGCGCGTAGCAACGGCCGGGGCGTTACCGGACTGAGGCGTGTTCTGCGGTCCCTCGAACTGGGCGAAGTGCAAACCCTGCTTATCGGCGAAAATCTGCAGGCGCATGCCGTGGAGTGCCCGAATTGTGGCCACATTGACGCTCACTTGGTTAGTTTTTGTCCAGTGTGCGGCCGAGAGACGCAGGAGATTGTGGATGTGAGCGAAGCCCTGCTTCCAGCAGTGATCCGCCGTGATGTTGAGACGTTCTATGTGAAAGGCGATCCGGAGTTTGACAAGGTCGGCAATATTGCGGCGCTGCTCCGATTCCGTTCGGAGAAAGTCCAGCCCATCAGCATGACCGAAGCCGAGCGGCTGGAAAAAGCCGGAGCCGAGTATCCTGGGCGCCTGCGCAGGTATGCCCGGCGGTAGTTGAGCTTCAAATAAAACGGCCTATGTCTGAACCGCATCGTGCGGCTACCTCGTGATATTCTTGCGCCTTCGTGTCTGAGAGTTCGTTTCAGCGCATTCAGGAAGTGTGCTCGACGTCGGACGTAGAAGGAGCCCCAGTGACTGTTTCACGACGCGACTTCGTCAAAACTTCTGTATTAGGTGCCGTTGCTGCCAGTGCTGGCGCGCATGCGGCGCATTCAGCGCAGTCTAGCGAGCAGAGTGCTGGCACAGCTTCCGCCAAACGCCCGATCATCATTTGCGCCCACAACGGGTACCCTTATGCCGAAGCCGCCTACGCCTTCCTGAAAGGTGGTGGAGACACCCTGGATGCTGGCATTCGGGTGGTACAAGGTCCGGAGAACGACCCGAATGACGATTCGGTTGGACTTGGGGGGATCCCCAACGAAGAAGGAGTGGTAGAACTCGATGCCTGCTGCATGCACGGACCGACGCGCCGCGCCGGTGCCGTCGGCGGTGTTCGGAACATAAAGAACGTATCGAGCGTCTCGAAAGCCGTTATGGAGCATACGGGGCACGTGATGCTCGTGGGAGAAGGCGCGGAGCGATTCGCAGTCGCGATGGGATTTCCGCGCGAAAATCTTCTGACCGAACATTCGAGGAAAATCTGGATGTTGTGGAAGCAGTTCAACTCCGATCGCGATTGGTGGGGGCCGGGGATTGCGGATCCGAGCTGGCAGCCTCCTGCAGCGGACAACAAGCCCCAAGCAGAGGTCTGGCGTGAGCGCATTGAACAGCTCAAACAGCGTGCCGCAGAGCTTGGGATTGAGCCAGAGCGTCAGCTCGTTGCGGTGCGGAAAGTGCTGTTCCCGCCAACCGGGACCATTCACTGTTCCGTGATGAATGAAAAAGGGGAGATGTCGGGCATCACGACAACCAGTGGGCTCGCGTTCAAAATTCCCGGTCGAGTCGGTGACTCACCGATTATTGGTGCAGGGTGCTTCACCGATCAGGATGTGGGTTCCGCTGGAGCAACGGGAAGCGGCGAGGAGAACATCAAGGTTGCGGGCGCACACACGATTGTCGAAAACATGCGGCACGGCATGTCGCCGAAGGAAGCCGGCATTGACGCGCTGAAGCGCATTGTCCGCAACTATAACGGAGACATGAACAAGCTGCGTTACATGGATATGACGTATTACGTTCTCCGCAAAGATGGCGCCTATGCGGGTCTGAGTCTTTGGGAAGGCTATTCCAAGGGCCACCCACATAGCTTTGTTGTGCACGACGGCACGCTGCGATCGGAAACAGCCACTCCTTTGCTCAAGGGATACTCGCAAGAATGGCCGCCATTCCCGCCCATTCCCGAAGAGCTGAAGAAGAACTCGGAGTATCTGAAGTAAGTTGCTAAGCCATGCGATTCACTCACGAAAACCGCACCTTGAAGTCGGGGCTCTTGTCGAGATGAATGCTCTCGACGAACCGGACTTTGCCGGTGCGCAAGGTCATGATGACTGAGGAAGTTCTCGTCCCTTCGCCGAAGAATCGCACGCCTTTCATCAACGCTCCGTCGGTGACGCCTGTAGCGGCGAAGATGATCTGCTTGCCCGGTGCGAGGTCTTCAGCTTCGTAAATGCGGTTTTTGTCTTTAATTCCCATGCGCTCGAGACGCTCTTCCTGGTCTGGCTTCACGATCAGCCGTCCGAGCATATATCCATTCAAGCAGCGAACCGCGGCTGCTGTGATCACTCCCTCGGGGGCTCCTCCGGATCCCATGACGGCATGAACGCCCGTGCCGATGATGGCTGCCGCAATTCCAGCCGAAAGATCGCCATCGCCAATCAGTCGAATCCGCGCTCCAGCCTTGCGAATATCGGCAATCAGTTTCTCGTGGCGGGGGCGATCGAGAACCATGACTACGAGATCGTCAACGTCGCGATCCAGACGTCGCGCTATGTTCTTCAGATTGTGTGACACAGGCGCGTCGAGGTAGACGGCGTCCTTGCAGGATGGCCCGACGACAATTTTGTCCATGTAGCAGTCGGGTGCGTTAAGCAGGCCGCCGCGTTCCGAGGCGGCGAGAACGGTGATCGATCCCGGCGCTCCCGTCGCGCACAGGTTTGTCCCTTCCAGCGGATCGACGGCGATATCGACTTCGGGAACCTCGGTTCCATCGGGAAATTCGGCGCCAACCTTTTCGCCGATGTATAGCATGGGAGCTTCGTCGCGCTCTCCCTCGCCGATCACGATCGTGCCCCGCATGGGGATCGAATCCATCGTCCGCCGCATGGCCTCGGTGGCCATCTGGTCGCTGAGCTTACGTTCTCCTTGTCCCATGGTGCGGGCGGATTCGATCGCGGCGACCTCGACTACCCGCAAAAATCGGGACGCGAGATCGCTCTCAATGTTTTCGCCAAACGTGCGAGCTTTGCCTTCTGGACGAGTTTGCGTTGCCATGCTGTGTTTTCCCCATTGGCGCAGAGGTGGCGCGCCGGGTTGAGACTATACCGCAATCCATAGACGCAGGGGAAGCCGTTGCGGTTGCCGTAATCGATACGTTTTGCGACTGAAGGAAAAGCTCGCGGCATTTCCGTTGTACAAAATCGAAATTGTTGGTTCGATGTTTATCGTTTTGACGTGATATTCTCCTAATCCAATTTCCGATTATGCCTGACACCCGCTCACTGACTTTTCTTTGCATCACCACCTATGAAAAGGGGCAGGAATTTATGCGCGAGTGCAAGCGGAGCGGTTGCCGCGTGATCCTGCTGACGGCCGAGAAACTGCGCAACGCCGACTGGCCGCGCGAAAGCCTCGACGACACTTATTACCTGCCGGAAGAAATTTCGCTCGACGATATCGTGAAAGCAGTAACCCACTTGGCCCGCAAAGAAAAACTGGATCGTATCGTGGCCCTCGATGAGTTCGACATGGAGACTGCCGCGACACTTCGCGAGCATCTCCGCATTCCGGGTATGGGGCTTACGACCATGCGCTATTTCCGCGATAAATTGGCGATGCGCATGCGGGCGCTCGATCGGCATGTTCGCGTACCCGACTTCGTCCCAGCCGTGAACCATGCGGATATCCAGTATTACCTCGATCATGTGCCCGGTCCGTGGGTCTTGAAACCACGCCAGGAAGCTTCCGCGATTGGCATCAAAAAATTTCATGCCGCAGCGGACCTTTGGCCTTTGCTTGAACAACTAGGAGACAAGCAGTCGACCTATCTGGTGGAGAAGTTTGTTCCTGGCGATGTCTACCACGTGGATTCGATTGTTTCGGAAAAAGAAGTTCTTTTCTCCAACGTGAGCAAATACGGCAAGCCTCCCATGAATGTGGCGCATGGCGGAGTATTCACGACATTCACCGTTCCTCGCGAAAGTGAAGACGACCTTACGCTGCGTGAAATGAATGGCGACCTGATTAGCGCGCTAGGGTTGCTGCGCGGCGTTTCTCATGCGGAGTTCATCCGCGCCCATGCGATGGCCATTTCTATTTTCTGGAGTGCGCGGCGCGAGTTGGCGGAGCTTACATCAACGAGATGGTCGAAGCCGCGACTGGAATCAATCTTTGGCGGGAATGGGCGCGAATCGAAATTGCTGGCGGAGACGGCACCTACAAACTGCCTCCAGTGCGCGAAGATTACGCAGGAGTAATTCTCTCACTCGCCCGGCAGGAGAGTCCCGATACCTCAGCCTATAACGATCCGGAAGTGGTCACCCGAATCAAAAAGCATCATCATGCGGGATTGATTCTGAAGTCCTCGGAGTCTGGACGACTACCCGCTCTGCTTGAGAGCTACGCCGGGCGCTTTGCCCAGGATTTCATGGCGGTAGAGCCACCGCGCGACAAACCAACCGCATGATGCTACTCCGGTCGCACCTTCTAATTCTGAAAGAGAGGCATTTCGCACCCACTGAATCTGCCGCCGGGTTTGCCCCTGGTGCTACTATTTGCCCATGCCAACCATGACGAGCGATCACAGCGGAAATGCCGAGCATCTCGTGCAGGAGCGAGCCACCCCGGAACGCAAGGAACCTACATATCTATTTACCGAGAAGCAGGTTTCTGAGAAGAGTGAACTTGCCCGGCGGTTCCTCGACAGCAGAGAGCGTTTGAATTCAAACGTCGACAAGGCCAACAATTTTCTCGTCAAGCGCTTCTACAACATCGATCACAATACATATCTCGAAGGCGCTCTTCCCGCGAAAACGAAAGAATTGATGGGACTGGTGGCATCCGCGGTTTTGCGCTGTGACGATTGCATTTTCTATCACGCCATCCAGGCGTATCGCCTGGGAGTTCTGCGCGCAGAACAAGAAGAGTCCCTGAACGTAGCGATGGTCGTAGGTGGCAGCATCGTTATTCCACACCTGCGGCGGGCCTACGAGTTGCTGAGCGAACTGTACGGATGACAATCTGAGATCGTCCAGCCGCAGCGCTTTCATTCTTTCAAGGTATGCGACCTGCTCTTAGAATGCATCGATTCCGGTAACGCTCTGACCAATGATCAGCGAATGCACATCGTGCGTGCCCTCGTACGTCTTCACTGACTCCAGATTCATAAGGTGCCGCATGATGGGGTAGTCATCGGCGACGCCATTCGCTCCGAGGATGTCGCGCGAGATGCGGGCGCACTCCAGCGCCATCCAGACGTTGTTCCGCTTGGCCATGGAAATATGCTGGTGTTCGACTTTCCCCACATCTTTCAATCTGCCGACCTGCAACACGAGTAGCTGCGCCTTAGTGATCTCGCTGATCATCCATGTCAGCTTGTCCTGCACAAGTTGATGGGAGGCAATTGGCTGATCGCGCCACTGCTTGCGCAGCAACGCATACTGCAGCGCGCAGTCGTAGCAGGCCATTGCCGCGCCCACGGCACCCCACGCGATGCCATATCGCGCCTGGTTCAGGCACATGAGAGGCGACTTTAATCCGCCGCTCTTGGGCAGCAGATTCGATTCCGGCACGTGTACATCCTGCAGCGACAAGCCCGAAGTCACGGACGCTCGAAGCGACCATTTTCCATGAATGTCATCGGCCTTAAATCCGGGACGGTCCGTCTCAACCAGGAATCCGCGGACGCGATCATTCTCGTTCTCAACCTTGGCCCAGATGACGGCTACATCGGCGATCGTTCCCGACGTGATCCACATTTTCTCGCCATTGATGACGTACTCGTTCCCAACCTTGCGCGCACGCGTGCGCATCCCGCCCGGATTCGATCCAAAATCGGGCTCCGTTAATCCGAAGCAGCCCAACTTCTCGCCCTTTTGCATTGGCGGTAACCATGTGTTCTTCTGTTCGTCGCTGCCGAACTCATAGATCGGATACATGCACAATCCCGACTGCACGCTCACGAAACTGCGTACGCCCGAGTCGCCGCGCTCGAGTTCTTGCGTCATCAGGCCATATTCGACATTGCCCATGCCGGCGCAGCCATATCCCTTAATGGACGCGCCAAAGAATCCCAACTCCGCCATGGGTTTGATCAGTTCCTTAGGAAAGCGCCCGGCGCGATTGCATTCCTCGATGATGGGAATCAGATTATCTTCGATGAACTGCCGGGTCGTATCGCGTACGAGTCGTTCTTCGTCGGTGAGCAGCGAATCGTACTGGATAAAATCCACACCACGGAATTTGATGGCAGGCATGAGGCCCCCTTAGCGATCAATTCAGCCTTCGCGTGTAAAGCGAGTAGAGTCCCACAGTCACTCGGGCCCGCAGAAGGCAAACATATGACGGTAACAGGGCGCGGGAGCGCGGTCAAACGGAGGGTGGCCGCCGGCCGGGAGTGAGGTCAATGTATAACTCAGCCAGCGCACACCTCTCCCAGCATCGTGCCAGGAGAGGTGCGGTTGGCCGCTTTCTCTTACTGTATATTCACCGTGACTGGATCGGATGCGATGCCATTGGCTATGACTCGCAAATCGCCCAAGCCCGTTTCGACCTTACCCGCGACATCGAAATTGGTGGACGCAGTTGTCGTGTAAGCGATACCCATCGTGCTGTGGTCATGGGTCCGTGCGTAGGCGACCTGTCCATTTGCCCGGTTTGTGATCTGAACGAGCGGATAGTTGGTGGCGCCCTGAATGTCGTCACCGTATGCGGCGCCTTGCGAGAACCCGTTGAAGTTCCAGCCAGAAACCGTGTACGTTCGCCCGCGCTTGAGAGTCGAGGGCACAGACTGAATTACGGGCAGCCACGCACTATCCGGCTTTCCGCCATGCTCGTAAAGCCAGACGTTGCCGAAGTCTGTATATAGAACTTCGCCGGTCGGCAGCACCAACATATTTCCCCAATACGAAGAAATATTCGTTGCGTCAGTGTTGCCCGAGGTTACGTCCGAGAATGTGCTTCCATTCCACTCGTAAAACTTCGAGCCGGTATTGAAAATTCCCGGACTGGTCTGAACCAAAACGTTTCCGTCAGGAAGCAGGCTCGCAGGACCATCCGCTACGTCTAAAGAGTCAGGGAAATCGGGCCCTGCGCTCCAGGTCTTGGAGTTGGTGTCATAAATGGCTGTGTGGCCAGGCTCCCCGGGAGCGCCATTGGCTCCGGCATAGAAGATGGTGCCATCTGGCCGGAGTACCGCGGGGCCGAGTTCGTAGGATGCTCCATTTGCATTTGGATACGAATCCCAGAGTTGTACCGGTGTACTGCCGGGGCTCATCCATTTTCCTGTCGACGGATGGTAGATCTCATATCTTTTCCCATTCTTCTGGTAATTAAAGACGTAAGCATCTACTGTCAGCACATTCCCATCCGGCAAAAGCGTCCAGCCTTCCTCATCATTGACATCGCGCTTGTTGGATCCTGTGATGGTCCATGTCAGGCTTGTTGCATCCAGCAGCGCACTTTGCGTGGTGCAGCAATTCGCCTGCATATACGTTCCGTCCGCCAGCACGACGCTCTGAGCATCGCCAATGGTATCCCAGCCTGAAGGCGCAGCTACCATCGTCCACTTGTCAGTCTTCCAGTCGTAGATTGCAGCCTGGTTGGTCCAAACGGGCTGGCAATTGTTGTTGGTGGCGTTGTACTCGCCTCCCGCCATCATGACTCGACCGTCTGCCAGCACCGCCGAGCCAAAATACAGAGGAGCGTAACCGGGAGGAAGGGATGCCGTTTGTTTCCAGGTGCCGTTGACGTAACTTCCGTAGGCATCTGGAGTCAGACGCCACCATTGTCGTCCACAGGCTTCATGAAGGATGACAGTACCATCGGTGAGCAACAGCGGATTGCCGAGGCCGAGACTCGCATTTGGCTGGTTCACTAATGGCACCCAATTTTGTGCAGGTGTGAGTTGGGAGGCGGCCAATACCACTACGACGGATACAACAAGCGAACGCAAGCTTCTCATAGGATTTTCTCCTGCAATGTTCGAACGAACCTTGGGTCACCAGTTGAAGGGGTCTACTGCGGGGCCGAGTGAAACCATTGTAGCTCCGTTCTATTCGACCACTGGAACTCGCGGAGCATCGCAATCTGCCAAAGTACGTCACGAGTTTTCCGACACCCGGACTCAGATCGCTGCAGGGCGCAAGACTCGGTGTATGCTATGGGCGGCGTTTTCCCAGTACTTAAACGTTTCAATACTTGGCTGATTCGTCCCAGAGGAGGAGCGATGTCGTCCTTTTTCAGAACACATTATCTTGCTGTACTGGCCGGAATCATCGCCGTATGGTTCATCCCCGCGAATTCGAACGCGCAGAAAGTCGTGGTGGATGCCGACCCCGCCCACGTGGCGAATACCTTCAGTCCCATTCACTCGCTCGGTGCCGCCATCGACCGTTTGCGCACCGGCACACCTGATCACCTGCTGAGGGACCCACTGCTGAAAGAAATCCTGAATGCGGGATGGCAGACGGTGACGTACCGACAGAACACCGAGCTTATGGTCGAAGCCTGGCACTGGAATCCGAACGGGAAGTGGAGCAATCCCGAGAAGCAGGAAGGCTACTTTGTGGGCGATGCCGAGCCTGCAGGCGAGATTCACAGTTCCTGGGCGTATCCACTGCCGCATCGCGGATTCAGTCGCGGCGACGGCAACGGCTGGTCGCGTCTTACTGACGGCGACATCCACTCGTACTGGAAGAGCAATCCGTATCTGACGAAAGCGTTCACCGGCGAAGACGATTCACTGCATCCGCAGTGGGTCATAATCGATCTCGGCACCAAGATCGACGTCAATGCGATCCGCATCGCATGGGCCGATCCCTACGCGAAAAAGTACGCGGTGCAGTTCTGGACCGGCGAACTGGAGCCCTTCTACGACGGCACACAAAAGGGAACGTGGCAGACGTATCCCCTGGGCAACATCACTGAAGGCCAGGGCGGCACCGTCACTTTGAAACTCGTGAACTGGATGATTCCGGTTCGATATCTCCGTATCTGGATGACCGAGTCCTCCAACACATGTGACACGCACGGCTCGGTAGACAAACGAAATTGCGTGGGCTACGCGATTAACGAACTCTATGTTGGCGCCCTTTCCGACGATGGCGAATTCAACGACTACGTGACACACTTTCCGAGCCGCAACCAGACCGTGACGTGGCCCTCATCGGTCGATCCGTGGCATGCCGCATCCGACCTCGACTACAACCGCGGAGATCAGGTTGGCTTCGATTTCTTCTTTAACTGCGGTGTGACCCGCGGCCTAGCGACCATGGTGCCGATCGCGATGCTATATGCCACGCCCGAAGATGCCGCGAATGAAATTGCTTATCTCTACAAGCGGCACTATCCAGTTTCTTACGTCGAAATGGGAGAAGAAGCCGACGGCCAGCACATGCTGCCTGAGGATTACGCTGCTCTCTACCTTCAGTTTGCAACGGCCATTCATAAGCTCGTCCCCGAAGCCAAGCTCGGCGGGCCGCCATTTGAGGGCACATTCGAAGATGTCGAAGTTTGGCCGGATGCGAATGGCAAAGTGTCGTGGATCGGGCGCTTCGTCGATTATCTGAAAGCGCACGGACGTATGAATGACTTTACGTTCTTCTCGTTCGAACACTATCCCTACCAGGATCGCTCGAGCTACTCGTGGGCTGATCTCTATCCCGAGCCGCAATACGTTCATCACATCGTGCAGGTCTGGAAAGATAACGGAGTGCCATCGAACATTCCGTTCTTCATGACGGAAGGAAACATCGGCGGAGGCGCACCGCCATCAACCGTGAAATCCGGCCTGTGGCTTGCCGATTACGTCGGCAGCATGATGGCCGAGGGCGCTGGCGCGACCTACTATTTCCACTACATGCCGTATCCAAGAGAACAGAGCGGTTTCGGAAATTTCCTCTGGATCGACCAGAACTACAACGTTACCGGATATCCGCCGCAATACATCGCTGCCCAACTCATCACAAAAGAATGGGTGCAGCCCATTGACGCTCCACACAAGCAATTCAAGGCTGCAAGCGACGTCAACGATGCTGCCGGACATGTGTTGGTCACCGCCTATGCAGTCGAGCGTCCTGACGGTCAGTGGGCGGTCATGCTGGTCAACCGCGATCAATCGAACGATCATGCGGTGAAGCTGGCCTTCGATGGCGCGGGAAAATCCGAACGGTATTTCTCCGGGAAAGTCGACCGGATCACCTTTGGTTCGGGTCAGTATCAGTGGCACCAGGAAGGAGCGGGTGGACACGCCGACCCCGACGGCCCGCCGTCGCGGTCAACTGTGCAGGGAAGCGGAAACACGCTCTATCAACTGCCCAAAGCGTCAATCACGATTCTGCGCGGAAAATTGCAATAAAACTCAAAGAGATGGGTACCCCACTTCTCCCTGTTTTCGGGAGAAGTGGGGATTTTTGCTGGCGGAGTCGCCGACCTAGCCTCGCTATCCAGCCAAGCAGGCAAGACATCTGGATCAACCTTACGGTAAAATTGAAAACGGCGGAAGAGCATCAAGACGCAGCTTCAACGTCTTCCCGAGTGGATCCAGACAATTCCATCCACCTTCCTCGGCGCGGCTGGCGCGCGGAGCGCTGCGCACACATTCGAAATATCAGGAGAAACAACAATGGCCGTAGGCGCCAAGATCGCAAAAACAGCCGACCGTAAGAAGGTCATGGACACCACCAAGAGCACCGACTGCCCTAAGTGCGGCAAGCCCACCCGCATCGTCAAGCGGGTGAAAGATCGCGAACGCGGCGTCCCGGGCGGGATTTACATCTCGTGCTCGGCGTGCGAGTTTTTCGAGAAACTGTAACTGCTTGCGTTGTGTAGGCTAGTCGAGAGCGAGCGCGATTCTCAGCGCTTCGTCCAACTCGGCTAGCTTCGCCCAAGAGAGCGTCCCGACGAAGTGAGTAAGTTCCGATTTCTGTAAACTGCTTAGGTTATCGCAAGCTACCCAACTCTCATGCCTCAGACCTTCGTTGGGTCCGATCGCGACTTGCGTTGATAGCCCTGTTCCATTCGTATAAACCGGTGCACAGATCACCGTTGCGTACCCAGAATTTATAAGCCCCTGTCGGCTCACTATCACGAAGCTGCGATATTGCTTCGGATCTCCGCGCGGTTTGTGCACACGGTAAACGTCGCCACGCCTCATTCTGTCTCTACTCTTCCGGGAATTCGCCCAAAGGCGCCTGGTACTCAAGGACGTCCAAGGCTTCGCGGTTCAACTTTCCCGCATTGCGATTGATGATTGCTACGTCACGGGCATCGCGTTCTGCGCGCGCACGGGCGCGCAGATGCTCCGTAAGTACCGACTCGATGAACGCCGAACGCGACTGATTTGGCCCGGCCAGACGGTCGATGCCTGAAAGCACCTCTTTCGAGAGTGTGACTGATGTCTTCTCTTTCATACTACTATTCTACCACCACTCCGAGATCCAACTTAACACGGGAATCGGATAGTTTCAGAATCATCGAGAAGGAGCGGACACATGCAAATGATCGAAATTGACGACGAGGTGCATTCAGAGCTTGAAAGGGCCAGCTATCTGACCAAGATGCCGATTCCGCAGATTGTGCGGGGATTAGTCGTCCGGCCCAAGTAGGACAGCGCCTGGCGCGGTCGTGCCGACATTATCTCGGGCATCTGAGCCGGCCGGACGTGACAGGAAGCTTTGGGATTTCGTGCAGAGTCCTCCCTTCTTGGCTGGACCTAATGTCGTGGAACTCTTCCTGGGCGTCCTGTCGTTCCTGCACAAGGAAAACCCCGATCAATTCGGGTTATTGGAGTCCATGGAGGAGCGCAAAAGGAAATACATCTCGAAAAGCGAGCAAGAGTTGGAGAACTCAGGGATTAACGTGAACGCAAAGCGGATTCCGAGTACGAGCTACCGGGCGGTCACCAAACAACAGCACAGAAAATAAAAAGCTACTTTTGCGGCACCAGGAATTGACTTTGCTCGGGTATAACCAAGAAATGGTCAGATTGGTGCCAGAACGCTTGCGGTAGGGACGCTACCCGCTGATCTGCCTCAGAATCGCTCGCGCCGCAGCTGCGGGATCGGTAGCTTCGGTGATAGGTCTCCCAACCACAATATGGCTTGCCCCGGCTGCAATCGCTTCCGAGGGCGTGACGACGCGTACCTGATCTCCTACACTGCTCCCGGCGGGCCGCACTCCCGGCGTGACGATCGCGAATTGCTGGCCGAGCTTAGCCCGGACGGCTGGAGCCTCCCGCGCCGATGTGACGATCCCGTGGCATCCGTTGGCGAGCGCCAATCCTGCCAGACGCACCACGCTTTCTTCCACCGTTCCGTCCATACCGACGATTTCCAAGTCTTGGCTGCCCATGCTCGTTAGTACGGTAACAGCCAGCACCATCAATTCCGGCCGTACCTTCGCAGCCTCAGCCGCCGCGCGGATCATCTTCGTGCTCCCCGCCGCGTGGATCGTGAGCATATGCACGCCGAGCTTGGCAGCCTCGCCCACCGCCGCTCCGACCGTATTGGGAATGTCGTGGTATTTCAGATCGAGGAACACCCGCCGTCCCGAAGCCAATAGATCACGGACCGCCTGCGGTCCTTCAGAGGTGTACAACTGCATCCCCACCTTGTACGTAAGGGCGGAATCTCCGACCGCCGCCACAATTTTCTGTGCGGCGGCGGCCGTGGGAACGTCCAGCGCAACGATGAGCCGCTCGCGCGGATCAGCGCTCCGATAGCTGGCGCTATCGTTCGGGATGCGGTTGGGCAGAGCAGCCGTCATCCCGGCTAGTTTACGGTTTTTACGGAAGTTGCGCTACAGGGGGATGGTTATAGGCGATGGTCTGGTAAGCCGGCTTGCTCGAGTTGGCTTTGGCGACCGTAATGGTTTCGACCAGGTCCAGACGCACGCGTTGTATTCCGTGCGCCCGCATTTGGAGCGCCTGGGCAGCACCATACGAAAGGTCAATAATCCGGCCGGGGACCACTGGTCCACGGTCGTTAATCCGAACCACGACGGACTTTCCGTTCCGGAGGTTCGTTACCTTTACATGGCTTCCCATGGGTAGGCTCAACGACGCGGCGGTCATGTCGTACATGTTGTACGGTTCGCCGCTGGCCGTTTCCTTACCCTCAAAGTTAGCGCCGTACCATGAAGCTGTCCCAACTTGATACGGTTTTGTCTTGCCGACCTGTTTGCGGACTTCTGGTTGCACCTGGATCGAACTAATAGGAGCCGGTTTCGCCTCCGAGTTGTTCGGTCCCTGAGCCGCTCCCAGGCCGACGATCAAAAAAGCGATCGCCAGTCCATGAGCTATACGTCTTCGCATTCAGTTCTCCTCGCATACTCAAAAGTGCCCTTTGGCCTAAGGCTGGTTTTAGCTGCAGTTCGTAAATGCTATCGGGCTGCCAAACTTTGTGTCAATACGAAATGGCCGGTCGGACAATGACCTCCTAGTTATGGATGCCTTACGTAACCTATTGATAATTTACCCACATCCGAGAAATCTCATTTGTTTTCGGAAGCTTACGTATTTATTCAAAGGTAAATAGCACCAAAGACGCGGCAGGGTAAATTTTGCAACTTCACTGGAATCAATGGCTTACAGTCAGCAGGATTGTAACCTACATGGAATCATGTATTTACAGGTATGCATTCGATCGCCGCTGGCGAATTTTTTTCTATGATGCCTCTCCTCAAGTAACTTCCCTGCACTCGCCGATGTAACATCAAGGGCCAAACTCGCGCTACTATCAGAGTTGCCAGAAACCGAAGTTCATGGCCGAAAAACCACCTGTAGTTCTCACCATCGCCGGTTTCGACCCTTCCTCGGGAGCCGGCATAACGGCAGACATCAAAACCATCGCTGCCCACGGCTGCTATGGAGTCGCCTGCGTCACGGCAATGACGGTGCAATCCACGGCCGGGGTTAAGCGGGTTGAGCCCGTCGACCCCGCTCTCTTAACCGATAGCTTGCAAGAACTTGCAGCCGATATCGAAATCTCGGCTGTCCACATCGGAATGCTCGGTTCGGGGAAGGTCGCCCGGGCGGTTGCTGATTTCCTGGCGGGGGGTACGAATGGGTCTAGTACGGGTTCCCGGGCCAGGTTTCCCAATGTCATCTTGGATCCCATCCTGAAGTCCTCCTCCGGAGCCAACCTCCTGGATCCCGCAGGCACCCGCATCCTCATGGAAAGATTGATTCCTCTGGCCGATGTGGTCACGCCAAACATCGATGAAGCTGCGGTCCTGACCGGATTGCAGGTCAGCGACCTAGAAGAGATGAAGACCGCAGCTGCCAGACTCCATGAGATGGGTGCCCCGGCCGTGGTCATCACCGGAGGTCATCTGGAAAAAGCCATGGATCTCCTTAGCTTTTCGACTAAACAAGGGACAGCCCAGGAGATCTTTAAAGCCGAGCGTCAGCGGTCCAACTTCACTCACGGCACCGGCTGCGCTTTCGCCACCGCCATGGCCTGCCATCTGGCTCTCGATCGAGGTTTAGCGGAAGCCACCCTGCTGGCCAAGACCTACGTCTCGGCGGCGATTGCGAACGGACATCCCCTCGGCAAAGGCACGGGGCCGGTTCACCATCTTTATCGGATGAGTCAGCAAAGGAGAGCCGCGGGAAGCGGCGGAGAGTCGAACTAGTCGCGGTCGCTGCGCTCGTTCTTCTTCAGAAGAATACCCAGCACGAATGCGGCTGTAGCCCCGAGCAACCATTCGACCCGATAGATCTGGATTGCCTGCCATTCCACCAGAGTCTTTGCCGTGAGCAGGCCGACGAGCAGCGATCCGGCCACGCAGGCGAGACCGATGACGAAAGCAATGAGCGATCCGGTCGACAGGCCAACGCGGCTCTTGATCTCGTGGAAATGCAAATAGCGTAACCAGGATGGCGCCTGAATCTTCAGCCACGCCGGCAGCTTAAGGCTATCCAAAGAGATGTCGCCAAAAGCGGAGCGCAGGTACCGCATAGATTGCTCCCAGCCGCTCACTACGGCCGCGACATCCGAATGCCCGCTCAGCCCTATCGCCTCCGGTCTGCGTGTTCCGCACGTGTGGCAAAACCGTGATCCCAAAAGGAACTCGGTCCTGCATTTGGGGCAGGCTTCCGCCATCGTGGGAATCGATTCCCGTTCGACGACCTCTTCTCTTACGATCTGAGAGGGAGGGCGCCAAAACTCCTGCTGTGTTCCTTGTGCTGCTTCTGCCATATATAGAGATCTGCTCGGGGGAATCCGGAATTTCACTTGGCATTCCAAACGCCAAAGCTTGCCTCTATCTAAATGCTTGTCTTTCTTGATGTTACATGCAGCTCCATTCGCGGAGCGCCTTGCCGACGCGCAATTCTTACGTGATCGAGCGAGTAAAGATGCATCGGTACCGAAGACGCGAGACGTTTGTGCCAGACCCCAATGCTTGTTGCGATCCGCTCTGGCAGTTCAGATTATAGGGATAGCTGTTGACGGCTTGGAGTATCGCCCACGGAACGACGATAACCGTCTTGATTCCCGGCCGTGCACTTGCGGACCTCGAAGACGCCAGCAGCAGCAACGCGAGCAGTTCGGTTAGACTAGCAGCATCGCCCCGAAGTTGAGTTCTCGAATGAGATTCCGGCAATTCGGCCGCCTGGTTTTTTCTTTACTATTTGCCCTCTGCGTTCTCTCTCTAGCGCAAACTCCGCCGGATTCCGCACGCCCTCAAGGTGCTCCCCATGACGCTCAAGTCGATGCCGCATTCGACCACTTCTACAACATGGAATACGGC
Source organism: Candidatus Sulfotelmatobacter sp. (assembly GCA_035946775.1). Lineage (GTDB taxonomy): Bacteria > Acidobacteriota > Terriglobia > Terriglobales > Acidobacteriaceae > Sulfotelmatobacter. The sequence goes on along the minus strand of DASYZA010000196.1, from coordinate 19,139 downwards.
CGCGCGATACAGGATTTCGAAAAGATGGTTCAAAGCCGGCCCAACGACGCCTTCGCGGTCAACCATCTTCTCACCGCCATCCTGATGAGCAATCTCTACGAGACCGGCGGCATGAACACGGGCGACTACACCAACGAGAGTTTCATCGGGCACGCCCCGCGTCCCACCGATCCCAAAATCAAGGAGCGCATCAAGAGCCTGGTCCGCATCGCCCTGAATATCGAGGAGCAGCAACTCAAGGTCAACCCCAAAGACGTCGATGCTCTTTACTGCCGCGGCGTAACTCGCGCCGAGTTTGCCGTCTACACCGGCCTGGTCGAACGCGCCTGGTTTTCCGCCTTGCGCAACGCCGTTGGAGCACGCCGCGACCACGAGCACGTGCTTGAACTCGACCCTGAATATCTCGATGCCAAGCTGGTCGTTGGAACTCATAACTATGTCGTCAGCAATCTTCCCTGGACCGTCAAAGCCGCCGCCGCGATCGCCGGACTCAGCGGATCGAAAGAAAAAGGCCTGACCTATCTCCGCGAGGTCGCAAGAGGCCAGGACGACACCTCCGTCGACGCGAAAGTCCTTCTCAGCCTGTTCCTCCGCCGCGAGCACCAGTACGACGAAGCCCTCGGATACATGAAGGGGCTGGCCGAGCGCTATCCACACAATCATCTTTTCCCCACCGAAGTCGCCAATCTGGAGCGGGCTGCCGGACATCTCTCGGATGCTGAAGCCCAATACCGCAAAGTCTGGCAAAACGGCAAGGAAGGGAAGTACGGCAATCTTCACTACGAACTTGCCGCCTGGGGATTGGGAGAACTTCTGCGCAGCGAACATAACCTGTCCGGGGCAGCCTCAGCCTACGAGCTAGTAAACCAAGCGCCCGATCCCGATCCGGACGTCCGCCAAAAAGCCAACCTTGCCGCGGGAGAGATGTACGACCTCATGCAAAAGCGCGATCTCGCCATGAAGAGCTACGAAACGGTCCTCGAAGGCCGTGCCGATAGCGGCCAGGCAGACCAGGCCCGCCGCTACATCAAAGACGCGTATAGAGAATAGTTGCCCCTGTGTCTCTCTGTGTTCCCTGTGGTGAAAAGTTTTCCTTTGTGGACCTTCGTGTCCTTAGTGGTGAAAGCCCCTTTTTTACGGAACCGCGTAGGGCCGATAACCGTAAAATAAATCAGAGGGTCTTTATGTATTGCAACTACTGCGGAAAAGTCATTCAGGACGATGCTGTTGTCTGCGCCTATTGCGGCGTTCGCGTCGGCGCCACACTGGCCCGGCGCAAGCTGATCCGTCCGCGCATGGGACGCAAGATCGCGGGCGTCTGCCTCGGCTTCTCCGAATATTTCGACATTGATGTCACGCTGGTTCGTGTGGTGTGGCTCATCATGGCGTTCATGACGGTGATCGGATTCTTGTCGTATCCGATCGCATGGATCATCATGCCGGAAGAGCCGCTATCGTTACCTGCTCCGATGGGCGCGCAACCGGTGCAGAACCCGTGAGAGGAATACGCCGAGGTTCGGGAAGAATGAAGCTGGCGTTGCGGCCGAAACGTGAGTGCGGGTGGGTGTCCCAGACACTTAAAAACACTACAGGTAATAGCCGAGTCCCGAAAAAATGGTCTTGAAGGAACCATCTTCAATGGTGACAACTTCAAACCAGTGGTCTTCGTAAGCATCCCCTTCTAGCACAATGTCCAACTGCCCGTCACCATCCGTATCCGCAATATCCACGGGTGACCAAGTCGTAAAATCGACCACGTCTACATTCTCGGCCTTTCGAAGGCGCACTCTTCGCAGTACATGAATTCCTTCGGTTGCATCCGCAGCAACAATAACTTCACAGAAAGTAAGTTCGAGTCCGTTCAAGTGATCATAAACACCTTGCATGACGGACAAACCCGAGGTGGATCGCAACACCTTGAAGAGGACCTCGTCTTCACCTCGTTTGGGTAGTCCGAGCAATCGCATTTGATGGAGCACAACGTCCCGCTCTTCGTTCGTCGGCTGTCCTCTCTGTTTACACTTGGAGGCCTTGGCGGATTCGTCCCATGAGCAAAAAAATTGTGCTGTGACCTCCGTCCCTGTTCCAGCAGGTTTCTTCGAACCACGGGTGTCGCAACTCTCTTCTGGTCCGTTCCCAAATGGGCCTTTACCGCAATAATGTGATCTTAAGAAGGATTTGATTTTTCGGCAGCGAACAGTTGTGCATGGCGGTCGATGCGGATCCTTCTCCGGGTGCACAGACTCCTGTCCAACCGCCAGGCTCATTGCGAGCGTCAGGAACAAAACCGCGTGAATAGCGGACATGACCGAATGGTACGACTAACACGCTACCCGTCCAAGATTACGTTCGGTGCCATACTGGTAAAAGTCTCAACAGCGCCCATTGGTCAAAACCCACGTCTGTCGTACCGGGTATGTTCTAATCCCCACATGCCCTCGATACCTTCCCACCGCGTCACAAACGATGACGCCGAAATCGTTTATTGGGCCACTGGCGATGGCCCGCCCATCGTACTTCTCCATCCTTTTCCCGCGAACCACGAATTCTGGCTGCCTATCGCCGAATCGCTGTCGACCCGCTACCGCGTCATCCTCCCCGACCTTCGCGGACACGGTGAATCCACCGTCGGCGAAGGTCCTGCCACAATGCCGAAACATGCCGCCGATATTGCCCGCGTCATGGACGACGCCGACATCGGCCGCGCTCCATTGATCGGCGTCTCCATTGGCGGATATGTTCTCTTCGAATTCTGGCGCCGATTCCGGAACCGGGTTGCCGCTCTCGCCCTCTGCAACACGAAAGCACCCGCGGACAACCCCGACGCCCGCGCCGGCCGCCTGCAGGCCGCCAATGATGTTCTCGAACGAGGCACCGAGCCATTCCTTGAATCGATGATCCCTCGCCTGATTGGAGAAACAACGCGCGAAGCTCGCCCCGATCTAGTCGAGGGCGCGCTCCGCATGATGCGCCAGATGTCCCCCGAAGATATTGCCCAGGTCCAGCGCGGCATGGCCGACCGCGCCGACTCCACGGATACATTGAAGACCATCAATATACCCACGCTGCTCATCACCGGCGACGAAGATATTCTCACCGGAATCAACGAGGCCGAACTCATGCGCCAGCACATCAGCGGAAGTCAACTGCGAATGATCCCAAAAGCCGGCCACTATTCTCCGTGGGAGCAACCAGCAGAGGCGACCAAGTTGCTCCGCCAATTTCTAGATAGCCTGACCTAGACCTTGCGGTTCCGAGGTCCGGAAGGGCCGAGGAATCTGCTGTTTCTCTCCACGAGCACAGCACGTTCGGACTACAATCAACCCGCCATGAAAAACGTTATTCTTCTGCTCTGCACGTTAGTCCCGCTGACCGCCGCATCGCAAACCACGCAACGTCCTCGAATCACCGGCATCGACCACGTCGCGTTCTACACAACGTCCCCGGACGGCGTGAAGCATCTTTACGTCGACATCCTCGGCCTTGCCTCGGCCGATCCCATCGAAAAAGGCGAGACCGTCCGCTACATGTCGGGCAAGCAGTGGGTCGGATATAGTCCCGCTTCCGATCCCAAAGCCACCGACCGCATGGACCACGTCGCCTTCACCACCACCAACGCCGCCGAGCTCCGCCGCTATCTCGCCGGGAAGGGAATCAAGGCCGGAGCGATCGAAACCCGCTCCGACCACAGCCTCACTTTTTCCGCGAAAGATCCGGAAGGCCACCATATTGAATTTGTCGAGCGCGCCAAGGGCGAGACCGCCGCGTCATCGCCAAACGCGGTTTCCCACCGGATGATCCACACCGGCTTTCTCGTCTACAACCGCGACGCCGAAGATCACTTTTATCGCGAGATCCTCGGGTTCCGCCCCTACTGGCATGGAGGCATGAAAGACAACGAGACCGATTGGGTTTCGCTGCAGGTTCCCGACGGCACCGACTGGCTGGAGTACATGCTCAATCAGCCGCAGCATCCAGATCTGCGTCTCACTGGCGTGATGAATCACATCTCCTATGGCGTGGCTGATATGTCAAAAGCAAAGGCCTTATTGGAATCGCATGGCTGGAAGGAGCACGGCGACGAACACGCGCAGATGGGCCGCGATGGTAAACGTCAGCTCAATGTTTTCGATCCCGATTTGACCAGGATCGAGCTGATGGAGTTCAAGCCGGCCGAAAAGCCCTGCTGCAGCGATTTCACCGGCCCCCACCCGACAGAGTAAGCGGGCGTGACCCTTATATCTTGATGAAAATCCGTTTGCGCCACAGGAGCCACAACAAGCACCAGCAGAACAGCACCGCTCCGAGGGAATAAATCAGGGAGGCGTTTGCCGCCCCCAATCCAAACGACACCAGCCACGCCTGCGCGGCTTCATGCCAGAGTAGGCGTGCGCCGCCGGGAGCCTTCGCCGTAAAAGTGTACGCGGGCCCATAGACCACCGAATCGGCAATGAATGCAACGATCGCGTTCATTCCGAAAACCAGCAACGGCATCTTCCAGCCGCCGCGCCAGTTCTTGATCTCCATCGCCCAATAGAGCAGTCCAAGAAACACCAGAGCGAAGCCGCCCGTAAGCAGGACAAACGAACTCGTCCACAGATTCTTGTTAATGGGGAACCAGCGGTTCCAGACCAGTCCTAAAACCAGACTCGCGACTCCCGCGACGACCATACGGAGTACCTTTGTACGTGCGCTGGCTCCGGAACGCAACCACTGCCCGGTGAGCACGCCCATCAGCGCAGTTCCGATCGCCGGGATCGTACTGATCAGTCCTTCCGGATCCCGCATTCCGTTATAAAGGTGTCCCATGAAAAGACGGCGGTCGAGCCACGCCACAATATTGCGTTCCGGATCCATGAATGGGAGATCGTGTCCCGGAATCCCAAGCCCGGGCACCGGCACAAATCGCAGAATCGCCCAGTAGCCTACGAGGCAAGCGATGAGCGTGATCAACTGACCGCGCCAGTTCGACCACAGAAGAAGGATTGCCGCCGCCAGGTAGCAAAGCGCGATGCGCTGCGTCACTCCGTAGAAGCGAAATGCATGCCAGTCGACGCCGTAGAGCGGCATTGCATTTACGAGAAATCCGATTCCAATCAGAATCAGAGTCCGCCAGATCACGTGCAGGAAGATTCGTCTGCGGGGCTCACCCCGCTGCAACCTCGCCGGGAACGAGAACGCCATCGATACTCCGACCAGAAACACGAACGAGGGAAAAATGAAATCCGCAGGCGTCCAACCATTCCATTGCGCGTGCTTGATGGGGCTATAGGCGAGATCATCGCTTCCCGGATTGTCCACCAGGATCATCCCAGCCACCATCAAACCTCGGTACACGTCGACGGAAGTCAGGCGCTGCGAAGTCGGCTTCGTTTCAGTTTTCGTGGGAATGCTGAGGGGAGGAGTTTGTGTCGCGGCCATAGTTTTTTTGGGGATTCGGGACAACTATAGACCTGTCGTCAAGCGTTTTCATCCTCTACGGTCTGCATGGGCGTGAAGTGGATCACGGGCAATCAGGCAGCGTCCTTGCTACAATCGTTCCGCTATGCAAACAGCGGACATGACTCTGGTTCCCACGCAGACCGTGAGCGCGAAAGGTGACGGCCCGGCAGTTGATGTGAGCGGCGCCTCTAACCACGTTTTTCTTGTGACTCTTTCGATCACCAAGATCATCGAGCAGGAATCACTCGACGTCAGCATCTACGGATCTTCCGACGGCGCTGCCTGGGACGCAAAGTCGCTCGTCGCTTTTCCGCAGAAGTTCTATGCAGGAGAGTCGCCGCTGTTGCTCGATTTGACGGCGAATCCCAACGTCAAATTCGTCCGCGCGCACTGGGAGGTCGCCCGCTGGGGACGCGGCACTGAAACCCCAATGTTCGAATTTGCCGTCACCATGAAAGAAGTTCCGGCTCAGATCCTCGAAGAAGCCCGCGCCGAAGCCAAAGCACTGGCCTAGGAATTGTTGAATGAAGATTGTTGATTATTGAATGAAAAGACCAAACCCGACCTGAAGGGTTTTTATTCAACAATCAAAATTCAACAATCGACACTTCCGATTCTCCGCAAGCCGACTCGTCGAAGTTCCAATGTTGAGGTCTGAGGTCCAAGGTCCGATGTTTCCGCTATATTGATCTATACATGAACGTCGCCTCGGAAGCGGTCGTGCGCCCGGCGCGCAACATCCGGGGAAGTGTCCAACTTCCCGGAGACAAATCGATCTCGCACCGTTACGCCATGCTGGCGGGCATCGCTGAAGGTCCATCGCGTCTCGAGAACTATTCCACTGGCGCAGATTGCGCGAGCACGCTGGGCTGCATGCGCTCGCTCGGAGTTCAATGGGAACGCAACGACCAGAACGTCATTGAGGTGCAAGGCCGCGGAATGAGCTTGGCTCTTCCTTCTACTCCCCTGGACTGCGGAAACTCCGGTTCCACCATCCGCATGCTCAGCGGCATTGTTGCCGGACAACATTTCACCAGTGAGATGATCGGTGATGAGTCACTCTCCCGCCGTCCCATGGAACGCGTGATCAAGCCACTCTCGTCCATGGGAGCGCGTATTGAATCTCATGAAGGCAAGCCGCCGCTACGCATCACCGGGGCGGCCCTGAAGGCGATCGATTACAAAATGCCGGTGGCCAGTGCGCAGGTCAAAACATGTTTGCTGTTTGCAGGACTCTTTGCCGACGGGGAGAGCCGCATTGAAGAGTCTATTCGCACGCGCGATCACGGCGAAGTAGCCCTGCGCGCATTCGGAGCGAAACTTGAGCGCAAAAGCCTTGGCGCCGGAGCCGAGGTCCGTATCCGCGGCGGCCAGATCTTGCGCGGCATCGAGGCGCGTGTCCCCGGAGATCTTTCCAGTGCCGCGTTTTTTCTTTGCGCCGCCGCGCTGTTTCCCGAATCAGAGTTGACCCTCCCAAATCTCCTGATGAATCCCACTCGCGCACGCCTGCTCGACATTCTCATGCAGATGGGGCTGCGTATCTCAGTGACACAGCTTGAAGAGATTCACGGTGAATTGGTCGGCTCTCTGCAAGTCTCAGGAGGGAAGTTGAAGGGCATCACGATCGCTGGTGCTGATTCCGCTGCCCTGATCGACGAAATTCCAGTGCTTGCCGCCATCGCTCCATTCACCGACGAGGGACTCGAAGTCCGGGATGCCAAGGAACTCCGCGTCAAAGAATCTGACCGCATCGCGGCAGTCGCCACGAACCTGCGGCGCATGGGAGCTGAGGTCGAAGAGCGCGAGGAAGGCCTCAAGATTTCTGGAAACCAGACATTACATGGCGCTGAAATCGATTCCTACGGTGATCACCGCATCGCCATGGCCTTTGCCATCGCTGCCCTCCGCTCGGAAGGTGACACACAAATCCGCGGAGCCGAATCCGCCGCGATCTCCTATCCCGCATTCTTCCACACGCTCGAAACACTCGCCGAACGCTAGACCTGTCATCCGTAAGAATTCCGTCCAGTAACTCGGTTCTGATTACCGGGCCATTACCAAGGTGACCTGCTGCGTCCCCAAGAAGCCCGAGACAATACTCCAGCCGAATTAACTCGGCATCATGGAGGACGAATGCGGTCGAAGCTCTTTTTCGCAACACTGCTGGTATTGTGTTCAGCTGCTTATGCCCAGGACCCTAAGCCCTATCAAACGGGCAAACTTCTTCAGGTGGATGCTGTCCCCTGCAGCAACTCGCATGGTTCGCAACAGGCGCTTTGCCAGCAGTACGTCCTCGAAACCGACAGCGTTGTATTTCACATCCGCCCCAAGCAACAGAAGCATGCGGTCGTGTTGCCAGTTCACGAGAGAGCACAGTTTCGGATCGAGAAAGGCAACCTTATGATGCACATGGATGGCGTCGACAACAAAGAACGCGAGTACGTTATTGTTTCGCTCGGACCTCGTTCGGAAACTAGCAGCGCCGATGCCGCTCCGCTGCGTGTCAATCATTTGCAATAACGTTAGATTTATTCCCTTAGGGCAGCGGCGCGGAACCCTCTGCGCCGTTTCTCTTTCTACTGGAAAATCCGCAGATCACGCCAGAAGCCAACCGCAGTGCGGCTTTCATTCAAACCCCGCAAATAACGCTGGCATCTATCTCCGTTATCCGCCGCTGCGTTCCGCTCAATGATGCCCCTTGGGGTGATTGCGCTCGGGGCTAAATCAATCAGGAGTCTGTCCATGAAACGTGTTGTCGGGTTCATATTTGCATCGCTATTTTTCGCCGTACCTATGCTGGTCGCACAGAATGGTGGCGAGCAGAAGACGGAGCACGCCGAAGTCGGCATCTTCGCCGAATATCTTCGTTTCACTGATCCGGGTCCTACCAGCAACTACATCGGTCTCGGGGGCCGGGCTGCATTCAACGTGCGCCCGAGCATTCAGCTCGAAGCCGAAATGGGTTACGACTTCGAGCGCAACTACACCAACACCTACACCAATGGGGTAAACAGCGCGACGGTGGCGAGCAGGCTTCGCGTGCTGCACGGACTGTTTGGCCCGAAATTTCAAACTGGCTCTGGCCCCGTGCGCTTCTTCGTGACCGGTAAAGTCGGTTTCGAAAACTTCATGGTAACCGGCCAGGGAGCACCTACCGGCTTCGCTAGTGCTGTTGGCCTGGCCAACGGTGCGACCTACTTCTCGCTTTACCCGGGCGGCGGTATCGAAGCTTTCGCCGGGCCAATCGGTATCCGCGCCGAGATCGGTGACGATATCTTCTTCAACAGCGGCATGCACAACAACATGCGGATCAGCTTCGGCCCCCAGTTCCGCTTCTAGCTCACCCAAGTCACCACTCATCTGAAAGGGTCCCCACTCCCCCCGATCCAGGGAGAAGTGGGGACTGACCATGGTGGGACGCGGCGATTGGAAATCGCGTGACTTTCGATCGCTCAAATGGCCGGTGGCTCAATCGCTCAATTCTTCGGATCAACAGCCGCGTGCACGCCACACGCCCTCCTGTGATGCTTGTCACAGCGCCCTTACTGCCATCCCCGTACGGTTAAGAGTTCCGTAGCGGATTTCTCCGCCCGGTCTTTGTGCTTGGATTCCCATCCACAGCGCGTGGTCAATCCATGGGTCGTCACCTGCTCGGTCATGTTGGCGACCTTCATGGAGGTCCTCGATACCACCGTCGTCAACGTCTCCATCCCCCATATCGCCGGCAATCTGGCGTCCACCAATGAAGAAGGCACGTGGGTCGTTACTTCCTACCTCGTCTCGAACGCGATTGTTCTCCCCATCTCCGGATGGCTCGCCAATCACTTCGGACGCAAGCGCCTTCTGCTGACCTGCGTCGCCGGATTCACCATCACGTCTCTCTGTTGTGGATTGGCGACCACCCTCTGGCAACTGATCCTCTTTCGCGTGCTGCAAGGGCTAACCGGAGGCGGACTTCAACCCCTCGCCCAAGCCATCCTGCTGGAAACTTTCCCGAAAGAGCGTCACGGCCATGCCATGGCGGCTTTCGGCATCGGCATCCTGCTCGCTCCCATCCTCGGTCCTACCCTCGGCGGCTGGATCACCGACAATTACAGCTGGCGCTGGATTTTCTACCTGAACCTCCCCGTCGGAGTGCTCTCGCTCTTCTTGATGAATCGCTACGTCTTCGATCCGCACTATGTGAAGCGCGGTGACGGTAAGGTCGACCTATGGGGCATCGGATTTCTCGCGCTCGGTATCGGCTCTCTGCAGATCCTGCTCGACACCGGCCAGCGCAAAGACTGGTTCTCTTCCGACTACATCCGCACCTTCGCCGGCCTGTGCGTCTTCGGCCTGGTGGCCCTGATCGTGCGCGAATTGGTAACCGATCACCCGGTCGTCGATCTCCGTGTCTTGAAAGATCGTTCCTACGCCGCCGGAGTATTTCTCATCACGCTGCTCGGTTTTGTTCTCTACGCTAGCCTCGTCCTGCTTCCTCTCTACTTGCAGGAACTCATGGGATATCCGGCCTACAACTCAGGCCTCGCACTCTCGCCTCGAGGCATTGGGGCTTTGCTTTTCACACCGCTTGCCGGACACCTGACCACCAAAATCGATCCCCGCCGTCTCCTCGTGGTCGGCATGGTCCTCGGTTCCGTCACCATGTTTCAACTTTCCGGCTTGAATCTGCAGGCGGGCTTCTGGGACATCTTCTGGGCTCAGGTCTTGCAGGGTGTCGCGCTCAGTTTCCTTTTCATCCCGCTGATGTCACTTGCCGTATCGCATATCGCACCCCAAAGGATGGGCAACGCGACCAGCATCTTCAATCTCATGCGCAATATCGGCGGCAGCATCGGGATTGCGATCATGACCACGTTCCTCTCCCGCCGCAGCCAGATGCACCAGAATCACCTCATCGAAAATGTCACACCCGGCAATCTGGCCGCGCTCCGGATGCTCGAGGGAATGCGCGCCAATTTCATCGCGCATGGTGCCGACGCCGTCACTGCTTCTCGCAAAGCCGCGGCCGCCGTTTACGGCCTCGTCCAGCAACACGCCGCCATGCTGGCTTTCGTCGAGGCCTTCTGGCTGATGGGAGTTGTCTTCCTGCTCATGCTTCCGTTCCTTCCCCTGCTGCAGTACGACAAAAAGAGGAAACGCGCGCAGCCCGCGCCAAAATTGCAGGAAATCCCGACCGGGTCAGGGAGGGAATTCGCGCCAGTTCCCGACCAAGAATTCCCCGAAGAAGTGCCGGAAGAGGAGCACCTCCTGATTCATTAGCAGTCTGACGCGCCAGGCGCCCGCTACCAACGCCCCAATGCCCACTACCAGCCGATTCACCGTGTGATACAGTAATTCCCAAGCGTCCGCCGGCTGTGGGAGCCGGATTTCGACCTCAGATTCCCCTCGTTCGAAGGAGCAGCCATGACCCTCCGCGATCTCCTGAAAGACCGCAGACTTTATTCCGTAGAATCCACTCGTACTGTTCTCGAAGCCGCTCGCTACATGATGGAGCACAACATCGGGGCCGTCCCCATTATGCGCAATGGAGACCTCCTCGGCATCGTCTCCGAACGCGACATTATGAATCGCGTCGTCGCCGTCGGCCGCACGCCGGGCACTACCGCAGTGACCGAAATCATGACGGCCAATCCTCGCTCGGTTTCAGCCCAAGAAAGCATCGAGGAATGCCTCTTCATCATGCACGAGTTCGGATTCCGCCATCTTCCAGTTCTCGACGGCGATAAGGCGATAGGCTTGGTTTCCCTGCGTGACGTTCTGATGCACCAGGCCGCCGAAATCGAGCGCCAAACCCAGCGCGCCGCCTCCTAGAATTGAGCCATTGTGCGATTCAGCCATTGAGCGATTGAGGAATTGGCGATTGAGTAATTGGTAATTCAGTAATTGAAAGATCCGAGTACTGAGTCGACGAAGGTTTCCAATCACCCAATGACTCAATCGCCAGATCGCTAAATTTCCCAATTACTCGATTCCGTCACTCTCTCTTCCTCAAGATCGTCTCCCCCGCCTTCGGCGGCAGCCGGAAGGGAAACTCGAACATCGTCCCGTTCACCGGAATGCGCAGGACGAACTCCTCTTGCTTCTTCCATCCGTTGATCCACTTGCTTTCGGTGCTGAACAGCACCCATCCGCTGGTCTCCGCGTGTCCCGGACTCAGCCTCGTCGCCCGCAAACTGTTCTTTCCCACGAATTCCTGCAGTTCTGTTGAGTCCTTCAGGAACGCCCGAACATACGCTTCCTTCTCTTCTTTTCGCTCCGGGTGTTTCTCAATCTCTTTCGCCGTCTGATCGTTCAGCGCGTCCGCGTCGCTCTGCACTTTTTCTGCGAAATCATCCGGATCGAGTGCCGTCTGCTTGACTTGAAAATGCTTCACGAATTCCAGCGAAGTATTCTCAGTGTTGAAGTCGATCGGCTTCTCGCCCCGGTATCTCACTTCCAGCAGCACCGCAAAGAATGGTTCGTGGCGTCGCCGTGTCTTTTCGAGTTCCTGCGAATCCACGGCCATGACGACGCCCATGTCACCCGCCCACATGCCGTAGCGGTATTTGCCGTCATCGCCGCGCGAAAACGTGCATCCCGGACTCCCCTCTTGCCACCGTAACGCCGGGATCAGGTTTTTCTTGGAAGCAAAGCCGGCCAGTGAGCAGAAGAGAACCGCAACCAGCATCGCTCGCATCCGGTAACGGCCCTGCATGGATCACTTCGGAGTAGTAACGGTGAGCGTGACGGTCGGACCGGCGGCGGTCGCGGTGGAGTTGCTTGACGTGTTTCCGTTTTCATCCACGCCGACGATCGTGAAGGTATACGTGTTGGCCGGGGTCGTTCCGTTGGGGCTCGCGGTGGTCGTGATGGCGGCGTTCGTGCACGCGGGTAGCAGCAATATCGATCCGCACACAACGAACAACGCCAGCAGTCCCCACACTTTCCGCGAGCGTTTCCCTCCGGTCGCAGCGCCCATTCCCACCAGGGTCAGCATCGGCAGAAAGAACCACAGAGCATAGAAACTTCTCGGACGCTTCTGTGCCCCGATGGGCACTGGGCCGAACGTATTGACGATGATTGTCGCTGTATTATTACTGGGCACGTCCAAGTACTTCACATTGCCCGGATACGAGAACGAACAATAGGGCGGAAACGCCACCAGCGGCGAGACCGCAATACACGAGAGGGTGACGTGCCCGGAATATCCATTCGCCGGATTCACCGAGATCACCCCTTGTGCTCCGCTTCCCGCCACCACACTGCTCGGAATAATTGCACTCTCAATCGTGATGGTGAACTGCGCGGTCACTGCCAGCACCGTCAGTTGCAAAGGATCGGAAGTATAGGTGGTTGTCGGACCGGTCCCAGTAATCGTGACGGTGTACAGCGTATTCGTCGTTTTTGCCGTGGTCGTGAGGGTTGCAGTTGCGCTGCCCGGCGCGGTCACCGCCGAGGGACTCACGTCGCATGTCGGCGTATCGGTCGTCGCGATCGTCGCCGTCACCTGACAGGTCAGCGCAACCGAGCCGGTGAACCCCGAATTAGCCGCCGGGGCAATCTGGATTGTGGAAGAAGAAACACCGCCCGGCGCCACCGCAGTCGGCGACAGCTGAGTGGGCGTCAAGGTGAATTCCGACGTGCCTCCCTGCGCCGCTGCCGTTGGTACGAATGCCAGGCACGGCACGAGCACGCAAAAAAGCGCCATCCCGGCGCGCCCTGCCAACAATTTCATTCTGGATTTCGACCGCGTCAAGTTCGCCATGAACTATATGTAATTCAACTAGCTTCGATTCCCGGGACTACCAAAACGCTGCCCGCACCCGCAAAACTCTCCCTGCCTGACCGAAGTCAGCCGCACGCCTCAAGATGACAACAGGGAATCTGCACGCAATTCTAACATCTTATGAATCTGTGAATGTGGTGGCCGTGTGGCGCGGGCGCCCCCGCCCGCGTATCTGTGGACAAAAGTCAACTTGAAGTAAAAAGGCCGCCTCGGGCAGAGGCGGCCGTGAATGCAAGAGATTAATTTACAGTAAGGGTTAGTGGTGCTGAATGACTGGAGTTGCCGGCTGTTCCGACAACCGTGAGGCTATAGTTTCCTGGAGTTGTACCTCCTCCGCCTCCTCCGCCTCCTCCACCTCCACCACCGCTGCTACCGCCTCCGCACGCGGGCATCGCGATGAGCGCGCACAGCATGAGGGCTAGCAGCAGCATCCCAAGTAATCTGTTTTTCCGCGAGTAGATAGATCCAACCAATGTGATTCCGAAAACCGGCATTAGCATCGCCAAGAAGAAATTTCGGCTCCGCTTATTTCCCAGACTTGCGCTTGCAGATCCACTTGTACTGATCGTCAGAGTGCTGGTCTGTGCAGTGCTCCCCGGGGTAACTGAAGCCGCGCTGAAATTACATGCTGCTTTTGCGGGTAAACCGGAACACGCAAGGGCGACTGGTTGTCCAAAGCTGGCATTCACCGAGGAAACCGTTACGGTTATGTTGCCGGTGGACTGTCCACTCGTCGCTGAAATTGAGCTCGGAGAAACAGCAACAGAAAAGTCGGCAGGGGCGGCACCAACTTTGGCCACGTATCCGTCGGCCAAGCCTCCGCCATACGTTTTCTGGTAAACACCGGTTGTCGCTGGGAAACCTGTAGTGCTCGCCGTTACTCCCACTACATAGGCATTACTGTTACTGTCAACGGCCACTCCACCGAGAGCCGACTGTGCATCCGAACCACTCAATCCATCTTCCGTTCCCGTTCCACCCAGAAAGCTCGAATACACGGCAAATCCAGTGTTGCTGAATTCTGTAACGAATGCATCCGAGGTGCCGCTCAACGCGCTCTGAAAGGGTGATCCCGTGACCGGATAATTCGACGACGTGGTCCTCCCGGTCACGTAGGCATCTCCGAAGGAGTCCAAAGCGATGGCTGTCCCCGTATCGCTCTGCGTACCGCCATAGTAAGTGGAGAAAAGCAACGCAGTCCCGCCTGTATTCAGTTTAGAAACGAACACATTTAGCGCGCTGTTTCCACCAAGGTTCTTCTGGGCCGGATTAATAACCGGGAAGTTCGACGAATTTGTTCCTCCGGTGATGTATGCTTCCCCGGTTGGATCGACTGCAATGCCGAGGGCGTCATCGCTACCGCTTCCCCCGAGATAGGTCGAGTAAACCAGAGCCGACCCGTCAGCTTTAATCTCAGTCACGAAGCTATCATCGGCGCCTCCGGCCGTGGTCTGAAGAACGCCGGATGTCGTGGGAAAGTTAGAGGAGATCGTGATGCCTGTCACGTAAATATTGTTCGAACTATCAAGCGCAATGCCCGTTGCCAAGTCGGCGCTGGATCCTCCGAGATAAGTAGAGAAGTTGATCGCACTGAATGCGCCGCTGATCTCAGCGACGAATGCATCATCGCCACCCCCATAGGTCGGCTGAATTTGGGACGAGGATGCACCTGGAAAATCCGTTGAGGCCGTTTGCCCGGACACCATAACATTCGGAGGACTCGCGGTGTCGATAGCTATTCCGTTCACGTTATCGTTATCACTGCCGCCGAGGTAGGTCGAAGACATCAACTTGCCAGTCGCGAGAGCAACTTTCAGAACGAAACCATCCAGCGGCGCTGCGCCGCTTCCACCGCCAAATGTGGTTTGAAGAACCGTAGCGGGGAAGCCAATACTGGCGCTTCCGCCCACGAACGCTTCACCCGCGGCATCCACGGCAATGGCATTTCCCGCGCAATCGGATGCCCCGGTACCGGTTGCGGAGAAAATAGAGGTGTAGACGAGAGCAGTGCCCTGGGGGTTCACCTCTGTTACGAAAACGTCGAAGTTCGGCCCGGCAGGCTGTCCGCCGAAGGAAGGAGACTTGGTTTGACCGGTAACATAAGTGTTACCGGATTTGTCTACCGCAACAGCCAGTGCCTCGTCTTCAGCGCTTCCCCCTAAATAGGACACATACGTCATCGCTGGATCGATGACCAACTCACTCCGAGGGTCATAAGCTCCTAGTTGCAACTTCACGATGTTCGACTTCTGAACTGAAAATGCAACATCGACCGGCACTCTCATATCCCGTTGCTTTTGATAAGCGAGTGGTTTATGCAGCATCACGTTACCACTTGGCGACGAGAGCAAAAGGTTCCCGTATGCATCAGTAGTCAAATTCGCACCACTGAATTGCATTTCAATACTCTTGGGATTGGCACCTGGCACAAGCACGAAATCGAACTCCAACTGTTTCCGCTGGCCATAAAATGCCATCTTCACGCCCGGGTACACATCTTCATATGACACCCTGGCATAGCTCTTAACACTCTCATGCCACTTTTTCGGATCCGAGCCGCTGTAAAAATTCATGACCCCCGGCAACTCATCCGAGGAAGTAATCTGCGGCCTCCGGTTCGCACCGATCAAACGCATTCCGATGCGGCTCTCCTGACCGTCGCGACGGGTAGCCAGGGACGAACTCACAGGCCGTATCGACCTCGACGGGAATCGTGGGCCAGTCACCGCGAACACCGTCTCGTTCGGCGTGAGGAACACCGTGTAGCCATTGCCCCGCGCCATGTACTTCACTTGCGGATCGGTCTGTCCCGCATTCGGCTCAAAGGCCAAAGGGAGTGCCTGCAGGTTGGTTCGTACCCGCCCGCTCTGCTCAGCGCTCATCGCGGCCCGAGACGTCGCAGTGACGCGCGCTGCACTCGCGTGCGTCCGCAGATGGCTGGTTCCTGCCGCGATCCCCGCGATCACGAGAACGGCAACCGTTATCGCCCAGACAGCAGGCGAGAATTTCCTTGAGACTGTTGGCTTAGACACGACAATCCTCCTGGGTTGAATCCCTTTAACACTTCGTGGTGCAGATAGTCTCGATCTCATGGCGAGCGGTCGGAGACACGCCGCCTTGCAGGCTCATCAAGAGTGCAATTCTTTGCAGCTTAGGCGCGAGTATGGATTGCACAATCGCTCTTGTCAATGAACCTCAGATTGCAATTTAGGTACCACGCGACGGTGGCGAGGGGAGTGGAAAATCTTCGTCGAATCAAAACGTGATCGTTACAATATCAGAACTCCCGGCGTTCATCCATGTTTACGGAACAGTTACTATCATTCCGATACAGGGTTTCGATCCCCGTCGGCGGTAGCTGTGTTGCACCGCCGAATCGAAATAAACCGAGTCTTCCGCCTCCAACGGATATTCTTCGCCGCCGATCCTCAGCGTTAAAGCCCCTTTGATCACGTATAGAAGCTCGAATCCGGGATGCTGATGTGCCTTCACCTTCTCCTGCGCAATGTCCTGGAATTCGGCCAGATAACCGCTCATTTTCCTCTCAGTTGCATGGAAATCCAGGCACTCAAAGTAGTAAGGGACGTCCTGCACCCCCGGCTTTTCCGGAAAGCGCTTGCGTTCCCCCTTGCGCACCACCGCTACGACCCGCCTCTTGCGTTCATCGGTAAAAAAGTAATCCAGCCCCACGCTGTACACCATGGCAATGCGCAAGAGGGTGGGCAGAGTGGGAAACAACTTTCCCCTCTCCAGCTTCGAAAGCAGCGCCGGTGAAAGACCCGTGTGTCGGCCTAACTCCACCAACCCTAAGCTTTTCCGCAGCCGCAACGTCCGTAATTTTTCGCCGATGGCATACCGCCCAAGCCCGTGTGAAATCGTTTCATTCACATCGCCCATAGTTTTTACACGCCCCCAAGTTCCCTCGATGATAAAGGAATCCCCGCCAAGGAAGTAAAGGCTTAGTTGCCAATCTTGTTCAACGGGATGGGGAAGGGAACCTGAACGATCATGGAACGAATCTGCGGTTGCATGACCGGAAGCCGGAAGGCGAAGGGGCGGATTACCACAAAGGACACGAAGGAACACCAAGGATTTCCTTCGTGCCCCTTCGTGTCCTTCGTGGTTGAAGTTCTTATTTCGGCTGCTGCTTCTTCTTAAACAGCCCCATCACACTGTTGATCGGATTCTGCTGCTGATTGCCCGCTGCGCCCTGTCCTTGTCCCTTGAGGGCATTCTCCAGCAAGCCAGTCGCAATGCCTTTGACGTCCGGCGTGAACTTCGGATCCGACGTCGTTCCGGTGACGCCGAACGGCACATTCATCCCGGCAACCGCCGCCTTCATTTTGAACGCCAGATCATCATTCGGGCTCACCGTGCCATCGCCGGTGAGTACCCCGATCGCCGGCACCGTCAAATTGATATTCGTGGCTTGTGTTCCCGCCGGGGACATCTTCACATCAGAGCTGAGGTTCTGAATCGTTGTGTCTGGCCCCGTGGCCTTGCCCGCCAGAGCGGAAATCGCCGACATCTTCGACCCGAGATCGAATCCCGCAAGTTGGGTATTCTGCATCTTCACCGACCCGGTGGACACCAGCTTGTCGACCGGTCCCGAACTCGCCACGTTCACGTCGAGATGTCCGCCCTTCAGCGTCGCCTTCGGCGGCAGAATCACTCCCACCGCGGGCAGCATCGCTTCCAGATCGTCCACCGGCATGTTCTGCCCATTCAGCTTCAAGTTCACACTCGTGACCTTGCCGTGCATGTCATACGTGCCAGTCAGATGCGCCACTGCCTGTCCCATCGATATATCGCATTGATTGATGGTTCCATTGTCCTTCACCAGATTATCCGTGATGGCAAACTTCACATCGACCGGCCGCCCCGCCGGGCCGCCCTTCTTCACCACCTGCAGATTTTTCGCCTGCAGCGTTCCATCGACCTTGGCTTCGTGTCCGTTGGAGTTGACCGTGCCATTCAGATCGGCGATCCCGGCAATTCCTGCCGCCGGATCAATGAATCCCGACGTCGCCAGATTCATGTTCTGAACCGTGATCTTCGCCTCAAGCGGGGTCAGCGCCGCATCGTTCGAATCGATGGGTCCAGCATGGCCATCCAGCCGCATGGTGCCGCCCGAAGGTAGATCCGCTGTCATCTTGAACGGGAACGACGACGTGAACGCGAAATTCGTTACGCTGATGTCCACCTTGTCGTACACACGCTTCACGTTGTCCCCAACCTGCGACACCGTGAGCTTTCCGTTATTCACATTCAGCTTCGCCACCGACAAATTCGGATTGCTCCCCGAGGTCTGCGCTGCCTTCTGCTGCTCCTTCGGCGTCTGTTCCGCCTGCGTGCTCGGAGCGGGCTGCTGCCCCTTCGTAGGCGCCGACGGATTCTTCCCGCCTAGACTCGAAAAATTCCACTTCTCCCCGTTTTCCGATTTCACCAGGCTGATCTGCGGATCATTCAGCGTCAGTTCCGTCACGTTCAGCGTCCTCGAGAAGATCAGTGGGATCATCTCCACTCCGACCTTCAGCGACTTCGCCTGCACAAACGGACCATGGCTGAACTGCGGATCATCCGCGATCGAGATGTTGTCCGCTCCCACCGATCCCGACCACAACGAGAGCGACAGATTTCCCACTTTCACCTGTCGTCCCAAGGCTTCAGTCAATTCCGATTCCAGCTTAGGCCGGAACGTGTTCGCATCAATGAAAAACGGAATTGCGATCACAAGAATGATCAGCACCACGATGATGATTCCGATAACTTTAAGAGCTTTCATGTCGTCCTCCGTGCGCCGGTTACACCGGCAAGGTGTTGTGAATGAAAGTTTCATACGTTGAAGGAATAGCGAACCACAACGGCTCCGAGTCATGCGGAGCCGCCCGCGAGGGCGGCGTCGAAGCGTTGGCAGGGGGACGTGCAG
>DASYZA010000195.1:0-2117 GCA_035946775.1 Candidatus Sulfotelmatobacter sp. | reverse complement strand
GTCCAAAGATGACCGGGATGTGAAGACGGGATTCGTCGACGGCAATGTGCTGCCAGCGATTCATTTCCTTGGGATCGGAAACCCAGAGAACCGATCCGGCGCCGTATTTCCGAAGCGCGTCCTGCGGATTGCCCATTTGCTCGGCGAACTCGTGGATGGGGAAGCCGGGAAGTTGTGAGAGTTGGCCGATTTTTTCTTCCAACGTCATCTGCTTCAATAGGTCTTTGGCGTTGGGGTGGGATTGCGCGAAAGAGAGCGGCAGAGCAAGGACTATGAGAGAGATTACGACCGTGACGCGAGACAGTGAGAAATCTTTGAACCTTGAGGACCGGCCAGACATGGAGCTTTCTCCGTGGGGAAGTGGACGCAATGGCTGAGGGTTGTTTTCATAGGCATTCTCCAGCCTGGGAAAGTGTAAACCGGTGGACGAGTGAATTAAATCGATTTTCTTGAGGGCGAGACATCGCGTGCGCCAGCGCAACCCCACGCGTTGGCAGGGTAATCTTGATTCGCGCCCGTCCGCCGGGTAAAGTTTATAGACGGGGTTTTCCCTGTGGGGTCGTCTATGTCGAGCCAAGCGAAGACATACCTGCAATTTGGCGGAGCGACGGTGGTGATCGTTCTGCTATTGGGCTACCTGGCCTATACGGGTGTGCAGGACAGCAAGAGCTATTACGTCACGATCAAAGAACTGCACAAGATGGGCGACAGCGCCTATACGAAGCGGCTGCGCGTCGCCGGGAACGTGAAGCCGGGATCGATCAAGCGCACCGGCACGCACGTGCAGTTTGTGCTGATGGAAGAAGATCAGACGCTGGCTGTCGACTATACCGGCACCGAAGCGCCCCCCGATACGTTCAAGGATGAGTCCCAAGCCCTGGCGGACGGACGCTTTGAGCACGACGGCGTATTCCACGCCAAGCAACTGCAGGCGAAATGTGCGTCGAAATATGCGCCAAAGCAGGGCGCTCCAGCGACCGGGACGCCGTCTTCCGAGCCGAGCAAGGATATGACGCAAGTTCAGACTCCGGCTGGGTCGGCAATGAACTAGGCTTCCGGCTTTCGGCCTGACTCGTTCCTTAAGAGACAATGCAAGTGGCAATTCCCTCCGGTAGACTCATGGCTGGAGCAGGATTGCCTTAGCCTTCGACGCCCTTGAGCGCTACCACTTCCATCATTACCGTCAGCAATCTGGTCAAGCAGTTCGGACGCTTCGCGGCACTGCGCGGCGTAACGGCGGAGTTCGACGCCGGAACCTTCCACGCAATTCTTGGTGACAACGGAGCAGGGAAGACCACTCTGCTGCGTACGCTGGCGGGGCTGGCTGCGCCGACTCGGGGAAAGGTTTCGATTTTCGGGAAGAGTCCGAAGGAGGCATGCCGCGAGATCGGGTACATGGCGCATCCGTCGCTGCTTTACGACGAGATGAGCGGGATGGAGAACCTGCGGTACTTTGCTCGGCTATACGGAATCAAGGGCGATGAGCGTTGTGCGGAAGTGATTCGAGGCGTCGGCCTCGATCCGGAACTGACGCGGCCGGTTGGACAGTATTCCCAGGGCATGCGGCAACGGATGTCGCTGGCGCGGGCAATCTTGCACGATCCGAAGGTCCTGCTGCTCGATGAGCCATTCTCGAATGTCGATGTGCATTCGGCCCGGGAGATGGTGGCGTTGCTGCGAGGAATGCGCGATGCGGGAAAGACTATTTTTGTGGTCACGCATCAGGCGCTACTGCTCGAGGGCGTAGCCGACGAGTTTGTCTGGATGGAAGCCGGGCAGATTGTGGATCGCACTGCCAGCGTAGAGCGCCTGGCCTTAGAGGGCGCGCTATGAATTCCGTCTGGAATCTCACGATGGCGACTCTGGCCAAGGATATCCGGCTCGAGTGGAGATCAAAAGACGCGCTCAACTCCATGCTGTTCTTCTCCCTGTTGGTGGTGGTGATCTTTGTGTTTTCGTTTGATCCGCTCGCGGAAGAGTCGCGGCACATTGTAGGCGGACTGGTATGGGTAGCGTTTCTGTTTGCGGCAGTAGTGGCGCTGAATCAGACGTGGGCGCGGGAGTTGCGGAATCAAGTGCTGGATGCGTACCGGGTTTCTCCGGCCCCGGCGAATGCG
>DASYZA010000194.1:0-5711 GCA_035946775.1 Candidatus Sulfotelmatobacter sp. | reverse complement strand
CAGCTGCGGCACCCGCTGCTGCAGGTTCGGAGCATGGTCCAGCAGCGCTCGAAGCTGCGAGGGCACCAGCACAATGCGCGTCACTCGCTCCCGCCCCAGTACCTGCAACAACAGTTCCGGATCCCGCACCGTTTCCTGCGGGATGATCACGTTGGGAACACCGGCCAACAGCGGCCCGAAGATCTCCCAAATCGAATCCACAAAACTGAGATTAGTCTTTTGGCAGCACACCTCACCCGGCTGGAAAGGATAGCTCCGCCACATCCAGCTGAACCGATTCATCAACCCCCGATGCGTCCCCTCCACCCCTTTCGGTTCTCCCGTCGATCCCGACGTGTAGATGATGTAGGCAAGTTGATCGGCGTTTACTGGAGATTTGGGTGTCGCAATGCTTTCGTGCTGAAGGAATTTCCATTCTGGTTCTACGGCTACGGCCTTATCCCCGAAAATAGGACGATACGAACTGCGGTCGCAAAGCAACGCCACGGCTTTCGAGTCCGCCACGATGAAGGCGAGGCGTTCGTCGGGCAATGTCGGATCAACAGGAACAAAGGCGGCCCCGGCCTTCAATATTCCCAGCAGAGCGACGATCATATTCAACCCGCGTTCCATGCACAACGCCACAGGTATGGCTGTCCCTGCGCCACGCTTGATCAGGAACCATGCCAGTCGGTTCGCACGTTCGTTCAATTCTCGGTAGGAATAGCACTTTCGCTCGCAGGTAACCGCAACGTTATCGGGCGTAGTCTGCGCCTGCATCTCGAACATTTGCTGAATACAAATCTCCGGATATGTTTGGTGCGTAATGTTCCATTGACTTATGAGGCGACGTCTTTCCCGTGCACTCATCAGCGGAAGTTCAGAAACACGCTGCTCCGGATTCTCAATGGCGGCTCGCAGAAGGGTCTTCCAATGAAGCGCCATTCGGCCCACGGCCTCACGTTCGAACAAGTCGGTGCTGTAGTGGAAACGAGCAAGGATTTCCTCGCTGCGCTCGTCGAGCTCCAGGTAGAGGTCGTATTTCGTCGCTTGCGTATCCACGTCCATTTGCGTAAGCCGCCAACTGGGATCGATCTCAGGCATAGGTGGCTCCAGCGAAAACATCGCCTGGAATAATGGATTCTGGCTTGGCTCGCGCTGAATTTTCAGCTCCCGAACGAGATATTCAAAGGGCACGCGATCGTGGTCGAGAGCCGCCAGGCTCCAGCCGCGAGCGCGATGGACCAAGTCGCGAAAACTGGGATTCTCGGAAATGTCTGCGGGAACAACGACTGTATTCAGAAAATAGCCGAGCAATTGCTCCGTTTCGCGACGATTCCGCCCTGCAGTGACCGTTCCGATCGGTATGCGTTCCTGACCCGAATAGCGTTGAAGCAAAGCTGCGAAAGTGGCCAGCAGAACATGGAATCTTGAGACTCCTTCCCGCCTGCAGAAATCTCGCAGCGCTCGGGTCAGCGGAAGGCGCAACCTGAACGGATACATTGAACCGCGGAAGGTTTGGGCCCCCCGAGGACGATCGCCCGTGGGCAGATAAACCGGCGGCAGATTCCCGCTAAGCTGTGCGCGGCAATATTCTATTTCCTGGGCGAGCGATTCGGGTGTAACGGTGCGACGTTCCCAGCAGGCGAAGTCCGGGTACTGGATCTCAAGCTCCGGTAAAGGGCTGGGTTCGCCTGCTGCAAAGGCCTGGTAGATTCGCGAGAGTTCGGGGAGAAAGACGCGGTAAATGGCCACACCATCAAAAATGATGTGGCTGAGTGTGAGGTAGAGACGGTACTCCTTGTCGTCGAGGCGAATCAGCCTCGCGCGGAAGAGAGGAACCTTCCCGAGATCAAGAGGTTTTCGAGCATCGAGAGTTGCGATTTCAATTGCCGCCGCGTCTCGCTCCTGGCGTGACAATGCGCTGAGGTCGATGACGGGGAGCGCGATCGATAGACTTTCCTGAACCTGCTGGACAGGTTCACCGTCAACGACTCTGAACGCAGTCCGCCAAGCTTCATGCCGCCGCAGAATCTCGTTGAAGCTCCGTTCCAGCGCTTCAACATTCAGAGTGCCGGAATAGTGAATCGTGACTGGCTCGTTGTAGAGAGGAAGTTCAGGCGCAAGCTGCGCATGAAGCCACACTTGCTCCTGCGCATGGGACAGCGGAATCCGCTCCACCGGGCTCCGCCGTGGAATTGTCTTAGCTCTTTGACGAACTCCCAACTCGCCCCGAAGATATTTCTCCAGCAGCCTTTGCTTCGCCTCTGAATACTCGACGCCCATAACATCCTCAGAGTTTTAACTCCCATGTACCTCAACCAAAGAAAACGGGGAGGGCGGAAAGACCACGCAATCCAAGATTCTGACGCCATAAAAGAGGAGCGCGGGTATCGAGCCTCAGGTTCGGCAGCCGCGACAAAATCCTCTCGAAAGCAATCTGGCCTTCAAGACGGGCAAGGGCAGCACCGAAGCAGAAGTGAGCGGCCCATCCGAACGCAAGGTGCCGATTGTCTTTACGATCAAGTTGAAGGCGGTCGGGGTCATGAAATCTGTCGGGATCGCGATTCCCCGCGCCCATGACGGCAATGACGGCCTGGCGCTTGCGAATTTGCTTCCCGCCTAATTCCGTGTCGTCAGGAGCGAGCCGGGCCGTGTGCTGGCTGGGGCTTTCGTACCGCAACAGCTCCTCGACGGCTGAGGGTATCAGCGAAGGTTCGCGCCGCAGGCACTCCAGTTCAGCTGGATGGCGGAGCAGCGTCAACACTCCATTCCCGATCAGGTTTGTCGTCGTTTCCTGGCCTCCTACCATCGTCACGATCAGATTGGCGATGATCTCTTCTTCGGTCAGTCGAGCACCATCAACCTCAGCGGTCATCATCGCGTGGACCAAACCGGAGCGCGGGTTTTCCCGCTGCTCGCTCATTGCTGACCGGAAGTAGCTGCACAGATGCTCCACGCTGCGTAGGACACGCGGAAAGCGCTCGGGATTGTGCTGGAAATTGCCCAGCATCTCGGCGAAATCCTGCGACCATTCTTTCAATTGGGCGTGATCCGCCACGGGGACTCCGAGCATCTCGGCCGTCACGATGGCTGGCGCTGGACCCGCAAAGTCCGCGATCACATCCATGCATCCTTTTGGAATTACAGCATCCAACAGACCGTCCATTACCTCACGGATGTGTAGCCGGAGTTGCTCTACCCTTCGCGTGGTGAAGGCAGCGGAAGCAAGAGCGCGCAAGCGGGTATGTGCTGGCGGGTCTAGAAACAGCATCTGCCGCACCATCACTTCCGCAATAGGATTCAGAGCGGAAAGGTTCAGGGCGCTCAGCTGCCAAGGGGTCGGAGTGCGCTCGGCGGAAAAATGATGCAAGACCTGAACCACGTCGTCGTAGCGGGTCACGACCCAAGCATGCAAGAAAGGGTCCCAGTGCACCGGATCGGTGTTGCGCAACTCGTTGTAGAGAGGATATGGGTTTGCCAGTACGTCAGGATCGAGCAGATGGTAAAGGCTCAACTCCCGCGCGGGCGGGTCGTCGGCTGACGAAAGCGCCATGCTGATGCTCATACTGCAATTCCGCCTGAGAGAGAGTCCAGCAACGCACCAGCTTCCTCGTCGCTCATGGCGTTTATTTTGGAGCGAACAAGACCATCGATTTCCGAAGCGATCCCGTAAACCGTCGGATGATCAAACAAACTCCTGAGTGAGAGTTCCACGCCGAACCTCTCGTCGATCTTTGCAATCAATTGTGCTCCCAGCAGGGAATGGCCACCGAGCCTGAAAAAATTATCGTGTCGGCTGATTCGAGGTATTCGTAGGAGCTGCATCAAAAGGCCAGCCAGCCATTGCTCTACTGCCGTTTGCGGAAGTTCGAATCGCTCTTCGGGTAGAGTATTTTCCGGATTGGGTTCCGGCAGCGCGGCTCGGTCCACCTTCCCGTTCCTCGTGAGAGGCAAGTTCGTAACCCTGATAAATATGGCTGGCACCATGTGAGCCGGGAGGCATTGTGACAACGCATTTCGCAATGCGCTGGCCTGCACGTTAGCGAAAGGACTGGTCACGATGTAAGCGACCAGACGGACATCTCCGGCTTGCCCAGTGCGAGCGGCAACGAAGCTGGCCTGAATGCCATCCTGGCGATTGAGGGCCGCGTTAATTTCGCCAGGTTCGACCCGGTATCCCCTGATTTTGATCTGCTCGTCGATTCTCCCCAGAAACATGATCTGCCCATCCGGCAATCTGCGCACCAGGTCACCGGTGCGGTAAACGCGACCGTTTTCGCTCGGAAGAAAAGGATCACGAACGAATTTTTTGATAGTTAGTTCTGGTCGATTGAGATATCCGCGTCCGACTCCCTCACCACCGATCAACAGCTCACCGCAACTTCCATCCGGAACCTGATTCAGATGCTCATCAACAATGTAAGCCCGGACGTTTTGGATCGCCCTCCCGAGGCTGGGAAGTTCTCTCGGATTTTTCTGCGGCGTGACGACTCCCGAGGTCGCCACCACGGTGCATTCTGTGGGGCCGTAATTGTTCACTAAAGTGAACGGGAGATCTGGTCCAGGGTACCGATGAAGCGTATCCGCGCCAGTCAATAAGAAACGCAAGGACGTCTCCGCAGGCCACTGCAGTCCAATGATTGCTTCTGCAACCGGAGTCGGAAGGAAACCGATGGTAATTCCGGTTTGGACCATCCAATTCCGAAGCAAGTCAGGTCGAGTGCGAATGCTGTCATCAACGATATGGACGGTTGCTCCTGCTGCCAGGTAGGGCCATATTTCCCACACCGATGCGTCGAACGCGGGGCTGGAGTAGATCGTCGCCTGATCAGCGGAGCTCACTGCAAAGGTCCGAACATGCCACGTGATCAGGTTGAGCAGATTGGCATGGGTGATCTCGATTCCCTTTGGCCGCCCAGTTGATCCGGAAGTGAAGATGACATACGCCAACTCCGCAGCAGTTGAGGTCGGCGCAGCAGCTCCTTCAGCCGGACACGAAGCAATGTACCCGCCTTGGTCCAGCAGAATCGTCGTCCAGTTTCCTTTGGGTAACGATTCTTCAACACCTGCTTCAGTGAGGACGAGGTGACATCCGGATTCTTCCAGGAGCGTCCCAAGCCACTTTGCCGGATCGGCCGGGTCCATTGGAAGGTATGCGGCTCCGGCTTTCAAGGCTCCCAGTGCGCCCACTATGAACGCTACGGAACGGCGCATGCAGATGCCAACAATTACCCCTGGTCCTGCGCCGCAGGACTGCAGCAGTGATGCCACCTTGTTAGCGCGGTTCTCGAGGTCGCCATAGGTAAGTCGGCGCTTATTGGCGGCGACGGCAGTTGCATCGGGCCTCGCATTAGCCTGCGCCTGTACCAAATCTTGTACGTACATAAGAGACGACCCTTCCCATCTCAAGTTGGCTTCAACTCAAACCAGATCCGTTCGGCGGAGTTCCGCTTGGAGGCGTCTTACCATCGAGAACTCTTTGCAAGACACTCTGCAACTCGGCAGGTGAGAGTGTCTCCAACTCCGCCAGCAAGTGTTCACGACTTGCTTCTGCACCGCGGGAACGGCGCTGCAAGATGGGAGAGTGAGCTTTGATGCCCAGGGCTCGCGCTTGTTCCACCTCCAAAGCCAGAGCCGCGATCGTCGGCGATTCGAATACGCTCCTCACCGCCAATTCCACCTCCAGCATCCGCCGGATCCGCGCCGTCATCTGCAGCACCAGCAGCGAA
>DASYZA010000193.1:0-8593 GCA_035946775.1 Candidatus Sulfotelmatobacter sp. | reverse complement strand
TGCCGCCAGAGATCAAGTCCCTAAGGGCGCGGATGAACTGGCTGACCTTGCTGTCTTCTCGCTTCAGCATCCAGTCCGGCGCGGCCTGCTCGACGCTCTGCTGATCGGCCTTGCTCACCAGGGATGCCAAAGGTGTCGATTGGTTAGCGGTGTGAGTCCCCGCAAGTGCGGCCATCAGTTCGGTCAACCGCTCCAAACCGATGAACCGGATATCGGTGGGACCCAAAAGATAGTGCATGAGCCATACGGAGAACTGGGCATGACCGCCGCGTACCCGCTTCTCATTCCACCTCAGCACCGGCTCCACTTTGACCTGTCTCACAAACTCGGCGTAGGTCTGGTTCAGAGGTGACCAACGCTGGCCTCCTGCCCAGACATCCATGTCCAAGAGTTTGCCGAGATCGTGGCCCACACCGGCGAGGAAGTAGAGGTACTGGGTTTCGAGAGGGTCCGCCTCCGTATTGAATAGGGCCACTTTGGGAGGAGCATCGGGGAGAAGCGTCTTTTCAAACTCCTCCAGCATCTTCAGGGCGACTTCGAGCGAGTGCTGCAGGAGCCCGAAGCGGTCGCTGTGGTGGTGGTCGGCGCTGGCCGGCAGGTCGCCGACCAGGTCGCGTAACTTTGCTATGACACGCGCACCGCGTGCACGACAGTCCATCTCTTCTGGGAGCCAAGACAGGATGTTCTCGGTTAGATCATCCAGCAAGACTCGCCGCGATTCTGGGGGCGGTTCGAACATCCCACGTACCGCCCCCGATTCTTGCCCCCGGGGACGTTCCGGTACAGGAAGGGTAAGGGTTCTATCTTGGCGGAAAATCTGCCGCGAAATTTGTCGCCAGATTTTCCGCGACGCAGCCGCTGCGCTTTTCACCATCACAGGCCTCCTTGTTCGCTTGAAATGTCAGTATTCCTCTGGGTGCCGTTGTCGTGGATGACATGTCTGGTCTGCTGCCTGTCGCTGAGCCCTTGGTTGGCGAGTTTCCGGTCTCGCAGTTCGCGAAGCTTTTGCGTGTTCGTGATGAGTGGGCGGACGACGGGTACCGCCCGTCGGACCCGGTAGATTGTCACCATCTCCCGGAGTGGTAGGTATACGCCTTGTGCCTCCAGGAGCCGCTGCAACCTTGTGTAGTTGAGCTGGCGGTGAAATAGTTGCTCACGGCGCTCGGAGCTGACCACGACCATCAGCCTGAGATGATCTCGGCCGAGGGCCGGGGCAAATCGTTTCAAGTGCCGGTAGAGCTGGCGGTAGGGATGCCGGCCGAAGTGGTCAACCATCGTGAGGACGAGTTCTCCGGACGGACGCCGTAGAACGATGTCCTGCCAGAGATACGGCTTATCGCCACGTTGCGGCAGCAAAAAGGGTTCGTGAATGAAGTCACAAATTTTGGAGATCTTCTGCTTATGGTCGAACACGAATTCGACCGGCCAGCGGATCGCTTCCAGGTAGAAGTTCACCGTCAGCAGGCGGGTTTGAATGGTCTCAAGGGTGTGCTGGCGGCGGGCTGACAGGTCAGTTCCCAGCAGCCGGGTCACTGACTTGGTGACCTGATAGACCGTCGGGTACGCGGCGACGCGCTTGATGAAGCCCCAGGACTCCAAATCGCTCAACTGGCCGTGGACTCTGGTGGTCGAATTCCTGATACCCAGCTCTTGCGCTTGCTCGGGCGTGACGTAGCCCCCGAGCCAAGCCACCGTCGTCAGGAAACGCCGCGACCGCTCGTCGAGAATTCTGACGCGGTCACGAAAACGAAAGATGTTCACAGGTTCACCTCGGCACGGACAATTTAGAGTGGATTCCGCGAGGTGGAAGGAGCCGCTTGTGCGATCCAAGAAAACTTGTGGTGGCTAAAAGGTGTGGATAAGACTCGCGGGTAGTGAGACGCGACTTCGTGCGGAGTGGTTGCTCGACGGCTGTTGATGCCGAACGGCGATCAGTTCCACCGCGAAGAGCAGGCCTCTACTTATACTAATTGCCCAGCAACTCGGAAAAATTTGCAGGTCAAAACGTAAAATACAGCTTCTTCCCTGTGGAAAACGCGATTTTTGCAGCAGTGCACGATGCCACCTTGCTGCCCCATTCCGTAGGGCTTGTCTGCTTGTCCATCCTTGTGTTTCAGTTGCCCTGCCTCCTGACCGACTTCAGGATTACTCGTTTGGACGAGTACCTCCAGCGAATTTGTCCGCGCCAGAACGTTGTATGTGAAACTGTGCAAAACGCCATGACCAACAAATTCGCGGTATTTGTGCTATTCGTGTCCGGCATTCCTCTTCTAGTCGGCGGTTGCGGCCACAAACAGCAGAGTTCGACTCCCGCCCGGACAACTGCCGAAACACCTGCCGCGAACGCCCCGGTACAGGGACCGACACAAGCACCCAACGCGGATCAGACGCCAACGCCGGCCAATTCAACTGCCGATAATCCAACTCCGAACGCAGCAGCACAAACGCCCGGCGCCCCGCTGGACTCTTCGATCGCGACGGCCAGCGCTTCGCCGAACGACAGCGCCAATAAGCCGTCCGACTCGGCGAGTGGTGACGCGCCCATCGTAAATGTTGGCCTGACGGTCGATCAAGCGTACGCCGCCTTCCCTCATGAAAGGATGGTGTGGGTCGCCGGCGATTCCACGAACCCGTCGAGCGATCAGCCTTATCTCGGCGCAATTTTCAGAGTCCTGGATGAAGCGATCGCCGTTAAAGTCGCAGGACTGCAGCATTATTCGCGGGGAGACTTCGATTCACTGGACATCGAAGCTCTCTGGAGAAAGCATGTTCCCGCTTCGAGTCTCGAAGAGAAATCCCTCTTTGCGGTCGCCGATGAAATCCGACAGCATCTTAGCAAGCGACGAGTGAAGGTCGATGTCGCGATACCCGGCATCGGTTTTCAGCGTGTGTTTGGTGCCTCCCTTCTTGGCCCGCTGCCGCCGGTTTGAAGTCCCAATCTGCCGGAATCGATTCTTCAGGAGCAGGTCAGGCGTGCGAGCCCAGAAATGCAATTTGAAGAACACGACTATGTTCCGGAGATTCCTTTGTTCTGCAGAAGGCGCACAACCACGCGACGATTCTTTGCCTGCTCTTTCTCCGTCTTGTTGTCGCCGACATGGTGGGTCTCTCCCATCGCACCTGGTGCCAGCATTCTAGTGAGAGGAATGTGTCCCTGCTGAACGAGGATATTGGTCACCGCGTCGGCACGGTCCTCGCTGAGCTGTTGATTTAGCTCCGTGCTCCCGACACTGGATGCGAAACCTTTCACCTCGATCATGTAGCCGTCGATCGTTTTGGCTTTGTCGGTCAATGCCAGCAGCTGGGGCGTGTACTTCGAATCCACCGTGGTCTTGCCGTTTGCGAAATAAACTGTGACTTCGTCGAAGATGTAGTAGTCGTCGAGCTGGCCGAACCGGGCGATGGCCGCGTCAACCGCGGCTTTATTCGCCGCGATCTTAGCGGAATGCTCTGACAGCTTAGCTTGTTGTTGCTGCAATGCCTCGTTTTGAGCCTGGAGCAGCGCATTCTGTTTTTCCAATTCCGCTTGGTGTTGCTGCGCCTGCACTTTCACTTCGTGCATCCCGGCTTCGATCTTTTCCGCATCTTGCAAATCGTTGCCTTTGAACGAAACCGACGCAGCTACCAGTTGCTTTTCTTCGTTGTAACTCCCTTCAACTTTCACCTTGAGCCCGGGAATTAAAGCCGCCATGGACATCTGCTTTCTGCGAGCCTGGAACATGCCCTGGACTTGGCCAACCCGAGTGATATCGGTGAGCAAGACCACGACATCGGTCGAGGCAGAAGTAGTGACAATCATCGTGTTGCCATCGCGCGCTTTGATTAGACCTTCGAGCTTCACAGATTGGGCGGCAACTGTCGCGCACAGTGATATCAGCCCGATAAGCGACACCGTGAGAATAGGTGCGATCCTGCGCACATAGGACTGTGCCATGACTTTGCCTCCTTTGGATTTTCCTACTGGAAAGGACGCGAGAAGTCCGCCTGCTCCTTGTCCCGCGCCGTCATTTTTCAATACGGAGAAAATGCTAGAGGATCGGCTTGCCGATATAACTGTCACTTCTTACAGTAACCCGAAAACCTTGCCATCCTTACAATATTCTAAATTCCGACTATCCAAGGGGAGGAGCCCGTGTGGCGACCAGAAACTACAACCAAGGGTGACCAAGTCAGCGATACACGACGGTGGATCCAGGGGAAGATCCCGACGTCGCGGCTGGGATCAGACGTGCAGGTGAAAGGCGAAGTCTCCGGCGAAGAGGATCTAGTGATCGGCGGCTCAGTCGAAGGAGTGTTGCGACTCGGCGATCACAAATTGACGATCACAACCACGGCTAAAATCGCGGCGAACATCACCGCAGGAGAAGTGGTGATTTATGGACACGTGAGAGGGGATGTCCGAGCCAGCCGCAAGATCGACATCCACCAAACGGGTTCAGTGATTGGAGACTTGACGACACGGCAGATCCTGATCGAAGACGGCGCAAACTTCAAAGGGTCAATCGAGATCGAAAAGCCCACGGAACAGGAGATTGTCAAGAAGGCCTTCTCGCCAGCCGCATAATCCGTGGGAATGCCATGCCCCGCGGAGCATGCGTGCTCTCGTAAGCGCGATCTGGTGCAAGTGTCACGCAGCTAGAGGCCTGGGGAAATCAACAGCAGAGCCGGCTCAGGTTTGTGCTCGGACTCACCTACAGGTTTGGCGTGCGTAAATAAACACACGGCGGCGGCCCTCGACACATGCTCGCGCGTTGCAATTTTACGACGATGCCGGTGAAGTTCGCTCTCGCGCTGCTTCTTTCCCTGTTCCTGGTGAGCGTTTGCGATGGACAGGAGTCTTCTCCGTCAGAGCTGGAAATGACGCAGATTGCCACGCCGCCACAAACGGAGCCGACCGCTCAACAGACTCCTTGCGCAACGAATCAGCCGCAGGAGGAAAAGCACCCGCGGTTGTTCGGGATTTTCCCGACCTACGACATTTCTAATGTCAAAACACCGCCACCCCTCTCCACACGTGGAAAATTTCGGCTCTTCGCGAAGGGTGCGACCGACCCTTACAATCTCGTTTACACTGCTGCCAGCGCGGGCCTGAGCCAAGCCAGCAATGACTTGGCGGAGTATGGCCAGGGTGCAGCCGGGTATGGCAAGCGTCTTGGAGCTGGTTTGGCGTATCAGACTTCCGACGGTTTCTTCGGAACGTTTCTACTCCCGTCAGTTTTTCACCAGGACCCACGTTATTTTCGGAAAGGCGAGGGTCCGTTCAAAAACCGACTGGCCCACGCACTCATTCGGCCCGTCATCACCCGCAAGGACTCAGGTGGCAGTGTGTTCAATTGGTCAGGCATTTTGGGACGGGTTGCTGCCAACGGCCTTTCCAACGCATATTTCCCGGAGAACAAGACGGGGGTGGGCGGCGTATTCTCCCGGACGGCCATTCAAGCGGCCCTTAGTGTGACGGGAACGCTCTTCAATGAGTTTGGGCCCGACGTGGAGAAGAGAATTCTCGGCAAGAAGCAGCGGTCCAGCCATTCGCCTTCCTTTGCTGGGTCAGGCACGAACTGATACGGACCAATCCGCCGGACCAGTAGAAGGAGACAGAGCCGACCTGCTGAGCGCGGAGCCGTCTTACAGGAGCGACACTCAAAATCTCGGCAAACGGTGCCAGCTAAAACGACAGCAGAGTCTTTCGTTTCTCGCGAGCAAGTCGCGATAACCGGGGCGATTAGGATTCAGGTCACGGACTTCGGTGTCGCAATCGAAGGCCGGACGAAACGTGAGCCGAACCGACGTTCCCAAACATCATTGGCCCCGGCCCACGGCCTTCATCTTCCGGTCGACGGGCACGCGGGCGCGAACGGTTGTTCCGACGTGCGGTTGCGATTCGATTGATAATTCCCCGCCGACAAGCTTCAACCGTTCTTTCATGCTGGTGAGCCCAAGCCCTGACCCCTTTTGGGCTTCCTCCGGTAGGAAGCCGATCCCTGAGTCGTGTACAACAAATTCGATCTCGTCGGCTACGCGGGCGAGCCGGACCTGAAATTGACGCGAGCCGCTGTGCTTGGCCGCATTCACTAGAGCTTCTTGCAAGACCCGGAAGAGACACAAAGAAACTTCGGGTGACAACTCTTTTGGGATGTTCTCGGTTTGGAAGTCGACCTTCACACCACGGCGGTCAGAAAATTCCCTGCAAAAACTGGCCGCGGCCCCGGCTAAGCCCAAAATTTCCAGTTTCGGGGAGTGCAGCCGGTGCGATAGGGCCTGGACGTCACTGCTAAGGCTTTCGATGTCTTCCACAACCGCCCCCAGCTTCTGCAGCAATTCGTTCGTGGAAGCGAAGGGCTGGGACTGGAAACTGTCCAGATTA
The DNA here is from genome assembly GCA_035946775.1 of Candidatus Sulfotelmatobacter sp. GTDB lineage: Bacteria > Acidobacteriota > Terriglobia > Terriglobales > Acidobacteriaceae > Sulfotelmatobacter. The sequence continues at coordinate 2,229 of DASYZA010000193.1, read as the reverse complement.
ACTGCGAGTAGCGCGAGTCGCTGGTTGATATCGTCATGAAGCTCTCGGGCAATCCGAGCGCGCTCTTCGTCTTGTGCGTCGATCAGCTTTCGACTCACCAAAGACAGGGCCTCCTGGGCCTGCTTCGATTCGGTGACGTCAACGCCGGAACCGATGTAACCGGCAAAGGAACCATCTGCGTTCAGTCTTGGCACTCCCTGATCCAAGACCCACCGGTATTCTCCATCGTGCCGCCGAAGGCGATACTCCATCCGGAACGACTCCCGACGATCAAACGCTTTCGTATAAGTGTCCAAGCATCGATCGAAGTCCTCCGGATGCACTCCTTCCGCCCAGCCATTTCCCAATTCCGCCTCAAGCGACCTGCCGGTGAATTCCAGCCAGGGCTGGTTGAAATAGGTGCACAGTTTATCCGTGCCAGCCATCCAGATCATTACGGGCGCCGTGTTGGCGACGCGGCGAAAGCGATCTTCACTCTCGCGCACGGTCGCGACCGCGTGTTTTAGCTCGGTGACGTCAATCACTGAGCCGATGTAACCAGCAAAGGAGCCGTCCGGATTAAATCGCGGCACTCCCGAACCAAGGACCCAGCGATACTCGCCGTCATACCGCCGGAATCGGTATTCTATCTGGAAAGGCTCACGCCGTTCGACGGCCTGCTTATAGCTTTCGACGCACTGCTGTCGTTCTTCGGGGTGAACTCCTTCTACCCAGCCGTTCCCTAACAGCTCGTCGAGCGGGCGCCGAGTAAATTCTAACCAGCACTTATTCTTGTAGGTGCAAAGCGCGTCGACGTCTGACGTCCAGATCATGACAGGAATTGTGTCTGCCACATGGCGAAAGTGTTCTTCGGCCCCGCGCCACGCCAAGTCGGGCTGTCCCTTGCCCGTCACCATGGCGAGTACGAGAGAAGACTCGCGATTGCCCAAGGACCATACACTCCAGTGGCCTACGAAAAGCGAGCCATCGGCTCGCAAACATCCCTTGTCCGAGTGGAAGTGATCTATGGAGCCCGCTCGCAACTGCTCGAAAAGAGTCTCCTCTTTACCCGCACCTTCAGGAGGAGACAATTCGGTCCAGGTCTTAATGCAAATTTCCTGTTCGGTCCAGCCCAGGATGGAGCAAAACGCGTCATTGGCAAGGAGCAGCCGGCCCTTTAAATCGGCCACGACGACACCAATCGTAGCTGTTTTGAGAAGTTGACGCAGTGCGTGAAACTCGGGACTGAGCGAGCTGGGTAGCTGTCCCGTCATGTATGTCCTCGTGTTCTATATAGCACCAATATTACCAGTACGCAAGATAGAGCGGACCGACGGCATGGCAAGTGCGTACGAATGCGGATACCGAACAAACGCTGAGGTGGAGAACCTACATCAGAAAAGAATCAAGTTGATATGGGGTGGAGGCAAGAACTGACAAATCGTTTGCCATGAAGAACAGCATCAATCGCAGGCAGGAGTTCCTGGTTGATCGCCGACTTCACCACGTATCCCAGCGTTCCGCCGATCAACAGCGAATGTGCGACCTCCGCATCGGTATTCTGGGAGATGAAAAGGATCTTCGATTGGGGAGCGACCGCGTGGATTCGAGGGGCCGCATCAATTCCGCTAAGCTTTGGCATCCCTATGTCCAGGAGCACCAAGCCGGGTTGAAGGTCCGCGGCTTTCGCCACAGCATCGAGGCCGTCTGCAGCCTCGGTTACACTGTCAAACCCGTTCTCCTGCAGCTTCGATCGGATCAACGAGCGAAACGCAGGAAAGTCATCGGCGATAAGAATGTGCATTTTTCGAGAGAAACTGCGGAACGTCATAAGATCCAACAACGAGATGATCCGCCATCGTACGAGAGAGCGCAAGTATGTGATACCATCTGGTATCAAATGAACCGTGAACTCCGGGTCTCGTTAATCATCCGCTGTTCTCCGGACGAAGCTGCTAGGATTCGCAGTCAAGCTTCATCCGAGCATCGCTCCTTGAGCGGCTACTTGCTCTACGTCCTCGAGCGCAGTTTTCGGATCGAGGACAAACTTGGGGGGCTTCCAAGGTCTTTTTTTTTGGATGGAGCCGAGTCGTTCAGGAGCGAAAGACACGGGGGAGTTCGTACTGCAGTCCATCTGCGCTGCACAGACGGAGAGGCCGCGAGAATCCGCGCATATGCAGCAAGACGACATTTGAGTATCAGCGATTTTGTGGTGTTTTCGTTGTCGCGCTCGTGGAACGCTATCGAGCA
>DASYZA010000192.1:0-85542 GCA_035946775.1 Candidatus Sulfotelmatobacter sp. | reverse complement strand
CGGATTGTTAATGCTTCAATGCGCTTGAATTTGTCGAATTATAGACAGCGGATTTTGGGACGAGGGTTTTGTTCAAAAAGCAGCCATGATCACTTAAAGAGAGCAATTGGTTTGACCAATTTTTCAGCGGTCACGTATACTCGTGAAGGCGCGGTTCGCGCGGATGCCCCTCATTCGATGTCTGACCGCCGCGGCTGTGTCCGGCCGCGCGAAGGTTCGAGGGGCGGTTAGCTCAGCTGGTTAGAGCGCCTGCCTTACAAGCAGGAGGTCGCAGGTTCGAGTCCTGCACTGCCCACCATCTGGCATTCCGTATAGAAACCGGGGACGTAGTTCAGTTGGTTAGAACGCTGCCCTGTCACGGCAGAGGCCGCGGGTTCGAGTCCCGTCGTCCCCGCCATTCCTTTCAAGCACTCGGTCGCTACGAGTTGGAATGGTGCGAATTTCCTGAATTCCTTAGAAGCCCGGCTCTTTTCCACCCTGCCTGCACCTGCTCAATGCAGCGATTTCGTTGCGCTCAGCCGCAGCCCCGCCCGGCGGAGAAGAAACATTGTCTCCGCTGGGCGGTGCAACGCGATGGTTGGCTATTCGCTGAATGCGATGCCACTGAACGCCGCAACACCCGGCGCACCGGACGTGCCTACGGGGATCAAGTCGCCGTAACGATTGATGGAGAAAACGGCAACATACGCTTTGCTGTTGGCGCTGTAGATGACCGCGAGCCACTTGCCATCAGGTGAGACGGCAATGTCAGTGGGGGCCCCTGGCAACGGCACCGACTTGTAGAACGTTCCACCGTGGCTGTCACTGAAAAAGATGCTGATCGCCTGCCCCGGCGTGTTCCCTGTGTACCAGATGTTTCCGGCACCCTTCGCGACCCAGCAGGGCGCGTTCGCGGGATAGGAAGGTGTTGGTCCGGGCACCGCATTGACGCTCCCGTTTTCGTCAACGACGGCGAAACTGTCAGGACTGTGGGCCGGAGTGAAACCAAGGACGTCGCCCCAGAACGCTTCTCCAAGCGGTACCATGTCTGCCTCGCTGGGCAGAGGGATCGGAGTGCTCGTCCCGCTCAAAACGCCGTCCTTCCGGGTCAGCGGAAGTTGTAAGAGAGAGCCCGAACTAAAGGTGACGGCCGCCCAGCTCTCGCCCACCGCAATCTGCGCCGCGGAGGGATCGGAAAGGCTAACGACCGAACCGTCCACAGATCCCCGTGGCCAGGAGTGACTCTCTGCGCAATTCGCGCCCACCACGAAGAGGTGGTCCTTAGTCAGCGCGACAGAGTCAGGGCTCGTGCACTCAGAAGCCAGCGGGATTGTCGAGCCGATTGCAATTGCATCACCCTCGCGACGTAACTGGCTTATCGTATTGGATCCGTAGTTCGCAACGGCGCCAAACTCACGTTTGAATTGCACAATCCCCGCATTTGTGCTCGCGCCCCCCTTTCCACCGGTCATCAGAGTTTGCGTGAACGTAAGCGAGGGAGTTGCCTCAGTCTTGAGCTTGAAGACGACAACAGCGTTTCCCCTCGCGTCATTCGTGCTTGTGATCACCAGCGGGCTGCGGACGTGTTGGCCGTGAACCGCAATAGCATTGGCAAGAATCAGCGCGGCTGGCACAAAACTTGGGCGCAACCATCGCAGCTGTTGTAGGCGAAATCTATACATCGTCATCTCCTGGAAGTTTAAACGGAAGTTTTTTGGCGTCGCGAGCGTGGGACTGCTTCCCAGCAGTAGGCGCCTTTCATCAGGTAATTCGCTTCTAGTCCCTCGAAAGTTACGGTCACAGGTCTAGTGCTCAGAATAAATTTCTGTTGAATTCTGTTGTCTTTGGCGTAACTTTTTACCGCACTCTAACGAACCCTGTAATTGGGGGTACGACCGGCCGGTCGAGAGGCGCGCGAACATGGTTAGCGATTGCGCGAAGAAGCTGACGTCGGTGAAGATTCCACTAAGCGTTGGCATGGCATGCATTCCGGCGAAAATCTCGAAATGTTAATGGTCCGTTATCAGCAGGGCGATTTTGCCGCGGCCACGATTCTCATCGACCGCATCAGTCCGCACCTGCACCGGTTTTTTCTTGCAAAATCGATCAGCCGCGTCGATGCGGATGACCTACTGCAGGAAACCTGGCTGCGGATTCACAAGGTGCGCCACACCTATCGCGCCAGTGAACCGGCGCTGCCATGGTTCTACGCAATTGCGCGCCACATTCGCGTCGATCATTATCGAAAAGCCATCCGTGCCGTCGCGGGTGAAAGGGAATTGGAGGAAGTATCGAAAGGTGTCTCAGTGTCCCCGCAGCATAGCGGCGAGTTGGAGGCATTGTTGGCCCCACTCTCCGAGGACCAGCGCGAAGTTATCGCTATGTTGAAGGTCGAGGGAATGTCACTGGAGGAAGTGGCGCGCGCAACATCATCGACCGTTGGATCGGTAAAGCAAAAGGTGCACCGCGCCTATAAGAAGCTGAGGGAAACAGTTGGTGCTGCGGCAGGCAGAAATCGGGGAGCGGAGGTCTCTCGTGAAAGACGAAGAGATTGATGACATCCTGAAAAGCGCGTCGCAGGTTCCGCCGGATCTTGATCCGGTTCTGCTCGAGCGCATCGGCGACTCGATCAAATCGTCTCTGCACCCCGTGCGACCGTTGCCACCGGTGTGGCTGATGGCGATGGGCCTGGTCGTCGTCTGCGCCGCTGTTTCTCTTATGGGTGCAACACGGGCGGGCTTTTTCGGAATTGCCAAGATGGATCTGCTGGAGCGTTCGTTCATTTTTCCTGCACTCGTCCTCCTGGCCTGTTTCGCAGCCGTCGGCTTCGTCCATCAGATGATTCCGGCGAGCCGGCTTCGTGTCACTCCGGGCACGCTGCTGGCGTTCAGCAGTCTCGCGCTCCTTGCAGTGTTCGCGGACTTATTCCGTGACTATCGCACCGAACATTTCTTCTCGGCCGGCATCGTATGCCTGTTGACCGGCCTTCTTCATGCAATTCCAAGCGGATTGCTCAGTTGGCTGATACTTCGCCGCGGCTTCGCGGTCAACCCCGTTTCTGCGGGACTGGTCGCCGGCACGTTGAGCGGACTGGCCGGTGTGGGTGTGCTGGAACTGCATTGTCCGAACTTCCAGGCCGCGCACATCCTGGTTTGGCATACGGCCGTCGTTCCACTCAGTGCTGCACTCGGCGCTTTGCTGGGATGGGTACTCCGTTTTCAGCCTCGTTCACGCGAACTCTAGTTCGGAATTCCTCGACATCGTTTGGCATAGATCACCTTTGCAACCCAGCCATATCGAGGTCCGTTTTCTTAATCATTTGATGCCACAAGGAATCCGGATTCGCATTGAAGACCGTTTGGTTATTCCCTTGGAAAATGAACCACCCGCCGAGTCGTACTTCACTTCTGAGTTGGGCAGCGGTCCATCCCGCGTAGCCAAGATAAACGTGAAAAACGCTAGGATCGGGATGAGACGAGATCGTTTTTTCGAGCTCGGCCTTAGCAGAAATCCAGTAATCGTCACCGAAGACGTGCTCAGCGCCTTCGAGCTTGTCCTTCGACCGGAGTAACGCAAATACGGTTCGAGTCTCGACCGGGCCCCCGAGGTAAACCGGGTCCGAAAGATCTTTTGCCGCTTTCAGCTCGGCAAATACTCGTGAAATAGGAAGTTCCGTGCGACGGTTAACCATCAATCCGACGACCCCGTCGGTATCGTAGTGAACCAGCAGAATCACAGTTTGAGCAAAATTGGGGTCTCCAAGTTCGCGACTCGCAACCAACAACTTTCCGGGGCCGAGTTCCTTGGGGTCTCTCGATTGAACTGGGAGAAAAATAGCCGATGGCATTCCGGCTTGGAGTGAATTCGTTTCTGGTATGCCGGATTGCTTCATCTCGAGTTCTTTTCTTGGCGACGAGAAGGCGACAATTGCGGACAGCGTGGCGAACAAGCATAGGTTGCTTAGAGACATGGTTGTCCTCCTCGTACGCAACAAAACGTACCAGAGCTTTTGCTCCCACACCAATTCTAGTCAGTCGGACTGGAGCATACATTTCCGTTCCCAACGATAGCGGCGTACCAAGTCTTTTCGGGAAAACGGGTTGAATTGGGCACTGTCATAACGCGTCTCTAGTGCGCAAGTCTCAAAGCAGGTCGAACCAGATACCGCGTGATCTCACAAGAATTGTGATCACAGTCACGGCGCCCCGCTGCCAACAAGAACTATAGAAGATTCACGAGCAGAGGCCTATGAATGTTGACCGGTCTCCCTCTGATTCAATTCGTGAAAACGCAAGGTAAGTGTTCCTCCTCTTGTTCGTTCTCTTCATTGCGGCCGTGAATCCGCCGGCTGTTACGTCGAAGCATCACTTGAAAGAGAGCCGAGAAGAACACGCTAAGCGAGACGCCGGCACTCACGGCGGCAAAGTGTCAACGAGATCCGCTGGAAGGGAAGCGGAGTGAATTTCAGAAGTTACTTCATCCCAGGAGGTCATCATCATGCAAGAAACAGCCACGCGGCTTCCGTTGATTGGCGAGGTCGCGCCTTCCTTCGAAGCAGAAACCACACAAGGGCATATCAAATTCCCGGCAAACTACAAAGGCAAATGGGTGATTCTGTTCAGCCATCCAGCGGATTTCACGCCGGTCTGTACCACGGAATTCATTACCTTCGCCTCGATGCAAGAGGAGTTTCGAAAACTGAACTGCGAACTGGTAGGTCTTTCCATCGACAGCACTTTCAGCCACATCGCTTGGTTGCGGACGATCAAAGAGAAAGTACAGTTCCGCAACCTGAAGGATGTCGAGGTTACCTTCCCGGTAATCTCTGATCTGACGATGGAAGTCTCCCGCCTATATGGAATGCTGCAACCCTATGCGAGCACGACGCAGGCCGTTCGCGCGGTGTTCTTCATTGATCCGGAAAGCAAAATCCGAGCGCTTCTTTACTATCCGCTCAGTAATGGGCGGAACTTTCAGGAGATCAAGCGCCTACTGATGGCCATGCAGACCAGTGATCGCGAGAAGGTGGCGACTCCGGCGGACTGGCGCCCGGGCGAGGAAGTTATTGTCCCCCCGCCGGGTTCCTGTGGGGCCGCGAAGCAACGCGTGGAATCGAAAGATCCTTCGGTGCGCTGTGTAGATTGGTTTCTCTGCTTCAAGAAGACCGCTTAAGAAGTGAGTTCAAGGGTGCGGCGGCTGGAATTCCAGCCGTCGTGCATCCCAAGCACCGTGCATTCTGGACTTTTACTGACTTTCCCAGAACAGTTTGTGAGAGTGCCGATACTAGATGGAGATGATTCCCGCGCGAATCAGAAGCAGGGAGGTAATGCCCACAATTGCCCAAAGAATGACGCCTTGAAGTAATGGACGCACCCCGACTTGCTTGAGTGTTGATTTTGAAATACCCGATCCAATCAGGTAGAGAGTCACGGTCAATCCGATTTTGCCCAGTGAACTCAGCTTGGGATAGAGGCTTCCCCATTGCGGCAAGTATGTTCCGGCCACAGCTGCCAGACAAAAGAAAAGGATGAACCACGGCCACTTGACCTTGGCGTTGCCCCGTTTGAAAAAGGCGAGTACTAAGGCCAGTGGCACAATCCAAAGGGCTCTTGCGAGTTTAATGGTGGTCCCGATCATCAATGCCTGAGACCCATACTTGGCCGTGGCACCGACTACCGAACTGGTGTCATGAATTGCCAGCGCCGACCATAGTCCGAACTGAGCCTGCGAGAGGTGCTGGGAATATCCAACCAGAGGAAACAAGAACAGCGCGACGGAGTTCAGCACGAAGACAGTTCCCAGCGAGACGGCCATTTCCTCCTCGCCGGCGTTGACCACCGGTCCGACCGCGGCGATCGCACTACCACCACAGATCGCAGTGCCGGCACTGATCAAGAGCGCGGAAGTATTGTGGACTTTGAAGAGTCGTCCGAGCGCGAGTCCGAGCATCAGAGCAAAGCTGATTCCGAGGGCGGTGTAGAGGAACCCCGAACGCCCCGCTCGCACGACCTCATGCAGATTCATCCCGAACCCCAACCCGACAACCGAAGCCTGTAGCAAGAATGCGGCAAGTTTCTTGGCATCGAGTTGGTAGGGGTGAGAGCATGAGAGGCCGTAAATCAGACCTGCCAGCAGAGCGAGTGGAGGTGAGATTAGCCCGGTAGCCGAGATGATCAGGCCTAAGAAAAAGAGATTTTTTGTATGCATGCAGGTGTAGTTGATCGGGATTAGACAGCTTGCTTGCGTGCTTCAGTCTTTTGACGTTTCGGGGGATTTTGTTTTCCGTCGAGACTCGACAGAGCAGGAGGCTGTCCGTCAAGTTGGCACACCCAGTTTAGGGAGCAGCCACTGTGTTACAGCCACATAGCCAACCACGAAGATGATCGTCCACACCCAATCAGCCATCAGTTTGCTCCTAGTGACGTGGCAACTCGGACTCGGCGGTGAGTAGTGACGAAGGAGTTCGCGAGAGCATGTTTTTGCAGCGACGCCGCCTGGCGCGCGGTGCTGCGACAGACCAGTTCACAGAGGCGAAATACCACCGGGTCGGCGATGCTATAGAAGATGCTATTCCCCGAACGTTTCCGGCCAACGAGTCCGGCGTCGAACAGGATTTGAAGATGCTTCGAGATGTTTGGCTGATTCCCGTCCAGATGTTCTACGATCTGGCTGACTGTCATCGCACCGCTTTGCAGGGCGTTCAGGATGCGCAGACGGCACGGTTCGCCCAGGACCTGGAAACGGCGGGCCACTAGCTCTATGATTTTGTCGTTGATCATTGAGGATCTGTTCGCAACACGAAACTATATAATTATACAGTAATATAGAAATTGCGCCAGGGGGTTCGAATGCGATCCGATGTCGAACAAGCCGCCGCTCTGTTGAAGGAAGGCGATGACCGTAACCTGGAGAAAGCGCTCTCGCTTCTGCAGCAAGCTGTGTTCGCTTTCGGCATGCGGGTCTGCGGGCATCGGGAAGATGCCGAGGACACAGCCCAGGAAGTGCTGGTCAAGGCGATCCCGTACCTGCCGAAATTCGACAACTCCCGAGCGTTGGCAAAGTGGCTGTATACGGTGGCCAAAAACCGCTGCTTGATGAGCCGCCGGAAGAGCAAGTTCGCCCCCAAACAAGAACTGTCTCTCGAGGAACTCATGCCGGACCGCGAAGAGTTGGAGCAACTCGGCAGTTCGTCTATTCCCAATCCCGAGAGTTCGACGATCCGCGGTGAGCAGGCGCAACGGTTAAGAGAAGCCATTCGTTCTTTGCCGCCCCATTACCGGATTGTTCTCGTTCTGCGGGACATGGAGGGCTTCACCGACGAAGAAGTAGGAGAAATCACCGGCTTGCGCCCAGGTACCGTACGAATTCGATTGCATCGCGCTCGCCTTTTCGTACGCAGGGAACTGCAGGAGAAGCAGGAAGGGGCCCGGTCCCAAAAATCGGCATCCCGCTCTGCGCGAGACGGACGCTGCCGCAAGATGTTCGCCGGGCTTTCCGAATACCTAGACGGGGAATTGGACGATTTTTCCTGTGACGAGATCGAAGCCCACCTCGAGGGATGCGAACCCTGCAAGAAGTTCCTCAACAGCTTGAGAGCAGCCATCCAAACTTGTCAAAACTCGCCTGCTGAGTGCCCGGATCGAGAGAAATCAGTAAATCTGAGAAAACAGCTTCTGGCAACCTACAGCCGGGCACTCGCCGCTCAGAGGTAAAAGTGCTTTAATCCCTCTTCGTAACATTCTTAGTCTCTCTCCTCTTTTTTCTCGTAACAAAATCCAGCGGATTGCATTTCTTGTTATGGCAGGCCGATAGGCAGCCAACGAGGAAAGACATCATGATTTCCGCAAAAGTGGAACTTACGCAGCCGCTGAGCCAGCAACGACAATTCGTGGCAATAACGGGCAGCGAACATTTCTTTCTGCTCGACGACAGCGCCGGAGGTACCGGCCCGAAACCGATCGAGCTACTTGCAGCTGGACTCGCGGGATGCACAGCTTTCGATGTGATCACCATCCTCCGACAGAAATATCACCAGAAAGTGACCGGGTATGAGGTGCGCGTGGAAGCCGATCAAGCTGAGCGTCCGCCCCAGGTGTTCACCAATGTTCGCATCCACCATGTGGTTCGTGGGTTCGACATCGATGCAGCTGCAATCGAACAGGCCATCCACTTGTCTGAGGAAAAGTACTGCTCCGTGGGCGCGATGGTGCAGAAGACAGCGACCTTCCATACGACCTTTGAGATTGTGGCCGAAAAGACCGAGTGGTTGAGTGCAGCAGAACCCGCGGAAACCCGCGCATGAAAATTGCCGGATCCGTTCCTGTGGTGAATCCGTTTGAGTGATTTCGATCACGGTTCAATCACTGTTTAAAGAAGACGATGGAAATCCAAGATCAAGATCGTTTCCCCATAGGTCGTGTCAATATGAGCACTCATGCTCGGCGCGCTGGTCTATTCGCCTTGATCGCGCTGTTGTTCTCGCTGGCTGAAAGGTCATTCTCGCAGACGGCGGCCGAGCCTTCCCCCCTTTCCCTGCAGCAGGCAGCAACCGTTGCTCTTGAGAAGAATCCTCTCCGCAAGGCGGCGCTTGCGGATACCAAGGTTGCTTCCGCTGGAGTGCGTGAAGCGCAATCGTTTCTGATGCCGCACATCAACTTTTCCGAACTGGCAACCCGAGGCGACGATCCGGTGTACATCTTCGGAAGCAAGCTTCGCCAGCAGCGCTTTACGGCGGACAATTTCGCTCCGCCTCTGAATAAGCTCAACAATCCTTTGCCATACGGGAATTTCGCGACGCGTTTCGGGGGAACTTGGAATTTGTTCGATTCCTTTGCTTCATGGCATGGGATCAATCGCGCCAAGGAAATGAATGTCGCGGCAAGCCATCAACTGGAGCGTACCGATCAGGAGATCTTGTTTCGTGTGGTGCAGTCTTACTACGGTGTCCTGCTTGCCTCGAAGCAGCTAGAGGTCGCCGAGCAGGCCGAGAAGACTGCGAAGTCGATCATGGAACGCAGCCAGGTCCGCTTTGATGCGGGGTTGGTCGTCGAGTCCGATTTGTTAAGCGCCAAGGTGCGTTTGGCCAGCCGCGAGCAGGAACTCATTCGAGCGCGGAACAATCTGGAGCTTGCCAGAGCGCAGCTCAACACCGCCATGGGTGTGCCGGCTGACGCTCAGTACCAAATGGCGGAATCCCTCGCGGACAAGAATCTTCCAGCAGCGTCGCTACCAGAACTGGAGCGCGGAGCTCTCACAACCCGCCCCGATCTAAAGCGGATCGAAGCCCAACAATCGGCGCAAGAACTAAGTGTGGCGATCGCAAAGTCATCATTCGGTCCTCGACTGAATGCCTTTGCCGGATGGGAGTTAGACAATCCGACATTCCTTGCCGGCGGAGGTGGCAATAACTGGCTTGGAGGGCTCGAACTGCAAATCGATTTGTTTCAGGGGGGAGCGAAGCGGGCTGCTCTGGCCCGCGAACGGGCCAACGCGGAAAAAATCGCCGCTCTGAAACAGGCTGCCAACGATGCGGTTCGCCTCGAAGTGCGTCAGGCTTACTACGATCAGGATGCGACGCGGCAGCAAATCGATGTCGCGCGCACTGCAATCAACCAGGCACAAGAAAGCTTGCGAATCAACCAGGATCGCTACGACGGCGGCTTGCTCACCATCACTGATCTGCTGGGAACCGAAGAAGCCGCGCGCCGGAGCCAGGCCGATTACTGGCAGGCCGTTTATCAGTTTCACATCAGCTACGCCAATCTGGAGTTGGCGAGCGGAACTTTGAACCTACAATCCCCGGTGGTTACGCCATGAATCTGATTCCTTCCCAAGCATACAAACGTTCGATTCAACTCACCTTTGCAGGAACTGCGATGTTGGTTCTTGCCAACCTGACTTTCGTTGGATGTTCCAGCGAACGCCAAACCGTGAGTGCCGCTCCAGAGACGGTGGGCAATATCTCGATCATCTCGGTGCAACCGGCCAATATTCCTGACGTGGTCGAGGCGGTCGGGACGCTGCATGCCGCCCAGACGAGCCAACTGGCTGCCCAAATGATGGGCAACATCATCGAGATCCGCGCACGTGAAGGGGACCGGGTGCAACGCGGCCAAATTCTCGCGGTAATCGACGAAGCCCAGCCCCGCGCCGCTCTCGACCGCGCTGCCGCTGCGGACTTGGCGGCACAGCAGGAGATTACGGCATCCGAATCCGACTTCACCCTTGCTGACGCGACCTTTAAGCGGTACCAGACGCTGTTCGAGAAGAAATCCGTCAGTCCTCAGGAATTTGATGAGATCAAGGCCCGCTACCAGGCTGCGCAGGCGCGTCGCGAAATGGCACGCGCCGGGCAGGCTCAAGCGAAAGCTGCGCTGCAACAAGCGCGCACGGCCCTGTCCTACACACACATCGTGGCTCCATTTGACGGTCTGGTGACAGAAAAGAAGGCCGATGTCGGTACGCTCGCTAGCCCCGGCATGCCGATCTTTACCTTGGAAGATCTCCGTCGCTACCGCCTGGAAGCGACCGTGAACGAGACCGATCTGCGTTACGTGCGCCAGGGACAGCAAGTGCCGGTTCTGATTGATTCTTTGGGCGATCGTGAACTCAAAGGGAAAGTGGTTGAGATTGTGCCGGCAGCAGATCCGGGAAGCCGCAGCTTCCTCGTGAAAGTGGAAGTTCCCTCCGACGCCGCGCTCAGGTCAGGGCTTTTTGGCCGCGCTCAATTCGCTCGCGGCCAGCGTTCCGCCTTGTTGATCCCACGCACGGCTGTGGTGGAACGCGGCCAACTTCAAGGCATTTATGTGCTGGACCAGAACAAAGTTGCCGGCTTGCGTTACATAACGCTGGGCAAGCCGTCGTCGGCACAAGTGGAAGTGCTCGCCGGATTGCAACCGGGAGAAACGTTGATTGCCGACCCGGGCAGCCGCGAACTTAGCGGTAAGAAGGTCGAGTCTCGCTAACTGATCTTTATAGAAGCCCGAGAAAAGACAATGAGTCCCTCTACTAATCAATCGCAACCGCAACGCGACCAGAAACCTGTCCTACGCCTGGCGGGTAAGGTTGCACACTCCTTTATCGACTCCAAGCTGACACCGTTGGTCATCATCGCGGCTTTGCTACTCGGGGCTTTCGCTATCTTCGAAACCCCGCGGGAAGAAGAACCGCAAATCAAAGTTCCGATGCTCGACGTCTTTGTACAGATGCCGGGAGCGTCCTCCCAGGAAGTTGCTCAACGCGTCAGCCTCCCGATGGAAAAGTTGCTGCGCGAGGTGCCGGGCGTTGAATACATATATTCGATCAGCCATCCCGGTATGAGCATGTTGATCGTGCGTTTCTATGTGGGAACTAAAGAAGAAGACGCGATCATCCAGACGTACAACAAGCTGTACTCGAATCTCGATCGCGTTCCGCCGGGAGTGTCGCAACCGCTCATCAAAGTTCGTTCCATCGATAACGTCCCCATCTTGGCTCTCACGCTGTGGGGGCAGAACTACGACTCTTACCGCTTGCGGCGTGTCGCTGGGGAGTTGGAAAACTCCCTGAAGAAGCTGAACGATATCTCGGAGACGACGATTATTGGTGGCCAACCGCGGCAGGTTCGTGTGGTTCTGGACACGCAACGTCTTGCAGCGTACGGACTCACTCCGGGAGTAGTCGTCGGGCAACTAGAAGGTGCCAACACGCGAGGCCAGGCTGGCAGCTTTGCGCGTGACAACCAGGAATTTCAAGTGGAGGCCGGCCTATTCTTTACTCGCACCGATGATTTGAAGCAGGTAGTGGTCGGAGTTCATAGCGGACGCCCGGTGTATCTGCGCGATGTCGTCGAGAAACTCGAAGATGGTCCTGCCGAACCTGACAACTATGTTCTCTTTGCTAATGCGAAGGGCACAACTGGACAACTCGCCAATCCTGTGTACCCCGCCGTAACGATCACCTTGGCCAAGCGCAAAGGTACAAATGCGAGCGTCATTGCCGAGAACGTGTTGCAGAAGGTGAGTGATTTGCGCGGTTACATGCTGCCGCAGGATCTGAATGTCACGGTCACTCGCAACTACGGCGAGACGGCGAAAGATAAATCCGATGAGCTTCTGAAACACCTTTTCATCGCAACTCTTTCCGTGACTCTTCTGATCGCGCTTGCCTTGGGTTGGCGCGAGTCGGGCGTAGTTCTGCTGGCCGTACCCGTGACTCTGGCCCTCACCTTGGCGATCTTCTACTTGTTCGGATATACGCTGAACCGCGTCACTCTATTTGCTCTGATCTTTTCCATCGGCATTCTGGTCGACGATGCCATCGTGGTCGTTGAGAACATCGTTCGACATTTTCGACTTCCAGCCAGCCGCGGACGATCCCTCGTCGATGTCGCTGTCGAAGCCGTCGATGAAGTCGGCAATCCTACGATTCTTGCGACCTTTGCCGTCATCGCGGCGATTCTCCCCATGGCTTTTGTTCGCGGGCTGATGGGACCGTACATGCGGCCCATTCCAGTCGGCGCTTCCGCCGCGATGGTCTTCTCTCTGATCGTCGCCTTCGTCGTATCGCCTTGGGCTGCACTGCGGCTCTTGCGGCACTACGCTGGAGCCGATGGCCACGCGCACCATGAAGCCGAAGGCTGGACAACGCGCTTCTATCGCAAGGCCATGAATCCGCTGATTCTCGACGCGAAGCGGCGTGTGTTCTTTCTCGGTGGTGTCGTCGTGCTCTTATTCGCAGCCCTCGCGTTTGTTCCTCTGAAATGGGTCCGCGTGAAGATGCTGCCCTTCGATAATAAGAGCGAGTTCCAGGTCATCATCGACATGCCGGATGGCACTCCGCTCGAACAGACCACTCGCGTCGCGCAAACGCTGGGGCAATATCTCGCCCAACAACCTGAAGTGACCAACTACCAGGTCTACTCGGGCACGTCTGGCCCTTATAACTTCAATGGTTTGGTCAGGCATTACTTCCTGCGCCGCCAGCCCAATCAGGCCGATATTCAAGTCAATCTGCTCTCCAGGCACGATCGCTCAGCACAAAGTCACGAAATCGCGCGCCGTCTTCGCCCGGAACTGGTGAAGCTTGCTGCTCCTTTTGGAGCTCGCATAAAAGTGGCCGAGGTTCCACCGGGCCCTCCGGTGCTCGAAACGCTAGTCGCTGAAGTCTATGGCCCTGATTACAAAGGGCAAATCCAGCTGGCCAGTCAGATCAAGAAGGTCTTCCAGCAAACACCGGGCGTTGTGGACGTCGATTGGTACGTCGAGGATCCGCAGACCAAATACGATCTGAAAGTCGATCTCGATAAAGCCTCTCTCCACGGCATCTCCGCCGCGGACGTGACTCGCACTTTGCAGATCGGCCTCGCCGGGGCTGATGCCGGCCTGCTGCATGATCCACAATCTCGAGAAGATGTGCCGATTCAGGTTCGGCTGTCGCGCGCGGATCGTTCCAGCATCCAGGATCTTGCCAGCCTCAAGTTGCCGACGGCTACCGGTGGGCAGGTTGCCTTGCAAGAGTTGACCAGCCTGAACCAAACCACGATCGATACCAGCGTCTATCGAAAGAATCTGCAGCCTGTGGTCTATGTAACCGGCGACGTCGCCGGCGAAGAAGAAAGCCCTGTGTATGCCATCGGGAAAATGAGTGAAGCCATCGAGAAGATCAAACTGCCCGATGGCTACTCGGTCAAGCAGTACAAAGGGACGAGCATGCCCGAGCGGACCGACCGCTATTCGATGAAGTGGGACGGCGAATGGCACATCACGGTCGAAGTATTCCGTGATCTGGGGCTGGCCTTCGCGGCAGTGCTGGTTTTGATCTACGTGCTGGTGGTCGGCTGGTTCAAGAGTTTCAAGACTCCGTTAGTGATCATGGCGCCGATTCCGCTGACGCTGGTCGGAATCATTCCAGCCCACGCGTTGATGGGAGCGTTCTTTACGGCAACCTCGATGATCGGCTTCATCGCTGGAGCTGGCATCATCGTGCGCAATTCCATCATCCTGGTCGACTTCATCGAACTGCGCCGGTCGCAAGGCATGAGCCTGGAACAGGCGGTTGTGGATGCAGGTGCAGTTCGTTTCCGTCCTATGTTGCTGACCGCAGCCGCTGTCGTGGTAGGTGCCAGCGTCATCTTGTTCGATCCGATCTTCCAGGGGCTTGCACTCTCCTTGATGGCGGGCGAAGTGGCCTCGACCGTTCTCTCCCGCATGGCGGTACCCGTTCTTTATTACATGTCGGAACGAAGGAGCGGGCCGGTGCCGCCGGGACATACGCATTCACCCGAGAACATTGCTGAGTGTGAGACAGAGCAGTGCGCTGTTTAAACATGGCACTTTTCGAAAGGAGCTTTGAGATATGACCGTAGAACGTGGACTTCGCTTGATGGCGGGAGCATTCATTCTACTCTCGCTCGCACTGGGATACTGGGTGAACCAGTACTGGTATCTCTTCACTGCCTTCGTCGGCCTCAACTTGTTTCAGTCGGGGATTACGAACTGGTGTCCAGCTATGTTCTTTCTGAAGAAACTGGGTTTGCGGACTGCTTGAAACTCCAGGGTTGGCGAGTGACGGGCGCCGCAGTGGCAATGTCACTGCAGGGATCTTGGAAGGAGGATGCATGCACGCGAATGTTGGGAGAGCGGATCGGGTCGTGCGGGTGATCATAGGAATAGCTCTGCTGAGTCTTTTGTT
The DNA here is from genome assembly GCA_035946775.1 of Candidatus Sulfotelmatobacter sp. Classification (GTDB taxonomy): domain Bacteria; phylum Acidobacteriota; class Terriglobia; order Terriglobales; family Acidobacteriaceae; genus Sulfotelmatobacter. The sequence continues at coordinate 70,893 of DASYZA010000192.1, read as the reverse complement.
CCTGGTAAACGGAAACGAGCGCTGGTGGGGTTTGCTCGGTATCGTTCCCTTGGCAACGGCAGCTTTCCCTACCTGTCCGCTGTACAGCATCGTTGGATTAAGTACCTGTCCCTCATCGGATAAGAAGTAGACCTGAAGGGGGATGCGTCACGTTGCGGCGGTTCTTTACAAAGTGGCGGCCGTTTCTGCATCTCCTGAGAAGACGAGGGGACACGCATGCTGCGGATTCAGGTGTTTGAGGCACAGACAACGGTCAAGTTGCGCCTGGAAGGAAAACTGGTTGATCAGACCGCGCCGTTGCTCACGGAACGATGGGCAGAGGTTCGCAGCAGGCTCAGCGAACGGATTGCCATTCTCGACTTGGCCGACGTCGTTGAGATCGATGAAGCAGGACGTCGCACGCTGGCTTGGCTGGCGAGTTCCGGCGTTCGGTTGCGGTACGCTCCTCCGAAGTTCCGCCCCATTCTGGAGGATCTAGCTTGCAATATCCCAGGAGTTCCCCGATTCACAGCCACGATCTGGAAGCGATTTCACCTGACGGATTGTGATGAACGCTGGGACTCCCCTTATCGGCTATGCCGGCTCATTTGTTTGGTTCTGCCGGCTTCTTGGCGTCCATGTGGTTGTCGAACAAGGTAATCGCTTTTGGCCGTACTTTGCTCTGGTCGCGTAGGAGACGCTTGGCCGTGCCCACAACTACACGGTCGCTACCGCAGACGATTCCAGCACCTTCGCTTCCAAAATCACTTCGCTGCTCAGCGAACGCGAAATCAAACAGGCCTTTTCCGACTTCTCTAACAGCCGTATTCCCCGTTCACGATCCGCCTCATTCTGGACCGTCAATACAGGCCGTACGACAACGCGGGTGAACCGGTATCCGCCCTCGACTTTCTCGACCGTGCCTTCTACCGAAACATCTAATGCTGCCGCGGAAAACCTTGAGAACGTAGCGATCGCTTGGAATGTCGTAATGAAGCACGTTGCTATGGCTGAAGTGAAGAAATGCTCTGGGGTCCAAACTCCAGGTTCCCCCTGAAACTCAGGCGGAGCCGAGAAATGGATCGAAGGTTGCACATCGCGGCCAGCAGTGACACCACTTTTGCCAGTCGTCCACCGAGCCGATGAGACAAAATTAAGGCTGTTTTCCATGACTTCGTATCCTCACAGAAGGAATGCATTTCGCTCCAAAATCGTTACAAAGAGTCACTTCTGGCACCGCATGATCTTCGACCGTCCCGCGGGAGCTTGAATTTTCCGAACCGTCCGAAAGTGCTGCTCAAGCACTTCTTGTTCGTGGCGAAGGAACGCTACGGCTCGTCCGCTTCCGATAAGGGTCAAACGCACATAGAAAAGAACTCGAATGAACAGGTTATGCGGCACATCGTGCTCCATCATCAAGAAAACTCCGTCCGGCTTAAGAACCCGAACGATTTCCTTGAGAGCCTGCGCCTGGGTTTCTCCTTTGAGTTCGTAAAAGGCGTGTGAGCAAGTTACTGCGTCGAAGATGTGAGCTGGAAAAGGCAGGCCTCCGGCGTCTGCTTCGACCAGGTGGACGTTTTCTGATTCCCGGTTTTTCCCTGCGGCTACCTTCAACATGCCATGAGAAAAATCCAGGCCCACTGCTCGACTGTTCGGGCTGAGTTTTGCGTGAATATGGGCGAGAAGAGAGCCAGTGCCGGTGCAGAGGTCGAGAACGGCGCAAGAGGCACCCTCTGAGATCTGGTCAGTCAGGAACCGCCTGGCTAAACCCTGCTTGTCGCGCGAATGGAGTGCAACAAAGCGATCGTAAAACTTCGAGAACGTGTCGTAGTAGGCTCGCCTTCCCCGTCGCATGGCCGCGTCGCTAACGCTGCCCTCCAGCGCCCGTCTCGACGGGAGTCCCAAAAGTCGAACTCCACTCGATAAACGAGCCCGCATAGAGCGCAGGATGGAAGCCGGCTAGCTTGAGAGTGAAATAGTCGTGCGCTGCTTGAATCCCACCTCGGCAATACACGATCACCTTGGCACCTGGCTTCACGCCTGCGGCCGCATATCTGGCCTGAATCTCCGAAACCGGCTTGAACACGGGATTCTGTTGACTCACGAGGGTCTCCGCCCAAAACACGTTAACTGCTCCAGGAATATGCCCGGTTCGGGGGAGGCCTTCGCCTCGCCCCATACCGGAATAATCCATAGGCGGACGAGCATCGACCAGAACCGCTTTGCCGCTCGGGACAATGTCTCTCATCGTCGCCAATTCGATGAGCAGCTCAGGACGAGGATGAATTGTGAGTACAGCGGGACCCGGTTCGGCTGGAACGGTCTTGACGATATCGTGTTCTTTCGACCACGCCTCCAACCCGCCATCGAGCAGCGCCGTTTTGTTGCCTTCCCCCAGATAGTCCAGCGTGAAGTACGTACGAGCCGCAAGCAGGCCAAACATGTCGCCGTAGATCACTACGCGCGAGCGATCCCCAACCCCCAGCCGTTCAAAAGTCGCTTTCAAGCTTTCGGCCGGCGGCATCTGATTGGGAATGCCATTATGAAGGATGGCAATGTCGCTTAATGCCAGAAAGCGCGCCCCGGGAATATGTCCGGCATCGTAGGAGGCCCGGTTCGCTCCCACATGCAGTATCACAAGGTTCCTGTCGGAGAGATGCTGCGCAAGCCAGTTTGTTGGAACCAGCATGTGCGATGTGTCTGTAACGTGCTGCCGCGTAGACGTGGCGTTCGCTGCTAGTACGTACAAAATTGCGAATATTACGGACCTGCGAAACATGACGCCTCCAATCGATTCCCCTCATACGAGACTCATTTGTGGCTCAATCTAATCCGGTGCTTCAAGAACGGGGCTCCAGGTTCCCAGGACGGTATCGGAACCGCAGCCGTAGACTTCAGCTTCAAGTGTGACGTGCTGGATCTGCCACTCGTCCTTGAGGTAGGCGCGAACCTTCTGGCACAGAATCTCCGACTGAACGACGTCCATATTGTGCACAAGGAGATGAGCGGTGAGAACGCGTTGCTTCGGGCCTATCTGCCAAACGTGTACGTGATGCATGGCAACATCATTGAACTTCTGTTCCAGATGTTGGACGAGAGAATGTACTTGGATCCCTTCTGGCACGGCTTCCAGAAGCGTGGCGAGAGCCTGCCTCAAAACCGACACTGCGCCGATCACGACCGCAACCGCGATGACCAAGGCGGCGATGGAATCAAAGCTGCTTCCCAATCGCGTCCTCGTTGTCACTAGCGCCGACACAACCACGAGAAGCGAAGAGACTGCATCTTGGGCCAGATGCAGAAAAGCACTTCGTACGTTGAGGTCCTGGGGATCGTGATGACGAAGAAGCAGCGCCGAGACCCCATTTGCAACAACAGCCACTGACGCAACAGCGATCGTGATTCCAGTCTGGTAGGGTTCTGGATGCAACAATCTGGCCAATGCTTGTCGGACAATTAGAATGGCAACACAGATTAGAACCGACGCGCTCCATACTGCCGCTATGACTTCAATGCGTTTCAAACCGTAGGTGTGCCTTAGGGTCGGCGGCCGCGAACCCAGGCGTCGCGCCAGGCATGCAACCGCGAGCGCAAAGACATCGCCGAAATTGTGCGTAGAATCTGCTACTAAGGCAACACTGCCGGCGAGAGTTCCGGCGATAAGTTCTGCGAGCGCGATGACGGCGTTTATGCAAAGGCTGACCAGTAGCCCCACCGTAGTGGTCCGGCCAGAGTCATTGTCGTGCCTGTGCATTTGGTGTCCTAACTAAAATCGTTTTGGTATTAAGAACGTCGCCCAGGCATGGGATCGTTCCATTTCGGTGTCGGTCAGCAGACTGGCTTCGGTCAAGATCCTTCGTTTACGTTGTTCAACGATCCATCCACGCACGCGGAGACGTTCCCCGGGAGACGTCCTGCTGTGGAAGCGGACGTTCATGGAAACAGTGAAGGCCTGCCATCCGCGGGCCATGATGGCCTTCGACATGGCTTCATCCAGCACACTCATGATCAGCCCACCATGAACAGTCTCTGGGAAACTTTCGGTGGATTCATTCGGAACCCAAATAGCGTCGACTCCGTTGGAACTGTTTTCGAAAGTAAGGCGCAGCCCCACATGGTTGTACGGTCCACAGACAAAGCAATTGAAATTTACTGCTGCAATCTGGCCCGATGTTGCCCGTGATACGAATTGATCCGAGCGAGGTGACGAAGCGTAAGCTTCGGACGCGGCTTCCATCATCAAACGGGATTGGGCTCTTACGAGCCCGGACTCATCGTCCTGCATGCGCCTGAAGCTCCTGTCTCCAGACTTGCCACAGTGCGATTCCAGCGAGTGCCGCGATCGTCGAGATCATCGTAAGAGATCCGATGCACAGTAAACACCAGACCGCGAGCACATACGCCTCGACATAGGCCAGATAGAGAGCAAAACCAACCCCTACCACGGCCGCTGCGAATCGGGTTATCGCCGCGAGCTTGCTGGCTTTTACCGTTAAGGCAAACAGGAGTACGTAACCAAGCAGTCCGACGAAGGCGACGGGAACGCCATAGATTTCGGAAAACGTACTCCGGTTCACCAGATCGCAGTTGAAAGTCGCGTTCAAATCGCAATATTGCGTCGCCGATGTACCGTAATGACTCTGGAGCGACACTGCGGAGAGAATCCCACCCACGACACAACATCCGAGTGTGAGATAGCGAACGCCATGGCCGTTCATGGAAGTTTGCATCCCGTTTTTTGGCTCAAGTCCTTCAGCGGCTGAATCCCCGTACGCCGTTCGCCATCAGCAAAGATCCAAGTCGGTGTATAGCGAATCTCTGCCGCCATGCAGGGAAAAGTCATGTCGCGGCTGCCTCGCTGCGAGCATTCCACATACGGAACGTAACGGAACGACGAGCCAAAGAGTTTCTTCTGATCGTTGCAATGAGAGCAGAGAAAGCTGCCGTACATGGTGGCTTTCTTGTCTGCCAGGCACTTGGCGAAGGTATCCAGGTCAGTTGACTGGCCCAAGGCAGCTAGCACTAACAATCCCACTGTCGCCATTCTGGCAAACACACCCACAAAAGAGAGTTTTGCGTTTGTTCTTGCGCTGGAATGGTCACTCATGGTCGCAGCAATGTCCTTGATGTCCGTGGCCGCAGCCATGATGGTATGCTCCGCAGCCGTGATAGCCGCAGTTATGCCCTCCGCAACCGGGACATCCCCCTCCGGCATACGTACGGGCCAAACTCAGAGTCCTTCCTCCGATTTGCAATGTATCGGCTCGAAGTACGCCCCGGTTGCCAACCCATGTGCCAGTCACCTCTACTGTGTCGCCTGTGTTAGGCATGGCACCCTGATCTCTTAAGAACTGGGCCGGGCCCAAGCAAACCTCCGAATCGGTGGCGCCGTTCTGTAACCAGATGTGGAAGTCCTTATTGGATAAGAGCGTTGTTTCACCTACCGTCCTCTTCAACGTCACGGAATCGCTGGATGTTTGACTCCAAAGGAATGGAACGGTGATAAGAACGAGGGCGAGGAGTAGTGCGTTGCGCCTGCAAATCATAACCGCCTCCCTCCGGTAGCTGGTTGCAGCACTTTCTTTATCTGCCGGAGTAGATGTAGTATACACCTAGATGCAATACACTTCTTATGAGAGGGAGTAGTAAGTTCATATGCGAATTGCAATTCCAATATCCGACGGTCGAATCTCGCAGCACTTCGGGCATTCCGAGCAGTTCTTGTTCGTTGATGCCGATATAAAACAACGCACGGTCTTGTCGAAGAGCATCGAAAAGGCGCCCGAACATGCTCCCGGTCTGCTTCCGAAGTGGCTGATCGAGCACGGGGTTGATACAGTGATAGCAGTGGGACTGGGCGCACGCGCCAGAGATCTCTTGTCCGCTAGTTCGGTAAAGGTTTTGACCGGCGTAACGAACGGTGAGCCGGATGCGCTTATTTCAGATTTTCTCCATGACAGGCTCGAAACCGGGGCGAATGGGTGCGATCACTCTGGACACCAATGCCACCATTGAGTCATTCAGGTTTTGAACTGTGAGGGCGAACTTGCCGAAAACTCTTAAAAGAAGGAAACCTGTAAGCAAGTGTCCGAAGCACAATTTCCCGTGCACATGCGCGATGGGACATCTGTATCGATTCGTCGAACCTGTATTGCTCCTCGTACTGAAAGAAAAGGGGAACTCCTATGGGTACGATCTGCTGGGAAGCTTAGCTGAGCACGCATTTACCGATGGGGAAATCGAGAAGGCAGTTCTGTATCGTACTCTTCGCCGTTTGGAACACAATGGATACATTGTTTCCAATTGGGACACTGGCGCGCCTGGTCCGGCGCGCCGGGTGTATTCCCTGACCAAAGACGGCGAAATGCATCTGCAGGAGTGGGCTCAGGTTCTCTCCAAAGTCGCGAACTCGATGAATCGCTTTGTTCGCAAGGCCGCCTCGGGGAGTCCAGCCCGTTAACTTTTGTTAGAAAATCAGGCCATCGTTCGCCGGTTCATTTCATGGTGAATTCCCACCCGCAATATTGACCGTCGGTGGCTTCCGGCGGGCAGTGAAGGCATGTTGTCTGAATCCGTGGGTCAACGGTAGCGGCGAAAGTCTCAAATTCAACAGAACCGACACTTTTGCAGGGGAAATCCGGAAAGTTCTTTCGACGCCGGGCCTCCTGTACACGGCAAACGTCCATAAAGAAGCGCAGATGCTGGCGATCATTGGACCATTCGGTTCTCTGCGAGTTGAGGACGGCATAGAGGCGCAAACTCAAGGCTCTCTCGAGCGCTTCAAGACCACCACTGGCAGGAATGTTGAACGTAGTCATAATTCGCCGCGCCTCGGCCGCGGCGAAGCGCTTCCACGAGCGCGCATCCAGTTCAATGGCTGTCTCCATGTTGAACTGCTCTTCCGCGGCAAGAAACCAGCAGCCATCATGAGCCAGCCAGTTCTTGGCGAACATCTCCAGCGCGCGCAAGAGTTCTTCGCGGCTCATGCTTTGAAATGCATTGGTCGTTTGTTCGTTCATGATCATCTTTAGCTTTCCCCGTGACCACAACCTTTTCTGGACTACTGACTGCGTTGCGATTGAACCGGGCTAGCACAACCCTTGCAAGGACCGGCACTCTCTACCTGCGAGGGTAAGCCAAATTCCGAATGCAAGGGATATCCCATATCGCGCCAGCCATGGAGTCCGCCCTGCAGCGGACGAACACGCGTAATGCCATGCCGCTGCAGTTTCAGGGCTGTCATCGCACTGGTCGCCTCATTCGGGCAGGTACAGTAGAGCACGATGTCTCGATCTCGTGGAATTTCAATGTTTCTCTTTTCCAATTCTTCCATTGAGATTCTGATCGCGCCCGGAATGGTGTAAGGCTCGGGCAGGAAATCGAGCGAGTGCCGAAGGTCAAGGATCGTGACCGCTTCGTTCTGGTCCAGCTTCTTCTTGAGTTCTGCAGACGTGATACGGGCCATATGCAGCTTTCGGAGGAATCGCTGCCGCCGTTGATATTTCTGAGCAACATAAAAAAGCACTGTGGCCACCGAGAGTGTCGCAATGACGAATACACCCAGTCGCCATGCCAGGGCAGCGATTTTCTCCAGTTGGTTCGAGAATACGAATCCGAGAAGTTCGAACGTGCTGGCCCACAGAAGGATGCCGAGTGCATCCACCATGGCAAATTGCCACCACGGTACGCGAATCGTGCCCGCAACCGGCGCTGCGAGCGCATTCAAGCCAGGCACGAACTTCGACACTAAAAGAGATCGTACTCCGTGCTTTTCCAGGAAATTCTTGGCTCGACGCACACAGGAGTCGGGCTCCAGACAAACGCGACACAACTTGCTCAGAGTCCCTGATCCGTGTGCGCTTCCAATCCGGTACCAAAACAGGTCTGCGGCTAACGCCGCAAAGAGCGTTAAGGCGGTCACAGCAACCAAGTTCATGCGCCCAGTCCCCGCGATGGTTCCAGCAGCCAACAAGATTGGAACGGCTGGTATGGGTAAGCCCATCTGTTCGGCGAAGACCCAGATCGGCACTGCGACGTACCCATATCGAGCGAGAGAACTCAGGATGTCAGGCAATGATCCGGCCTCTACCAGTTAAAATGCAAAAATCGGTAAGTTTGTTACTTAACTCATTAACCCACGGATTTGCGCCTCAGCGCACTGGGACCGTGCTTCTGGCCGTGAGCTATTGCGTCCTTGATTCAAGTAACTCGATCTCTAGTTGTTTTCCGAGACGCGGAATCTCTCTTCCTTTGGCCATTCGTAACCTGAAATACGTTCCAGGAAGATGGCGTAACACTTGGAGTGGAGCCTCGCAGCAGATAAAATCATGGGTTGCCCGCGCCGTCCCGAGCATCACCCGTTGGCGTGAGCTTCTGATTATTCAGTCAAAGTTACTTCTTATAAGCGAGGGAGTCATAGATGGCAAAGAAGCGAATTGGCATACTCACCGGAGGCGGCGATGTCCCCGGCCTGAACTCCGTCATCAAGTCGGTGGTTTATCGCAGCGCGGAACTAGGATGCGAAGTGATCGGCATCCGCCGTGGCTGGGAAGGATTGACCCATGTCAATCTGAGTGATCCGGCGAGCAAAGCGCGTTACATCCTGCCCCTGAACCGGGACAACACACGCAACATCGACCGCACGGGCGGAACTTTTTTGCACACTTCGCGCACCAATCCCACCAAGATGAAGAAGGTTCCTCCTGCTTTGCAGGGGCAGAAGTTCGAAGCCAAAGAATCGACCAAGAAGGGCGTGACCAGCACGGTTTACGATGTCACCCCCGGGGTTCTGAAGAACATCGAGACGCTGGGCTTCGACTACCTCATCGCGATCGGCGGCGACGACACGCTCAGCTACGCTGCGGAACTCGATCGCAAGGGCATGAAGGTGCTCGCCGTGCCCAAGACGATGGATAACGACGTCCGCAACACGGAATATTGCATCGGATTTTCGACGGCGATTACGCGGGCAATGATGGCCATTGACCGCCAGCGTACCACGGTCGGTTCTCACGAACGCATTGGAATCTTCCGCGTCTTCGGTCGCGATGCCGGCTACACGTCGCTTTATACCGCCTACGTGACCGCGATCCGTTGCTGCATTCCCGAGTACAAGGTCGACCTCAAACACCTGATCGAGTTGCTGATCCAGGACAAGCGCAACAATCCGAGTAACTACTCTCTGGTCATCCTTTCCGAAGGTGCCGAGTGGCAAGGCTACAAGGTGAAGGAATACGGTGATCCCGACGCATTTGGTCATCGCAAGAAGATGAGCGTGGCCGAAGATCTCAGCGACGAGATCAAGCAGACGACTGGCGAAGAAACGGTTGTCAGCGACCTTACCTATGACCTGCGCTCGGGTGTCCCTGACTTTGTGGATCGCTTGGTGGGATTCACGTTCGCCGGAATGGCGATGGACGCGCTGGAGGAAGGGAAGTCCGGGCTGATGGCGGCGATCAACGAAGGTCGCTACGCGATGGTGTCCATTCCCGATCCGAAGCTGGGTCCACGCAAAGTCGATATCGAATCGATGTACAACACCGAGCGCTACCGCCCGAAGTACGACCGGAAACTCGGCCTGCCGATTTTCCTCACCAGACCGTAGAACACGGGGAGACGCAGATTGACATCAGATCAGTGCCTCCCCGCTTTGTTCCCACCTTCCCGCGGGCCTGGTATCACGGCTCAACCGAGATCACCGTCACCGACTTCGGCTCGAGCTTCAGCGTCAATTTGCCCCCCTGTACCTTTGCCGAAATGGGCTTGGGGACAACCGTGTTGGGTGAATCAAACGTGTTGACGCTATCAACCTTCGGTGCGGTCAACATCTGACCTGCGACCGATTGAGCAGTAATGCCCTGCAGGTTGGCCTCGATTTCCACTGGTTGACTCGGATCGACGTTCGTAATCTCTAGCCATAGCCTGCCAGAACTGTCCTTCGCAGCAATCGCATCCACGCGCGGCAAGTGGATATCATTCTGCGCATAGGTGCCGCGGTCAAAAGCAATCGGCACGAACGTTGCGTCATGGAAAGGCACGTACATTTTGTAGACGTAATAGGTCGGCGTAAGCACCATCTTCTCTTTGTCGGTCACGATCATGGCCTGCAGCACGTTTATCATCTGGGCGATGTTCGCCATGCGCACGCGATCCGCGTGGCGAGCAAAGATGTTCAGGTTCAGAGCGGCCAGAATCGCGTCGCGCATGCTGTTCTGCTGAACTAGAAAGCCGGGATTGCTGCCCGGTAAAGGTGAATACCAACTGCCCCATTCGTCTACGACAAGAGCGACCTTTTTCGCCGGATCGTACTTGTCCATGATCGCGGAATAGGTTTTGATCAGATCATCCATTTGCAAAGTGGCATTCAGTATTTCCGCGTACTCCTTTTCTCCAAAACCGCTTGATGCGTAGGCTGGCGGCCACTTCACAACGGTGTAGGAGTGCAGCGAGAGTCCGTCGATATCCCAACTCCACGTGTGCTGCTGATACGCCTTCATGACCGCTTCGGTCCATTCGGTCCATCGCGGCTCGCCACCGCCCGGGCCGACGGCGATCTTCAGCATCTGGTTCTTGGTCTGCTGTTCGGGATTGTAGTTACGGACAAAACGACTGTAGAGCTTCAACTGGTCGATGTAGTACTCCGGACTCATGTTGCCGCCGCAGTCCCAGCTCTCATTTCCGATTCCGAGAAAATTAACTTTGTACGGTGCGGGATGCCCATTTGCCGCACGTTCTTTCGCCAGTGTTGTTGGCTGGGCCGTCGTCATGTATTCCAGCCATTCCGCAGCCTCGCGCGTTGTGCCTGTACCGAGGTTGACCGAGACGTACGCGTTAGCCCCGATCTGGTCAAGAAAATCCATGAATTCGTGCGTTCCGAAGGTGTTTGGCTCGATCACGCCGCCCCAGTTTGGATTGAGGGTCACGGCCCTCATCGGGCCAATGCCATTGCGCCAGTGATATTCATCGGCGAAGCAACCTCCAGGCCAGCGAACGTTGGGCACTTTCAACGCCTTCAGTGCAGCGACTACATCGTTCCGGATGCCACGAGTATTCGGGATGCTCGAATCGGGACCGACCCAAATTCCGTCATAGATGCCGTGGCCGAGATGCTCGGCGAACTGTCCGAAGAGATTGCGGTCGATCTTGGCCCCGGTTTTTGAGGCGTCAATTGTCAATTCGACCATCTGCGCTGCGGCTGGCGATGCAGTCAGGCTCACGATCGCGAGAGTGAAGCCGAGAAAAAGGAGGCAGGTTACGACCCATGCCAAGTCAGATCTCCGAATGGTTGAGAATCGAGAACGGTTCGAAAAGAGTGTCAAGAGTTTCTCCTCGTGCATTGCCGCCGGTTTGGCGACTGAATCGTATCTGAGACGAGCCGCAAGGGATGTCCAATCCTCTGCGGACATTCCGCGAACTGGTAAGGGTACACCAGGGCTTTGGTTCCGTTATTCACAAAAAAACTTCAGCGTTGGGCTCCCCAGAAATTTCGTCAGCAGCGTAATTCCCCATCCCCGCTACTAACCTTCCTGGGAGGGTTCTTGCACGCCATTTCACTGATTCTGGCTGAAGGGGCTGTTTGGCGGTGGGTCCTTCGTTTGGGTGGGCCGGGACTCATCCTCATTGGACTCATCGATAACTCGGTCATCCCCATTCCAGGAGGCATGGACTTCTTTGTCATCCTGCTAAGTGCGCATCATCGCGAGTGGTGGGCGTATTACGGCGCATTCGCAACTGTCGGCGCGGTAATCGGCGGCTACATCACCTTCAAGCTCGCCGAAAAGGGCGGGAAAGAGGGACTCGAGAAGAAGATTGGAAAGAAGAAAGCGGAGAAGGTCTACAAGAAGTTCGAAAAAGGTGGCTTTTCGACCATTGCGATCGGATCTGTCATTCCGCCGCCGTTTCCCCTTGTCCCGGTATTGATGGCAGCCGGGGTGATGCAATACACGCGCAAGCACTTCCTGACAGCGCTGACGCTCGGTCGTGCGGTTCGTTTCTTTGTTGTGGCATATCTGGGTAAGACCTACGGAACCGCCATCGTGGGATGGCTTGGCCGTTATTACAAGCCTTTTCTGTATGTTCTGATCGGGTTAGGAGTCCTCGGCGGGATCGCGGCGCTCGTATATTTCAAGTGGTACCGTCCAAAGCACAAGCGAGTTGAGCCAAGCGACAAGCCAGCTGCCAAGAATCAAAAGGCCGCCTGATACAAAGCGGCCCTCTGTCCTGAAGTCAGATCAACCTAGTGCGCCGGCGCTGGCTGTGGTGTGGTTTGCGGCGCTGACGTGCTCGGAGTGGAGAAGTTTACCTTTGGTGCGACGCGCGAGCCTTCCGAAGCCTGGAAATAAGCATCGTTCGGTTTGAAGCCGGCCCATCCGGCAAAAATGTTATTTGGAAACTGTTGCACGTAGGTGTTGTAGTCCTGCAACGTGTCGTTGTAGCGCTTGCGTTCGACCGCAATCCGGTTTTCCGTGCCAGCCAGTTCATCTTGCAGTCGCAGAAAATTCTCATTCGACTTCAGTTGCGGGTAATTCTCGACGATCAGAAGCAACCGACCCAGAGCCCCGTCCAGTTGATTATTCGCGGCAATCTTCTGCTGAGGGCTGCCGGCGGAAAGTAGTGCAGACCGCGCCTTCGCGATGTCGCCAAAAACCGTTTGCTCCTGCTGAGCATATCCCTTCACCGTCTCGACCAGGTTGGGAATCAGGTCGGCGCGCCGTTGCAACACGATGTCAACTTGGGACCATGCGGACTTCACAGCCTCATTCTTGCTGACCAGGGTATTGCGGGTGGTCACGTAAGAGCCGAATGCCGCCAGCACGATCACTCCGATGATGACTATCACTACGATCACTGCGATCAACGCCTTGCCCATGGAATTCCTCCTCTGCTTGATCAACGCTCAGCCCTGTGCCGCGTCAAAAGCCATATCTACAGCAGCTGTTACCTTCTCGATACATGCCAGGTACCGGGCCGCGAGATCGGTGACAGCGATTTTCTTCCGATCTAACTTCTTCTCACGAATGTCAAGGATCTGCTGCATTGGAGAGGGATCGAAGCCCACACGTTCTCCCAAGGCTTGAACGGCTTCCCGCCGCGCCAACTGTCTTCCCCCTTCAAGGGCCATCAAGGCATGCCGGAATAGAGTACTGAATGAAGGAGCCGAATGCAGCAGCAGGTCCCATAATCTGGATTCATTCTTATCCGCAACCAACAAATGTTGGCGGAGCAAAACCAGCTTCTCCCTTAATTCGTATTCCACTTGTACGCGATGCAGGTCCATAGGAATTTGCAGGTCTTTCAGCGGATCGTCCCCGAAAAGCACGCGATGATGCTGCTGCATGTCGAGCAGTTCGATTGTAAATACGTCGGTAGAGCGCTGAAGTTCCAGTCTTGTCATGCAGAGTGGCGGAGGCTGTTTTTGTTTATCCCACCATTTCGCGGCAGGAGACAGAGCCTGCAACGATTGAAACGAGGTGTCGCGCAAAACGCAGAGCAGATTGAGGTTCGAAAGCCCCGGATGGAAGTCGCCTGCCACCGCCGATCCGAACAGGACCACGCTCTGGACATTTGTGCCGCCCGCTTCGCGGAGCCGCTTTACAAATTCATCAATTATCGTCGTCGGGATCATTGCATCCTCACTTTGTGCTACCGGCTACCAACTGCTGCTGGCGCCGCCGCCGCCCGAACTGCCGCCTCCAAACCCGCCGAAGCCGCCGCCTCCTCCGAATCCACCTCCTCCGCCAAAACCGCCGCCGCCCCATCCGCCCCGGCGCCCTCCGAAGGTATTCGAAAACAGGATCCAAAACAAAATGCTGCGCAGGGGCGTCGCCATAATGATCAAAAAGACGATGATCAGAAGAATGATGCCGCCCAATGACATCCCCGAGTCGGGTTGTCGCACCCGGCGCGTCGGGGCACGGGGCTGTGCCCCCGTCAGTTGGACTCCCGCATCTTGGGCGATCACGTCGGCAACGCGGCTGGTGACGAGCAGAAGGGCTTGGCTGTAATCGCCGCTCCTCATCAGCGGGACTGCTTCTCGCTGAAAGCTGCCAACCTTGCCGTCTGTCAGAATGGGTTCCAGCCCGTACCCGACCTCGATGCGCGCTCGATGATCCTTAATGGCGTAGAGGATCAGGACGCCACGATCCGTCGACTTGGCCCCAATGCCCCATTTGTGGAAGAGATCGACGGCATAGCTCTCGATATCGCTGCCGTCCAGGGTGTTGATCGTAACTAACGCGATCTGCGCGTGGGCTTTCTGGTCGACCTGCGTGCAGAGATCTTCGATTTGGCTGGTTGTTTGGGGATCCAGAACGTGGGCGAAATCGTTGACGTACCCCGTGGGTTTTAGCTGGGAAACCGATTCCGCGATGGCCGCAATGCCCAGCAGGAGGAGCACAGTTGCCAGGCAGATTCGCAGACGCGCGGTCACAGCCAAATTGTACAGGACAAATCCGAAAGAAGCTGTATTCTCAGCGAGTTGGAGCCGAATGGTGCCACTCGGCTGAGGCTCTCGGAGCGGGGGGACCAAGTCACCTTAGTAATTTGCGGCACTCGCGAGTCTGGAGGATTATGGGACAAAATGTCCTCCGATCCTCAGAAGACGCGCCGTTGGGACCGCATGCCGGTCGATCTACCCGTACGGGTAGTCACTTCCAAGGGCTTCAACACTACTGTCATAGAAGGTCGAGGGACCGAACTGAGCCAGGGTGGCATGACCTTGTACGCCGGAATTCTGCTGAATCCCGGAGACCTGCTGGAGGTCGAATTCGATTGTCCAACGCCCTCGCGCATGCCCGCCATCGTTCGCTCGCGCAACGGTTTCTGCTTCGGGCTTGAATTCATCACTCCACTACCGTCTTAATCTCCGTTTTCCACTTCCCTGTATGGCATTGTAGAGTTTTTTGTTCTAGCATCTGATTCCGGCTGCTGGGGTGGCCTCTCATGTACTTCGAACAGTTCTATCTGGGGTGTCTTGCGCATGCTTCCTACATGCTGGCTTCCGAAGTAGAGGCGGTAGTCGTTGATCCGCAGCGTGATGTGGATATCTATTTGAAAGGGGCGGAGGAACACCGGGTTTCAATCCGGCATATCTTCGAAACCCATTTGCACGCAGACTTCGTATCAGGGCACAAGGAACTCGCCTCCCGCACCGGTGCGAAGATCTATATGGGAGCTCAGGCTGGAGCCCAATTCCCGCACGTTCCTGTGGCGGACGGATTCGAATTGAAATTTGGGAAAGCTGCGGTTCGCGTGCTCGAAACTCCAGGACACACGGCAGAGAGCATATGCCTCGTCGTGACGGATCATGACAAGTCGAGCGACCCCTGGGCTGTGCTAACCGGGGATACGCTATTCATTGGTGACGTCGGACGTCCGGATCTTTCGCCGCGGCATACGCCCTCTGAGCTTGCAGGGCTGCTGTATGACAGTCTCCACAAGAAACTGCTGACTCTGAGCGACAAGGTCATGGTGTATCCCGCTCACGGCGCAGGCTCTCTTTGTGGCAGGAACATGCGCGCGGAACGCTCGTCCACGATCGGGACCGAACGCCTGACGAACTATGCCTTGCAAATCAAGAGTAGGGAAGAATTCATCGCACAACTGACCAGCAATCTACCTGCGCGTCCCGAGTACTTCTTGAAAGATGCAGAGATCAACCGGGCAGGAGCGTCGGCTCTCGCGGAACTGCCGCCCCTTCGAGCGATTGATCCCCAGGAACTCGATCGCATGTTGAAGCAAGGCGAGATTGCCCTGGATGTCCGCACGGGAGATGAATTTGCGGTCGGTCATGTTCCTGGATCGGTGAACATTGCGCTCTCTGGGCAGTTTGCATCGTGGGCTGGCACGGTGCTCGGATTGACTGCGCACCCCGTCTTGATTGCTGAGAATGAGCAGCAAGTCGAGGAAGCTCGGACCCGGTTGGCACGGGTCGGGATCGAAGCTCTCGACGGATATCTTGCGGGAGGAGTGGGGGCGTGGAAGCATGCTGGTCTCGCTCTAGAGAGCATCCGGCAGATCAATGTCGATGATTTGAGCCGACAGTTGCGCGGTGACGGCAACTGTCTGCAAGTGCTCGATGTACGCCGCGAACCGGAGTGGGACGCAGGCCATATCGACGCAGCGATCTGGTGGCCTCTCGATAACTTCAAAGTCTCTCCACCCGAGATCGATCATGCCGCTCCACTGGCAGTGCACTGCAAGGGGGGGTACCGCAGCATGATCGCCGGCAGCTTGCTGCAACGTGCGGGGTTCACGAATGTGCTCAATGTGGTTGGCGGGTTTGACGCGTGGCAGGCAGCCAATCTGCCCGTTGCGGTCCCCGCCGGACTTAAGCCTTAGGGCTCTGCAGGCCAGCCCTGTATATCCGTTTCGCCCTCTAACGTTCTGCCGTGCTCCACGATCTTCTGAATCAGTTGCTCAATATCACGCTCGTCGACAGATGGGTTCATCAGCGTGAACTTCAAGCATTGCTGACCCCGCACGCGGGTGTGCCCAATCACGGCAAGTCCCCGCTCAAATAGAACTTGCCGTAAACGGGCGTTGAAGCGATCCGCTTCGGAAGGAGCTGTGGGCACATAGCGGAACACGATAGTTCCAAGCTGAGGCTCACAAATGAGTTCCAGTTGCAGCGTCCGGCGGATTACGCTCGCTGCGTGGGCTGCCAGAGCAATTGTCCTCTCGATCATCGCTGCCAATTTTTCACGCCCCAGACTCTGGAATGAAATCCACAACTTGAGTGCGTCGAAGCGTCGGCTGGTCAGCAGGGAAGTCGTGACGAGATTTGGGATTCCTTCCTCCTCATGAGCCTCCGGATTCAGGTAATCCGCGTGCATCTTCATGAAACCAAAATTGGCAGCATCGCGCAGCAGGAATGCACCTGCGGGAATCGGCTGCCAGAACAGTTTGTGAAAGTCGATGGTGAGCGAATCCGCAGCATCGATTCCATCCAGCTTGCTGCGATGATGGTTTGAGAACAGCAGCGCACCTCCGTAAGCGGCATCAACGTGCAGCCAGACGCCAGCGTCCCGCGCGATGGACGCGACTTCGCCTAAAGGATCGACTGACCCGAAGCCCGTGGTGCCTGCGGTCGCTACAACTGCCATTGGCACCAGACCAGAACTCCGCAACGAGTCCAGAGCGGAGCGCAAAGAAGACATTTTCATCCGAAACTGGTCGTCAACTTCGACGCGAACAACGGCGTCTGTGCCCAGGCCCAACTGCGAAGAGGATTTCTCCACTGTGAAGTGTGCTACCTCGGAACAGAGAATGCGCAAGCGTAGTGCTTCCGGAGGAAGACCTGACTTCTTCACTGACCAGTTCCAGTGTTTTTGTACAAAGGCATCTCGGGCCAGCAGCAGCCCCATATAGTTCGACTGGGATCCTCCCGCGGTCAGGGTGCCATCGGCAGAAGCAGGGAACCCCACTTCGCCGCAAAGCCAATGCACAAACCTCTGTTCGAGCACAGTCGCAATCGGCGCCTGATCAAAGGAGTCCATCGACTGGTTCAAAGCGCCAATGACCACCTCGGCCGCGAGTGCCGCAATCAACGGTGGGCAGTGCAGGTGCGCCGCCGTGTGTGGATGAGTCACAGACACTGAGTTCTCGACAACGGTTCGCAAGGTCTGCGCAACCTGCTCCCACGAGGACGCCTGCCGGGGAAGACAGCCATCTTCAATCGCTTTTGCCAGTTCGGCAGGTTTCAGCCCACGATACGGGCCGCTCGGCATTGATTCACAAATAATCTGCGCGGCTTGAGAAATGAGGCGGAGATAAGCCTCTTGGCTGACCTTGTTGGATGTAAGAAATTCGGTTTCGAACAAGAGCCCTCGTTAGCAAAGCGTGTTGGAATCCACTAAGCTTTGCGCAGCCCCAGAATGAGGGCGACCACGCCTCCGCCCACAAGGATCATGCCGACTGCTGGGGGCAGCTTTTCACTGCTTTCGGTCTGAATGCTGAACTTGGCGTCTCCGATCTTCATGCCATGTTTTTCCTGGTGCGGAAGCGGTACGACGAACGAAACGACGCCGAGAATCAACAGCAACACACCTACAACTGGGAGAGCCTTCATCAAAAAACTCCTGTGGAGGATTACCAACCTGCCGATGATGATACCCAAAGACGTGTCGCTGTGGATGATTTCCAACATCAGCCAAGAAATTGGTATCGTTTCAGGTTGGCTGCAACGCTGAGGAGCGAACTCAAATGAAGACCGCCAAGCTGGCAGACACTTTTCGGGTGAACCACGGCAAACATTTTCGGTTGAAAGATTACGATCCAGCCTATACGGGCCATTGGAAGTCGAAGGAGCATGCTGCCCAGGCTCTCGAAGACCAAATTGCCCGCACAGCCGAGCTCCAGGACAAGCTGTACGCGCAGGACCAATGGGCCCTGTTACTGATCTTCCAGGCCATGGATGCCGCGGGAAAAGACGGCGCGATCAAGCACGTCATGTCAGGCGTGAATCCTCAGGGCTGCGAGGTGCATTCCTTCAAAACGCCCTCTTCTGAAGAGTTGCAGCACGATTATTTGTGGCGTACGACCCGCGTCCTGCCCGAACGTGGCTACATCGGGATCTTCAATCGTTCCTATTACGAAGAAGTGCTTGTAGTGCGGGTCCACCCGGAAGCCCTCAACAACGAGAAGGTAGATCCATCGCTGATGGGAAAGAATTTATGGAACGAACGTTTTGAAGACATCTGCGGCTTTGAACGCCACATGGCGCGCAATGGAACAGTGATCCGGAAGTTTTTCCTGAATCTCTCGAAGAAAGAACAGAAGAAGCGTTTCCTCGCGCGCCTTGACGAGCGGGAGAAAAACTGGAAATTCTCTGCCAGCGATGTGCGCGAACGCGAATGCTGGGACGATTATCAAGAAGCTTACGAAGACATGATTCGCAATACTGCCACCAAATATGCGCCGTGGTACGTCGTGCCTGCGGACAACAAATGGTTCTCGCGATTAGTGATTTCAACCGTCATCATCGACACACTCGAGTCGCTACACCTTGAGTTTCCGAAGGTGGACGCCAGTCAGAAGAAGGCGCTGCAGGCTGCGAAAAAGGGCCTTCTCGCTGGGTGATTCCGCCCTCGTATTCGGTTCACGTCTTTGCAGCACGCCGCCGCGGCGGTATGATACGGGACATCGTTTCCACTATCTCCGGAGAACTTTCACATGGGCCCAAACTCCTTTTGCAGGATTGCTTCGTCTTCTGCGCGCTGGATTTTTCTCACCAGTGCCCTAATGCTCGTCATACCTTTTGCCTTGGCGCAAACCAAGCCTGAGCGGCAATCGAAGGCCACCAAAGCGGCACAGGCTAAGCAGAACGCGCAAACGACCCAGCCGGCGTCAGCCTCTTCAGATAAGAGCGAAACCAATGCCGACGACTCATCAAAGCCTGAAGACAAAGTCTTCAAAGGAATGAAATACCGCATGATCGGGCCCTTCCGCGGTGGAAGATCGCTCACGGCTGCGGGTATCCCCGGAGATCCCACCACGTACTATTTCGGCGCGACTGGCGGCGGAGTGTGGAAGTCCACCGACGGCGCCATGACCTGGTCCCCGGTCTTCGACAAAGAAGGCACTCAATCCATCGGCAGCATTGCTGTGGCTGCTTCGAATCACAACGTGCTATATGTCGGAACCGGCGAAGCCTGCATCCGCGGCAACATCTCACAGGGCGATGGAGTCTACAAATCTCTCGATGCAGGGAAGACTTGGAAAAATGTGGGCCTGAGCGATTCGCGTGCCATTGGCAAGGTCATCATCAATCCCAGCAATCCTGACATCGCGTTCGTTGCCGCCCTAGGCCACCCGTACGGGCCCAACACAGACCGCGGCATTTTCCGCACGACGGATGGTGGGAAAACCTGGGACAAGGTTCTCTACAAAGATGAGAATACCGGCGGCGTCGACATCGCGTTCGATCCACATAATCCGAACATCCTCTTCGCCGCCCTGTGGCAGGCCCGGCGCACGTCATGGAGCATGGACGATGGTGGTCCTGGGAGTGGGTTGTATCGCTCCAACGACGGTGGCACCACCTGGAAGCATCTCGAGGAGCACGGACTGCCCAAGGGGCCGTACGGAAAAATTGGTGTTGCCGTTGCAGCGAATTCCGATCGGGCGTACGCGCTGATCGAGGCGCACAATCCTGACGGCGGCCTGTATCGCTCCGATGATGGCGGCGAATCGTGGCAATTGGTGAATCCCAGCCACAGCTTGTGGCAGCGTCCCTGGTACTACATGCACGTGATCGCCGATCCCCAGGATGAAAACGTGCTCTACATTATGAACGTCGATTCCTACAAATCGACGGATGGTGGCCATCTGTTCAACAAAGTGCATGTGCCCCACGGCGACAATCACGGCCTGTGGATCGATCCCCTCGATACGAAGCGCATGATCGCCTCAAATGACGGTGGGGTCACGGTCACTCTCGACGGCGGCAAGAGTTGGAGCCTGCAAGACAACCAGCCAACCGCGCAGTTCTATCACGTGACTACTGACACCGCGACGCCCTACCGCGTATATGGTGCCCAGCAGGACAGCGGGACCGTAGCGATCATTAGTCGCAGCGACGCAGGTTCGATCTCGAGCAATGATTGGTATGACGTGGGAGGCGGTGAGGCCGGTTATATCGCGCCCTATCCGCTCGATCCCAACATCGTTTATGCCGCGGACTATCAAGGAAACATCACGCGTTACGACCGCCATATCGGGCAGGTGAAATCCATTACGGAGCAGCCTGAACTCTCCGATGCTCACGGTGCCGCCAATCTCGAGCATCGCTTCCAGTGGACGGCTCCCGTCATGATCTCGCCGCATGATCCGAACACCCTTTATCACGGCGGCGAAATGCTGTTTAAGACCACCGACGGCGGTGTGCACTGGCAGGCGATCAGCCCCGACCTTACCCGGAACGACAAAAGCAAGCAGAAGGTCTCCGGTGGCGACATCACGCTCGACGACTCTGGAACCGAGTACTACGACACGATCTTCGCCCTGGCAGAGTCTCCAATTGCCAAGGGACTGCTATGGGTCGGCACGGACGACGGCTTGATCCAGCTCACCAAAGATGAAGGCAAGACCTGGACAAACGTCACGCCGAAAGACATGCCGGAGTGGAGCCGCATCAGCCAGATCGATCCGTCGCCCTTTGACGCCGCCACCGCATACGTAGCCGTTGATCGCCATCAGTTCGATGACCTCAAACCGTATATCTACAAGACAACTGACTACGGCAAGACCTGGACAAAATTAGGGCAGGGAATTCCGGACAACATTTTTGTTCGCGTGGTGCGCGAAGACCCGAAGAAACGTGGCCTGCTCTACGCAGGAACGGAAGAAGGCCTTTACGTATCGTTCAACGACGGAGCAAATTGGCGTTCTCTGAAGCTCAATCTCCCGAAGGCGCCGGTCCACGACCTTATCATCAAGAACGACGATCTGGTGGTTGCGACTCACGGGCGCGCGTTTTGGATCCTTGACGACGTGAGCCCTTTGCGCCAGCACGCGGACGAGATCGCGCAAAAGGATATGTTCCTCTACACGCCTGCGATTGCCTATCGCATTCAGGCTGGAGCAGGTGGAGAGCGGCATCCGTCGAAGCGCGCAGGTCAGAATCCGCCGGCGGGTGCGGTCATTTATTACTACCTGAAAGATGCGCCCAAGGCCGACACAGAGGCGAAAGTCGAGATACTGGACGCCTCCGGGAAAGTCATCCGCAAGTACTCCAGCACCGAATTTAACAGTCTGGAGGAAGCGCCTGACCCCGACGACAAGAAACCCGAGAAGCAATTGAAGCCGGAAGCCGGTCTGAATCGCTTCGTCTGGGACTTGCGCTATGAAGAAGCCCGCCACATTCCTGGCTACTATCTCTATGAATACGGAAGCGGAGCCCGCGGGCCTGTAGCTGTGCCGGGACATTACCAGGTACGCCTGACGGTCGGCGCCCAAACCCAGACTGCCGATCTGGAACTCAAACTCGATCCTCGCGTCAAAGTCAGTCAGGCCGATCTCGAAGCGCAATTTAATCTGCTGATCCAGACTCGCGACCAACTCAGCAGCGTCTACGACACGGTGAACCAGATTCAGGACGTGCGTTCTCAGCTTGCAGGTCTGAAACGGCGCCTGCCAGAGAACACGTCGTCGAAATCCATCATCAATGGCGCTGATGATCTCGAAAAGAAGTTGGTCGCCCTTCGCGATGACATCGTCAACCTGGACATCACTGCGAACGAGGATTCGCTGGCGTATCCTCCGCAGCTGGATGCGAAACTGGCGTTCCTCGCAATGGACGCTGCGTCAGCTGACTCGGCTCCCACCGAAGCTGAGCAGCATCAATTCGAAAAGCTCAAACGGCAGAGTGGGGAACTGATCTCTCGTTGGGAAGACCTACAGCGCCGGGACTTAGCGGCATTTCAGAAGCTTACGGCGGAAGGTAGTCTCTCGACGGTGGTCGTGCCTCCACCGGGCAGGGCCACGGAGGAGCCGGTCGCGGCGCATTAAAGCGAGTGGTCAGTGGGCAGTGAACAGTGGGCAGCCTCAAAGATTGCGACTGACCACTGACCACTGACCACTGACCACTCTTCCTCCAGCGGCAGGAGTTTCTCCACGCTTTTCCTCAGCCGACGTTAACTTCCGGTGTTACTACTATTACTTCCGTGCCAGACCGATGGCACTGTTGTGCCCTGTTCGTCGAGAAGGCTCGTTGCTATCGTGCCGATAGAGTCGTATGTAGTTCCTCCCCTGATGGCGGAAAAAGCAAGCGACCGGACTGGGGGGTGTCTATGCGAATGATGCACCTGTGCTATGCGGCGATTGGCTTTGCGGTGGCCCGCTGGATTTTCCGGCGGCAAGCATTAGCGGTCGTAGACCCAGTAACCCGTTTCCGTTCACAGGGATTGTTGTAAGAAAGAAGATCGGGCGCGCGCACCCGTTGCGCCTCCATTTCGTCTACGCGCGCCCTTCACTTCCTCCCGAAGTACTGTTACCAAGGTTTGCCCGTATTGCCCCTGTTTCTCCTCACCCTTAATACAATGACCTCAGAGACTCTCTGCCGATTGCCGATTGGCTTTGACAGAGGCACTTCGCGTCTTCATTTCAATGCTGCGCCTCTCAGGAATTCGAATCATCCTTCTTTCCGCCGCTCTGGGGGCGCTGATATTGCCTGCCTTGAGTGTGGCGCAGGATGATCCGAACGACGTGCCCTTAGGGGATGTTGCCCGCAGCCTGCGCAAGAAGAGTCCACCGCAGCCGCAGGTTAAACCGGTGATCGATGACGACAATTTGCCCCAGGTCATGCAGCAAGCGGATGAAAACCGGAGCAACGCCTCTCCTTTCAAGTTCCTGATGTCCGGAGAAACCAAAAGCTTTCAGATGGCAGCACCGGATGTTACTTGCAGCCTGTCGTTCACTGCAAACGTGAAGTCCTTGCTTGCAGGTCAATATAGTCAAATGGACCTTCCGCCCGCCGAACTGGCGAAAGTTCAGGCGCAGGCCACCGTCGAAGGTGATTCCCTGACCGTGCCGATCTTCAACGGGACCGAGTGGCATCTCAGTGAGCTTGCAGTAGCGTTCACGATTGTCAGGAAGAGCAACGAGATCGAGACCGATCCCCTCGAACAGGTCAGGGCTGAAAAGAAACCGGATAACATCGTCGTCTACAAAATGCGTGCTGCCGCATCACCCTGGCAGCCCGCGGTATTCAGCATGCGACTGGATACGCCGCTTGCACCGGAAGACGAATGGCACTGGGCGATAGTGCAGGCAAAAGGATATCCACCGGAAGCTTACGCCACCCAGCACCAGGCCGAGGCCGCCAAAAGCTTGCCTGCTCAAGCAGTGCCAGTCAGCCTGACCGATCCCGAAAACCCGCTCGCCGTGGCTCCGCAGGCGCCGCATCCATAGCGGACGCCGGCTGTCGTGACGGTTCGAACCTACTGTTGCGTAGCCGCTTTCAGCACCACGGTATTTCGCTCATCACTCGCAATTACCCGATAGAACTTCTTCAGTTCGTCGGCGCGTGAGACGGGCACGCTCAGTTCCTTCACCTCATAGGTACGTGTGTAGTGGATGGTGTTGCCCTTGACCTCGGTTTTGGCGTGATAGCTGGCAAAACCGCAATCGACATCCACCGGCGGCGGAACATCATCCACGGCGTAGCCTGCCGGAATGGTGATGTCGAAGGTATCGCTATCGCTCGCAGGCCCCTCAAACTCGATGGGGAACTTTCGAGGCTCTTTCGTCTCCAGCACTCCTTGCGCCTTCACCCCGAGTACTCGCGGACGAAGCAGCAACATCCCGCCGGCATTCTTTGCATAATCAGGCGCCTCGAAACTGTAATGGAATCCGAAAGGCAAGTCGCTCTGGTTCAGGTTTTCAATACTCGCCTTAGTTACGTAGAAACGCGAGAGCGAGCCAGACAGGATATCTTCGATAGGTTTGATCTTCTCCGTGTTCTTGCTGACCGTGCGCAACCGGTAGCGCTCCGACTGCGCGCGATCTCCGGTACGGATTTCAGCGACGGTTCCTTTCAGCGTTCCCGACGGATCGAGGGTGAGGGTTCCGGCTCTTCGGATGCTGTTCTTGGAGGGTGGCAAAACCGGCAGTTCAACCAACTCCCCTCCATCTGGAGTCACCAGCAGTCCGTAGTTGGCCTGAAGATAACCACCAATTTCTCCGAACGGGGTCAATTCATTGGTCGGATCGAAGTAAAGTAAAGTTCCCAGCCGGGGATGCTGGGCAGTTGCGACCAGCGACGGATCTGAGGTACCTGCAGGCAGCTTGATGGCCAGCACGACATGGTTGAACACACCGATGCTCGCGGGAGTTTCTGGTGCTGCTGAACCTCGTTCGCTGTTGATAACAACATAGTACGATTCAATCCCAATTTGGCTGAGCATCGAACTCATTACCGTGGCTTTATCTTTGCAGTCGCCGTAATGGTGGCTGAACACCTCCGATGCCGGATGAGGTTGCCAGCCCCCAATCCCGAGTTCAATGGCGACATAGCGCACATCATGCTGTACGAATTCCGCGACTGCTTTCATCTTCTCCAGCGGAGTTTGTGCAGATGCGGTCAAACTCGCGACTTGCTGCGTTATCTGAGGGGAGGCTTCTCGGCGGCCGCTGGTCAGACTTGCGTACCACTTTCCCATCTGCTGCCAATTGCTGAATCCGCTATTGGCTGGCCCTCCGGGCGGGAAAAAAGACATGACCACCTGTCCCGCGACTGCTCTGATCGGCGGCATCTCTGCTTCTTTGCGGATCGCCTTCACATCGCTAATAGTCCAGCTCCATTGGTTATCACCAGTTTTCGATGGATGTAATTCGGGAGAGTTGATCCAGGAAGCCTTGAATTCCCAGCCCGCCGGAAGCTGCAGTGAGTAGTGCACTTCACGAGCCGGAATCTCACGCTGGAAATCCCAGATATCCTGCAGTACCATCGGTTGCTCTTCCTCGTCATATTCGTACGCCACTACGTTGCCCGGATCCGGAGCAGGAATCTGCAGCATCTTGTCTCTGACATCGGAGATCAGTTCACTGCCCGCAACCTTCAACAGTGAAACTTCAACAGCTTCCTTATCCTTCACTTCGTAGTCTTTGCCTTGTGCAGGAATGCACCAGCCCCGAAGCGAGGTAACTTTCTTATGGGAATCGAATGGGACGGCGGCAATCCCGTATTCCCGCCCGGTAGGGCGAAGGATTTTGAAAACTTCGCGAACATGTGTCTTGATTTTGTCCAGAGACTGAACATTCACCGTCTGTTCTGAATACAAAAGCACGGCATCAGTTTTTTCGTCGTGATCGGGCACGGGGGACGAGGCAGCAGCGTGCACCCATTGCGGAGCATCCCCTGCGCTCGAGAGTCCGCATGTTCCGAGCAAGCATGCGGCGACACACAAAATCTTCCGCATTGACATGCTAACTAGCCGCCTTTGTCGCACCGGGTTCGAGCACAACCTGTTGTTCATCTCCAGTCCTTATAATCTGAAAGATTTTGCGCAAGTTCGCATACATATCCACGGGCAAGAGTATGACGTCCATGTTGAGAACTCGGCTCACATGTAACTGCTGAGAATCCTTCTTTGCTTCGCTTGTGTAGACTAGGGCGGTAGCGTCTACTTTGCTGGGTTTTGGGACACTCGAAACTTGCCAGGCCGAGGGCATTTCGATGTTGATCTGATCGGAACTGCGAAAAGGGTATTGAAAATAGATGGCGTGAACGCGTTCCGCATGATCAAACAAATGCTTTTCGTTTGCGCTGAACAGCCCCAAAGTCATCAAGCCGTGGCGTCCTGCTCCTTGCACCCACCCGGGTACTTTCAGAGTGAACTCGGCGGTCAGCGGAGCTGTGCTCTTCCAGTCCGGCTTGTTGGTCAAATCCAGTTCGCAAGCTGCAGGAATCATGTCCCGCACCTCGTCTTCCAGGAACTTCTTCCGTTCGGTATCGTCGACCAGCCGTTCTTCCACCCGGCGTTGGCTGGCTTCCAGTCCGGTGTAAGTCACGGTGAGCTTTCCCTCGAGGTCTCCGGTATCGTTGAGCTTCAAATCTGCTTTGCGGTCGATAACCGAGTCGGCACTCGAGGGGACGGGCGTTTGAATCCACGATCCACCGTCCTTATCGAGTTTTATACCTTTGACGCCGGTCTCCGACCAGGGCAGCATCCCGAAAGGCGTGAAAGCTGCTCCCGGATCGAAAAAGAGATCTTTCCCATTTACCTTCACAACCACAACATTTGTGTCGAGCCGGTGAGCGTCCATCGTTTCCGCGGCGAAGAAGTAGTTCTGGCGGTCCGCCACCCAGATTTCAGAAGCATCAAATCCTTCGGCACGAGCTAGTGCTAAGAAAAGCCGCGTCAACTCGTATCCGCTTCCGTACTCCTTTTTCCAGATCGTCTCGACGTTATTTGGCTCCTTTTCTTTGCTGCGCTTCTGTTCTTGTTCCGTTTTTTCTTCCTCGTAGGTTGTATTCCGGATCTGTTGCACGCGAGCGTATATTTTTTGCAACTTCACTTCCGACGAATCCGTGGGAGCAGATATGGTTGCGACCGCCTCTTCCATAGCTTTGCGTTTGCCAACGAAGCTTTCCAGTTGATCGTTGTGCTTTTTCCCCCATTTCTTCCAGAACTTATTTGGATCCTTCTCGATTAGATCCTCGCTGTAGATGAAATCAACTCTCGATTTCAGTTCATTCTCGGGAGGCATGTAGTCCTCTGTTTGGAAGGCTGGAATATCCGAGGATTCGAGGGTGATGACGTGGTTCGCTTGCTCCACAGGTTGACCGGTTCCTGCGGGCAGCAGGTACCATGTCCAGCGAAGGTGAACAGAATTGTAGTCGTTGGTGTATGGGGCTAGAGAGAACTTGGCGCTTTTTGTATAGAGCTCGTCGCTCAAAATCCAATGTGAGTCGAATACGACATTCTCGGCCAGGTTGACCGTATAGAAGTATTCCAGAATGCAGCCCACCTGAACGTTGGGCAGCGTGAAGGTTTTCGCCATGTACTTCACGCCGCGAGCCTTCACGATCATTTTGTCGAACGCTTTGCCGCTGAAGTTGACGATTGTTCCATCCGGCAGGATCGTGCGCCCGTGAATATTGATGACGTTTCCTTGTGCTCGGAAGAAAGGGATCTCCACATCGGCGTATTTTCGCCCTTCTTCGGTCAAGACCTTAATCCGGCGATAAACGTCTTCATGGGCAGTGTTACCCCGATCATCGCGGTACACCTCTCGAAAAAGGATGATTGCCGGGGCACCCGGAGCCTTGGGCTCCGACGTCATTTTCAATTCTTCCTGAGAAACAGGTTGGAAATTAACCGACCATGCTGGAATCGATAAGAAAAGGGGAATAGTCAAACATATTAGTGCGGTTATCGCAGAGACGCCGGGACGTCGAGTGGCCATGATTTGAATTCACCTGTGGGAGTCCCCCGCAGGACCGTCAGCCATTGTCTGGGAGAGGCCGGAGGTTCTACTGCGTCACCGAGAATCACGGAGCTATGGAGAACTCTATTCGTTCCGGCAGACAATACCGCCCGCGTTTGGGCCTGTCAAGGACATCGATCACGCGCATTGTTACGCCTTGAATACCTGCTGTTGGCAAGCATGCTAGACTGAGTTTATTCCCAGTAAATTTGAGGCAATTCCGATGAAATTCGGCGTCATCATTTTTCCCGGTTCCAATTGCGATCACGACGCTTTTTGGACGATTCAGCACGTCTCCAAACAGCCCGTCACTTTCCTGTGGCATGAATCGCATGATCTGGAAAATTGTGACGCGATCCTTGTTCCGGGTGGATTTGCGTACGGCGACTATCTGAGGACGGGTGCGATCGCCAAGTTCTCGCCAGTGATGGAATCAGTTCGCAAGTTTGCTGCCACGGGCGGAATGGTGCTGGGCATCTGCAACGGATTCCAGATCCTCTGCGAGTCCGGCCTCCTGCCCGGTGCCTTGATGCGCAATGTGGGACTGAAGTACGTTTGCAAACCGGTCCAGGTTCGGGTGGAGAACGCTAATACTCCGTTCACCAACGCCTGCTCGAAGGGGGAAGTGCTCACCATTCCTATTGGCCACATGGAAGGCAACTACTTCTGTGATGCGGTCACTCTCGATGAACTGAAACGCGAGAACCGGATTGTCTTTCGCTACTCTTCACCCTCTGGCGAAATTTCCCCCGAGTCGAACCCCAATGGCTCACTCGAGAACATCGCCGGGATCTGCAGTCCGGGAGGTAATGTCCTCGGAATGATGCCGCATCCCGAGCGTTCCGCTGAACCCGAACTCGGCTGCACCGATGGCGTGAAGATCTTCCAGTCCATGGTCGGCGCATTGGTATCTAAGTAGGGCCGGCGTCCTCGCCAGCTGTCCGGTGGCCAACCTGCCCGCCGATTCGCCAGATTCTCCCTCCGTTTTTTCAAAGCTTTGACAAATATTTTTCTTGGCGATTAACAGAGTTTCGTTATATCGTCATCCCTTCTTCCCCGGGCAGTGTGGGCCCCCAAACCTGTTTCTCTTCACGAGTACACGCAGGGAGGCGTGTCTCCCATGACACCGAAGCAAATTCTCGATTCCTTTTCAGAGACATTAATGCAGGACGAGCGGATCTTCAGTTCGCAGGAACGCGAACTCGTCAAGACATTGCTGCAGCACGCCAACGCTGCCACAGGGGCGACGCCGCAAATTCAGCAGGCAGTTCTACGGGTAGTTTCTTCGGCAGTCGGCGAGACGGTTGCCCAGCGCGCGTTCGCCGTTCTTGGCAGTAATATTGTCGAACGCATTGTAGATGGCACCTCGTTGGGGGATGCTGCGGCGAAGCACACCGCATACCTTTCATCCGTAACCAACGACAATTCAGGTCGCATCGCGAGGCTATCGCCCAATCCTCCCTCGCCTTCGCCCGGTCCGCAAACCCCTAGCTCGCCTCTTCGTGATGCGCCCATGGTTTCACCAAAGCCTCCTTCACCCTCTCCCGGGCCGCAAACGCCATCGATCAGCGCGAAGTTGACCATGCAAGCGAAGACAGCAGTTGTGGAGCGTCCCGAGAGATTGCCCGCGAAATGCGTGGTGCTCGAAGAATTCCTGGCGCCTCAGGAACTGGCTGAGCTGACCGGATTCACTCTCGACCACGAAGCAGACTTCCAGGCCAGCGAAGTCATCTCTCCAACTGCGGATAAGGGAACAGTCAATTATGACTTCCGACGGTCGCGAGTCCTCATGGATCTCGGTCGCTACGAACAACTCGTCCTGGACCGGGTCAAGTCGGTTCTGCCCCAAGTGCTCAAGCAGCTCGATATGCAAGAATTCAACATCAGCGCCATTGAAGCCCAGATCACTGCCAGTAACGACGGGGATTTCTTCCATTTCCACAGCGACAACGGGAATGATCCCGTCGCCTCGCGTCATTTGACGTTCGTCTACTTCTTCCATCGCGAACCGCGGCGGTTCGAAGGTGGCGAACTGCGCATCCACGATGCCCGGCTTGAGGCAGATGAGTACGTGAGCGAAGGCAATTACCAGAGCATCGTTCCTCAGCAGAACCAGATCGTCTTTTTCCCGTGCGAACTCATGCACGAGATCACGCCGATCACGTGCCCATCGCAACTTTTCGCCGATAGCCGCTTCACCCTGAACGGATGGCTGCGTCACTAAACAATTCGGCGTGGGTTCAGTGGATGGCGACCTTAATGGGAGGAGTGTCGCGCCAGCCTTATGCCGCGGCATTCCCCCAAGATCGCTTCTATTGTTTGTTGGATGAATTGCCTCTGCACTTAGTCCCGCGCCATTCAGGCAGTTCGCCGGGCGTCGGTGCGGAGTTGTTCTTCAATCCAAACTGTTCGTTGCTGCCAGCGCAAGAAGTTCCGCCAGAGCTCGCGACCCAAGACCTCCTCTCCGGCTTTGCCCGCCAGGGAACGATCGCGTGGGTTCGAGACGAGAAAAGAAAAACACTGCTGCCCTTTTGGCTTGGTCCAGACCTGGAAAATCTGGTGCGGTCTCTCTCGCCGAAGAAGCCAGTTCCTCAGAACGTGCCAGAGCAGATTCGCGCAGTGCTGGCCGGCACTGGAATTTTGATTTCAAAAGCCTCCGACTCGAACGGTGCCGTGACATCCAACGCAAACCTGGAACAGGCGAGAGTTATGTTTCGGGAGAGAGGCTACGCGCCCCTATGCAGCCTGATCCATCCCTATCACGTAGCTGCGCTCCGGCGTTATTACCGGCATGCGATTCGCAAAGGCATGGTCCAGCTTGGTGATGATCAGAGTCGTCTTCGTTACGCGGTCCACAACGAACCCGTCGCTCGCTTCTTTCACCACCACATTACAGCTACGCTGAGCGCGGTAGCCGGTCAACCTCTGAAGCCATCGTACGTATATCTCGCGTCATACCTGAGCGGAGCAGAGCTGAAAAAGCACAAGGATCGCGAGCAGTGTGAATTCAGCATCACACTCTGCCTCGATTACTCTCCTGAGCCCGAACTGGCTACACCATGGCCGATTCGGTTGGACACCGAACGCGGGCAAGTCTGCGTCTATCAGGGCTTAGGTGACGGGTTAGCATATCGCGGAACTCAGTTGCCGCATTATCGCGATAAGCTGGGTCCGGGCCAGACGTCTACTTCCATTTTCTTCCACTACGTTTCTGCAGATTTCCGAGGCCCGCTGAACTAGCTCAGTGCAATCCGGAGATGAGATACAAGGCGGATAAGGTCTGATTGTAGCTGTACGCAAAACGTTTCCCATCTCGACTGACAACGATCGGCGCGAGTAAGACAACGCCGGCCGACACCCGTGGCCTGAGTTCCCGAATCACTTCTGACCGTCCCGTTGCAATCTCGACCCGGTACACCTTACTGGGGAACTCGCCATAGTGATAGCAATAGAGTGCTTTCCCGTCATCCGACCACTGAACTGCTACCACCGAATTGCTCAGTTTCGGGATATTCCGTGCCGTCCCATCCTCCAGGGAGTAAATAGCGATTGATCCGTCGGCAGCGGCACCAATGATGGAACGATTATCAGGGGAAATGGGGCCACAGACCACTCCCTCTGGAGTTGCAGCTGTTGCTTTGCCCGTCGAGACCTCAATCGTGTAGCAGCGGGAGGCGTGTCCGTTCTGGTTACCGTTGAGCGCGATTCGCTGGCCGTCCGGAAGAAAGCGAGCCCACCCGCTGTGGACATGGTCCGCTCCGCTGACCTTGATCACTTTCGCTTGCCCGGGGCCAGTGGGCAATAGAGTCACTCGGGGCTCGGAGCTTGGCGAGATCGAGATGGCCCATTGTCCGTCTGGAGAAAGTCCTCCCGAGCTTCCTTCCCCGAGCCGCACGGGCAACTCTCCATCCGTCTTGCGGGTTACCACAGCATAATTCGGGCCGGCGGCTTCGCTAGAATCCTCGAACAATACGAAACTGCCGTCGTTTGAGATGCCCCGTGGAGAGTTCCAGTCGTGCCATGTGAGATCCACACTCTCCTTCCGGTCTGCGGTCGTGTATTCCATCCCCAAGCGGATCGTATTCAACGAGACTAGAACACGACCGTCCGGGGCGATGTCTTGCAAGTTGATGGCGACGGGAAGATCGAGCAGTCTCCGCTGCTTCCCGCCGAGAGATACGGCCATCAAGTTCAGGTTGCTTCCGGTCTCGACAGCTGCGAACCAGACCTCTTTGCCGTCAGGGCGCCACGCTAAACCTCCAACAGATTCCCATTCTTGAGTGAGTGCGCGAAGCTTACCGGTGAGATCAACCGTGCGAACAAGACCCCGGTTGTCCCAGAGTACTGGATGGTCGACAAACGCGATCTGCTCACCCTTGGGCGAAAAGCGAATGTTTCCAATCCAGCCGCTACTTTGGTAAAGCACGGTCCCAACTGGATATTCGAGACGGCTGTGGCCGCCTACATAGTGGACGACAGCCAGATTGCCTTTGGAATCCCAATCGGCCCATCGAACATCGCTGAGTAATTCACGGGGAGAGCCCCCGGCGAGCGGGGCGCTGGCGAGAGTCCCGTTCACAATTTCAAGCTGCCCCGAGTGAGTTCCATGCACCGCGAGGGCGAGTTCATTCGTCCGCGAAATACCCAATAGGCTTGCGTCGGAGAACTGCAGAGGTTGTGAAAGCAGGGAATTGCCAACGGTCGAGAACAGTTGGACGGGTTTGTTATTCCACGCTGCGCTGTAAACGACTGTTTGTCCGTCAGGCGAAAAGCGAGCGGAATAGACCGTGCCTGCCTCAAAGGTCAGTCGCCGATAGGTCGCATCTGAAGTCGGTGCCTCCATCCAGCGGCTGATTGCCAGCAGAACGACTGCGATCGCAAGCAACCCAGCGATGACCCACGGAAGTAAGATGCTCCTAGGCTTTTTCGGCGCTGGCGCCGCCGCGAGCTTTACCGGCCCCGATCCAGAAATTGTCTGCAGCGCAAAGGCAAGGTCTTTGACCGACTGGAAGCGATTCTCGGGTTCCTTTTCCAGGCAGTGCCGCACCACGTCTTGATATGCCGGCGGAATGGACGCCTGCTCCAAATTGCTCGCAGGCGGTTCCTCCCGCAGCACGGCGGTCATCGTGTCCACTTCGGTTTCGCCCTGAAAGGCACGGTGTCCGCTCAACATCTCATAGAGAATCGCGCCAAAGCTGAATATGTCGCTACGGTGATCGACCGTCTTTCCGCGCAGTTGTTCGGGAGCCATATAGGCAACCGTGCCGATCACCGCGCCCTGTTTGGTGACTGTGGTCAGGCTTTCAATGGAGCGGTCTTCGCTAGGCGCTGGTTGCAGCTTGGCTACGCCGAAATCCAGAATCTTCACCCGGTCGTCATTCGTGATGAACAGGTTTTCCGGCTTCAAATCTCGATGCACAATGTGACGTTCGTGTGCAGCCGTCAGCCCCTGCACGATCTGGAGAGCGTAGTTAGACGCCTGCCGCATCGGAACTGGCCCTAAGACAAGCCGTTGGCGCAGGGTTTGGCCTTCCAGCAGCTCTGTAACGATGTAGGGGGAACTTCCCTCAAATCCAACGTCGTAGATGGCCAAAATGTTCGGATGGTTCAGGGCGGCAGCCGCTCGGGCTTCCTGTTCGAAACGGCGATGGAGATCGGGATTGTCGCTGGATGTTGGCCGGATCAACTTCAGGGCGACATCGCGCCCCAACCGCTCATCTCGCGCACGGAATACTTCGCCCATGCCTCCGGCGCCGATTTTTTCGAGGACCCTGTAGTGCCCTACCAGCTGCCCGACCATAGAGATTCACAAGCCTTGGAATGGTAGGGCGGCGGCCTTTTCGCCGTCAACAGCATTGTGCTGCCGGATTTCGTTGGTCACGAAGCTGGAGAGTTAAGAGGCTAGAGCTCGACTGTACCTCACTTGCGCCATGCTATAATCTTAATTCGCCTGCATTTATACCGAGGCTATCCAGTGATCTCCTCTAAAGGCGAATCCTGCGCCATCCAAGTTCTTTAAATACGAGGTCGAACCATGTCCGGCCATTCCAAATGGGCCACAATTAAGCATAAAAAGGGCGCGCTTGATGCCAAGCGCGGCAAGATATTCACCCGTCTCATCAAGGAAATCAGCATCGCCGCGAAGAATGGCGGAGATCCTGATACCAACCCCCGCCTCCGCACAGCCATCCTCGCCGCTAAGGCCGAGAATATGCCTGCCGACAATATCAAGCGGGCCATACAGCGCGGAACCGGCGAATTGCCCGGCGCCACCTACGAAGAATTCACGCTCGAAGGTTACGGTCCCGGTGGTGTCGCGATTATGCTCGATATCAACACCGATAACCGGAATCGCACCGTGAGCGAAATCCGACATGTTTTCGGGAAGAACGGCGGCAATATGGCCTCAGCCGGTGCCGTCGCATATTTATTCCACAAAAAAGGCGACATCATCATTCCGAAGTCCGCCGCAAAAGAGGACGACCTGATGAACATCGTCCTTGAAGCGGGCGGAGAAGACCTGCACGACGATGGCGACAACTGGGAGATCGTTACCGATCCCTCGGCGTACGAAGGCGTACTCGAAGCGGTGAAGGCTGCAGGCATCACTCCGGCTTCTTCAAGCGTCTCCTTCATTCCACAGAATTACATCAAGCTGGAAGGACAGCAGGCGGGTACCATGATCCGGCTGATGGAGGCACTTGAAGAGCACGACGATGTCCAGAACGTCCACGCGAACTTCGACATCGACCAAAAGCTGCTCGAAGAGGTTGCTGGATAATTTCGTCTCAAAGAATTTAGAGGCCGCCCGATCTTCGGGCGGCTTTTTTCTCGTGAGCATTCTGCGAACCAGAGTTTTCAACACCTTCGTGGAAAATTCTGTGGAAAATGGCCATGGTTTGCTTCTAAGTCTAGCTGCCAGAGTTGCTTCAGCACTTTGCACCGGAGTGAGTGCTGGCACTTTCGTGGCGGATGTTCCGAACAATCTCTCTTGAAAGTGCGGATCGACAAATTGCTGGTGGATCGTGCGCTGGTTGCCTCGCGCGAGCGAGCACAAGCGCTCATTCTCGCCGGCAAAGTTTTAGTCAATGAGCAGAAGATCGAAAAAGCCGGTGCTCAAGTTGAATCCGACTCTTCGATACGCTTGCTTGAGCAAGATCTCAAGTACGTCAGTCGGGGCGGTCTCAAGCTCGAGCGCGCTCTGAATTGCTGGAGCATCGACATTGCCGAGAAGGTGTGCATGGACGTCGGTGCCTCTACAGGAGGTTTCACGGACTGCCTCCTTCAGCACGCGGCGGCTCGTGTAATAGCCGTAGACACCGGGTATGGCCAGATGGATTACAAACTCCGGCAGGATGCCCGCGTTCGATTGCTCGAGAAAACTAATTCCCGATACCTGACGCATGAGATCCTGGGTGAGTATGTGGACTTCATCGCTATGGATGTGTCTTTCATTTCCGCCACATTGGTGTTACCCGCCATCGTTGCCTCGGGATTTCCGTCTTCTCGCACTGGGCGGCAAATCGTTATCCTGGTGAAGCCGCAGTTTGAAGTCGGCCGAGAACTTGTAGGAAAAGGCGGCATCGTCCGCGACGAGAACGCCCAAGAGCAGGCTTTGGAGAAGGTGCGAGCCGCCCTTGAGACCATGGGTACCGTCCGCACGGATGTTATCGACTCACCCATCCTCGGCGCCGAGGGGAATCGTGAATTCCTGC
This sequence comes from Candidatus Sulfotelmatobacter sp., assembly GCA_035946775.1. Classification (GTDB taxonomy): domain Bacteria; phylum Acidobacteriota; class Terriglobia; order Terriglobales; family Acidobacteriaceae; genus Sulfotelmatobacter. The sequence continues at coordinate 35,272 of DASYZA010000192.1, read as the reverse complement.
TCTATGGCGTCTTTTAGCCTGCGGCCGCCGGACCGCCCCTGTGGTTACTATGAAGACTTCCGATACAATCACTGTTCGTCATGCCAACGGCCAATCCGCACTCAAAGAAAACTGCGGCCCTTATTTCGCGGCCTGATCGCCCGGAAGTGAAGGAAATCGTTCCTGGACTTCTCGAGTGGTTAACCGACCACGGTTACACGGTCGTCACTGACGTCGAAACCTCAAGATTCTGTCCCAACCTCGAGAGTATTCCGCGCGCTGAAATGGGCGCGAGGCAACTCGACCTGGTGATCGTTCTTGGCGGCGATGGAACTCTGCTCTCAGCCGCAAGGGCAACAGCAGCCATTGACGTCCCGCTGCTTGGGGTGAATCTGGGATCTCTTGGATTCTTGACCGAGGTCCCGCCACAGGCGCTCTACACCATGCTCGACGCCATAGCGGCAGGCCGCGCTTCCGTCGAAAGCCGATCGCTGATGCAATGCGAGTTGATTCGAAACAACGAGGTATGCGGTAGTTATCTGGTCTTCAATGACGCCGTTGTCAATAAGACGACGCTCGCCCGCCTGAACACTTACGATCTCTATATCAATAAGATTTTTGTATCAAGCTACCGCGCCGACGGATTGATCGTCGCCACCCCCACCGGCTCCACTGCCTATTCGCTCTCTGCCGGCGGCCCGGTCCTGATCCCAACAGTCAGCGCACTCGTAGTTACTCCTGTATCTCCGCATGCACTCACGCACCGTCCGCTGGTTGTTCCAGATTCTGCCGAAATCGAAATTCTGTTAAGGAGCGAAAACGAGCTTGCGTATCTCAGCCTCGACGGTCAGCCCGGAATCAACTTGAGTGATGGTGACCGCGTGCGTTGTCGCCGATCCCGACATAAGGTCAACCTGTTTCGAACTGGCTCGGACTTTTTCCAGATACTGCGCAGCAAGTTGAAGTGGGGAGAGCGGGAAGAAGCTTAAAGTTCCGCGCGCAGCAGATCTGACATCTTTTCGCGCCGCCGGATCACCTTCGCGGAATTTCCTGAAACCAGCACTTCTGCCGGCCGTGGCCGGGTGTTGTAGTTCGAGGACAACGCCATTCCGTAGGCGCCCGCATCTAAGATCGCCAGCAGAGATCCTTCTTCCACCGCGGGAAGCTCACGGTCGCGGGCAAAAAAGTCTCCCGTCTCGCAGACTGGGCCAACGATATCCGTTGTTTCCTTCTGCGCAGCCGCCTTTTCGCTCTCTATCACCGGAACGATCTCATGGTATGCGCCATAAAGCGCTGGTCGAATGAGATCGTTCATCGCTGCGTCGACAATCAGAAATCTTTTGCCGTCGTTGGCTTTTTTGTACACAACTGAGGTCAGCAGGATGCCCGATGGCCCGATGATCGATCTCCCTGGCTCCAGCAGTAGCCGCACGCGAAGATCGCGCAGCGGTTCGGCGAGCGAGCGCGCATACCCCTTCACGACTTCGGCAAACTCTGCACCAGGCTTTTCGTACGAAATTCCGAGTCCTCCACCAGCGTCTACATATTCGATTCTATGATCGTCCGCCCGAAGTTCCCGCACCAAATCTGCTACGCGGGACATTGCCTCACCGAACGGAGTCGCGTCCGTGATTTGCGAACCAATGTGAACGCTCACTCCTCGTCCCTTCAGATACCGCATGCCCGCCGCCTTCGCGTACAGAGCCCGCGCTTGCGCGACCGGGATCCCGAACTTGTGCTTGTGCAACCCCGTCGAAATGTAGGGGTGCGTTTCGGCTGCTACATCGGGATTCACCCGCAGCGCCATTGAAGCCGTCTTTCGCAGCCGTCCTGCACACTCGGCTAAAGCCCAGAGTTCGGACTCACTTTCCACGTTGAAAATCAGAATCCCGGCTTTCAGCGCCGCCGTCAGTTCCTCGCGGGTTTTTCCCACGCCAGAAAAGACGACCCGCTTCGCCGCCTTCCGGTCCGCAGACAGCACTCGCTCTAATTCACCGCCGGACACAATATCGAATCCTGAGCCCTTCTTCGCGAGCATCCGAAGAATGCTCAAGTTCGAATTCGCCTTCACCGAGTAGCAGACGATGTGAGGAATATTTCGGAACGCCTGATCAAACTCCTGGTACCGTTGCTCGATCATTCCAGCCGAGTACACGTAGAGCGGCGTCCCGTATTTTTCGGCCAGCCGAGGCAGCGGATTTTCCTCGGCACACAAAACACACTCACCTGCAGCGCGGAAGATGTTGCGTTTGTTCGGACGATAGGTGAATCCCGGGGACCGTCCGCCCGGAAAGGTCTGACTGCGTGCGCTCATTTTTTCTTGGTTACCGTATGTGTGCCGCTGCGCACGCGAATCGTGACGACTGTCTGATCGTCGAACGTCTCAACTCCGGCAGAATGCTCGGCCACAGCCTTGAAGATCGAATCCACAACCTGTGCTGCCGGGCTCGCCGCATGTTCTGCAACGATCTTTTCGAGCCGGCCCCGGCCAAACAATTCGCCTTTGCGGCTCCGGGCGTCGAGAATTCCATCGCTGAAGAAGACGAACATATCGCCAGGCTTCATCCGGAATTCCAGTTCGTCGTACTCCGCTTCATCGAAAAGACCGAGCGGCAGGCCCGTGACTTCGATCATCTCGTGCTTGCCTCCATGTACGTAGATCGGGCGGGGCAAACCGGAATTCGAAACCGTCAGGCTGCGATGTTGGTCGTCCCACACTGCATAGATGATCGATACGAATTGCGCTTCTACACGCCGCTCCGCCAACGATAGATTCACCGCCGAAAGCATTTCTGACGGCGAAGGCTCGATCGGGGCATGGGACCGCATGATGCCGCTGACCAATGCGGCATAGATCGCCGCCGGTGCGCCTTTCCCGCTCACATCGCCGATCGCAATTCCAAGCCGCGACATCGAATACGGAATGAAGTCATACAGATCGCCGCCGATGGTTCGAGCCGGGACGAACTTCGCCGCTACATCCAGATGTGCCAGTTTTGGATTCGTCTGTGGCAGCAACCGTCCCTGCAATTCGCGAGCAAGCGAAAGATCGCGCTCCAACCGCCGCTCCTGGCGCTCGATTTCCTCGTAAAGTCGGGCATTTTCGAGCGCGATGGCGATTTGCGCGGCCAGCGTGGTCATCGTCTGCTTGTGTTCGTCAGTGAAAAATCCGCGTCGCGTATGCTCCAGATCGAGGGCCCCCACCACTTTGCTCTTGTAGATGAGCGGCACCACCAGTTCGGATTTTGTCTCCGGATTAGCCTCGATATAGCGCGGGTCTTTGCTGACATCGGGAACCAGCAATGCCTCTTTATGCTCCGCGGCATATCCCACTAAGCCGCGGCCCAGCGGAATTTCGTGCTTCAGATGAATGTTCTCGTTGAACCTCAGCGAGAATCGATGCTGGAGTTTCTCCCCGGCAGGGTCGAGCAGCAGGATGCTGAACATCTGGTAATCGATCAACCGACGCACGAGTTCGGCAATCCGCCCAAGTAACTCATCGAAATTCAAAATCGAGGTCAGTTCACGAGCAATCTCGTTGAGCAACAGAAGAATGCGGGCTTGTTTCTTTGTACGCGTGTATAGCTGCGCATTCTCAATGCCGGCAGCCATACGCGACGCGACCAGAGTCAGAATCCGGAGATGCTCCTCAGTAAAAGCGCCCGGCTCGCGTGCCTCAATGTCGATCACTCCAATCACCCGGTTTTTGGTGATCAACGGAATCGCCAACTCGGAACACACATTCGGAATGGCTTCGATGTACCTCGCATCCTCCCGCACGTCATCGATCAACACAGCCTGTCGCGTCTGCGCCGCGATTCCCGTTACGCCCTGGCCGACTTTGATGCGCGTACGCTCGGCGAAATCCGGTGGATATCCAATCTGAAATCGGAACCGTAGTTCTTGGGTCTTTTCATTCAGAAGAAGGATCGCGAAGATTTCGTAATCAATGACTTTCCGCACCACCTCGGCCACGCGGCGAAGCGTGGTATCCAGGTCGAGCGACGTCGCCAACACGTCCGCCACGTCGAGCAATAACGACTCGACCGGAAGGCGATCCGGTTTCGATACGACTGAACTCATCGTCCGTATGATAGCAGCCGCGTTTGTGACTTCTTTAGCTCAGAGAGGTCGCGGGGTGAAGAGTCTGGCTCTGAGGACTCTATTCTCTCGGTACGACGCAAATATCTGCAAGGTTGCGGTATTTCTCTGCATAGTCGAGCCCGTAGCCAACAACGAATTCATCGGGAATCTTGAATCCCACGTAGTCGCCTTCCAATGGCAACTTGCGCCGCGAAGGCTTGTCGAGCAAAGCAGCAACTTTCAGGGATTTCGGCTGCCGCGCCTGCAGCAACCGCTTCAGGTAGGTCATGGTCAGCCCGGTGTCAAGGATATCTTCGACCAGAATGATGTTCTTGTCTTTCAAAGTCTGATCAACATCTTTGGTCAACTTCACCTCGCCAGTGGAATCCCATCCCGTCTTCAATTCCTGGCTGGGACTTGGACGATTTCCATAGCTGGAAACTCCGATGAAGTCGAATGTTGCGTCCAGATTGACCTGCCGCGCCAGGTCCGAAAGAAAAATCGCTGCCCCCTTCAAGACGCCGACAAGATTGACGGACTGTCCCGCGAAATCTTTCGTGATCTGCGCCCCCAACTCCTTCACACGCCGGTCGATCTCTTCCCGCGAAATCAGCACCTTAAGTTCTGGCATGGCGTTTCATATTAAACTAAAAACAGCCGTCAGCACTCAGCCGTCAGCATTCGGCAACCAAGCCGCTTTTGACACGTACAAATCGTTAGCCAAAATCAAAACCCCATTCTCAGGACCGCTAGTAGCTAGGAGCCGTTGGTATGAACTTGAAAGGCATCAAACTCACCTGGTTAGGCCACGCCACCTTCCGTATCGAAACACCCGCCGGCAAGACGGTCATCATCGATCCCTGGGTCATGAACAATCCCATGTGCCCGGATTCCGAAAAGAACCCGAAGAAAGTCGACATCCTGCTGTGCACGCACGGGCACGGAGACCACATCGGAGATGCGGTTGAAATCTGCAAGAAGCACGATCCCATCGTTGTCGGCATTCCGGAACTCGCTCGCTGGGTGGCCAAAAAAGGTGCGAAGCAGATCGCCGAAATGAACAAGGGTGGAACTCAAACGGTCGGCGACCTCAAAGTCACCATGGTGCACGCCGACCACTCCTGCGGCATCCAGGATGGCGACGATATGATCTACGGCGGCGAGGCCTGCGGTTACGTGATCGAACTCCCTTCCGGCCAGAAGATCTACCACGCAGGGGACACGAACGTCTTCGGCGATATGGCAATCATTCGCGATCTGTACGCTCCGGAACTCGTCATGCTGCCCATCGGAGATCACTACACCATGGGACCACGTGAAGCCGCGTATGCTTGCAATCTGCTGAAGCCGAAAGCTGTTATCCCCATGCACTTTGGAACGTTCCCCGTGCTCACCGGACGGCCGAACCAGTTGCAGAAACTGGTGCCTGGAACCGAAGTCGTCGAAATGAAGCCGGGACAAACAATCGGTGGCTGATTGAATTCAAAACCTCTGTCGGAAGGAAATCGAGTGACTACGAAAAAGAAATCTGGGCCTCCCAGTTGGCGACACTACAACTTCACCACCGCAGGCCCCGTGGACGACTATTTGTATTCCATGCTTCCCAAGCGTGACCCCGTGTTGGAAGAAATGGAAGCGTATGCCTCCGAGCATGACGTTCCCATCGTTGGCCCTGCCGTCGCGAGCGTCTTGCAGCAACTGGCGTTGATGATCAATGCCCGCACGGTCTTTGAATTGGGCTCAGCCATCGGATATTCGACCGTCTGGTGGGCTCAAGCCGTAGGTGAAAATGGGCAGGTCATCTACACCGACAGCGATACCAAAAATGCCGAACGCGCCCGCGCCTACTTCGCGCGCGCCGGGGTGGCCAAGCGCATTACGCTGCATGTTGGGGATGCGCTCGAAGTGCTTTCCGAACAAAAACAGGAGTTCGACATCATCTTCAACGATGTCGATAAAGACGATTACCCGCGCGTACTGCGCCTGGTCGCGCCACGCCTGCGCAAAGGGGGACTGTTCATCACCGACAACGTGCTATGGAGTGGACGCGTTGCCGACAAGAATCCGGATGCCCGTACCAAGGCGATCCTGGAATTCAATCGCAAGCTCTACGATTCGAAAGACTTTTACACGACTATCTTGCCGATCCGCGATGGATTGGCAGTAGCGCTCAAGAAATAGCCGCTTTCAGTTTCCAAGCAATCCGTATACATCGACCTCAGTCCGGGTCGAAACGTAGACCTTTCCGTTGGCAATAGTAGGCGGCACGAACTTCACCGCATTCCCGGCCTGGTCCCGGTGGTTGCTTGCCTGCGTGCTGTTCCAGTATTCCTGCGAGAGATTCATGGCGTTGTAGGCGTGCAGAATCGCCGGTCCGCTGCATGCCGCAGGCACCGGTACGACCGAGCAATTGACGCCTGCATTCGGGCTGGCATATCCGTACAAACTCGAATCAATCGTCCACACGATGCCGTGGGTTGTCCCCTGCGCCGAAACTGATGGCGTGGTTCCTGGATATCCGAAGCCACTTGGCGATTGCGACGCGACGCTCGTATTGAATAGTTCAGTGCTCGGATTGAACGTAAACTGCCTCACCGTATCGTACTGGCCTCCAACATAAAGATTATTGTGCCACAGCGCCGGCATTCCCCAGAGCCCGTAAGCCGGCCCGCTGAAGCTCTGCCAGATCTGGTTGTTATTCGATGAGTTGTACTCCCCCATATTGTTGCGATCGATCAAGTAAACGACGCCCTCTTTGCCGACCTCAGCCAGCAAATTCTTCGGGCCAGAGCCAGTCTGATTTGGGAGCAGTACCACTCCGCCAGACCCGAGATCGGTGTCGTACTGCGACAGTGTGTACTGATCGTATGGCGTGAAATACCCCGAGATGCTGAGATTGACGCCATTCAACGTGCTGCCCTTGATGTAGTGCAGGCGCAGAATACTGTCTCCGTAATCGTCATTCGGAGGCGGAGGCAGCTCGTCAAAGACGCCGTTTCCGGTGGCAACATACACATCGCCGCCGCTGTCGATCGCAGGCGCGCCGCCACCGGCCCATATTCCGCCATCGGCTCCGTTCACGCCATTCGGCGTCGTGTTAAAAACTGCCACCTGCTGCTGCACATTCGTCGCTTTGTAGGCGATAACCCAGCCGTGGTATGGCGTCGCGTCTTCATGCGCGGCAAAAGCCACGTAGATCTTCCCGCCGCCTTCCGCCAGCCCAGAGCGATTGTGCTCAAGTTGTGACGCAAAAGACACCATGCCGTTCACTGAACCATCGCCTGTCCCTGGCACGGAAGCCGCAATCGTCACCGGCGCGTTGTATTTCTCACTGCCGCTGAACAGATCCAAAGCGTGCAGGCGGTGATAGAAATTCCCGGATGACCCGATGCAGTTTCCCGAATTCCTCGCGTTGCTCTCCGATGCACTCACCAGGTAAATCGTGTTGGACGTGGAATCGACCACAGGCGTCCCAGTGACCCCAACCTCGGGATAGATATCGCCATAGCATTCCCCAACGTCATTCCACGTCACCGGACCCTCGCCGGAAGTTCCTCCGTGTAGCGTGTCCAGCAAGTTCACATGCCAGTAGGTGACACAAGGATTCGCATCGGCGTCGAAAAGATATGCGCTGTCATGTTGCGTGGCGACCAGGATCACATTGTGCGTGCCGCCTCCAATGTTGACGCCAGGCATCCACAGAGGCTGCGTATACACCGCGCCGTCCACAGAACAGGAGAAAAGCTTCCCAAAAGTCGAGACCGCGACTGTGGAATTCGAGAGCGCGAATTCACGCGAGTTTACGCCATCCCTTGCAGTGTCGTTGTGGTAAGTCAGCACGCCTTTCAGATCGGTCACATAAATCTTCGCCGAACCTGAAGATCCTCCGCTTGTGGCCGTGATGGTATGCGTGCCAGCTTTGGCAGGTGCCGTGTAAAGGCCTGATGCGCTGATCGTCCCAACAGTCGAGTCTCCCCCGACAATGTTATCCACGCTCCAAGTCACCCCACCAACCGACGCGGTGAACTGCTGTGTTTGGGTGCTGATGACGATGGCAGAGTGCGCCGGCGACACCGTGACTGCCGCACGGGACACTAGAGAGAACGAAAAGAACGAGACCAGAACGAAGAGAAGGGAACTCCCCCAGACACGCTGCATACTGCCCCCCACAAGACGGTATCCCAACGCGCTACAACGGTGCCGCTAAGTGTACCCTACTTTGTCGCCGGCTGAATTAATTCTGTGTCAATCGTGATCGTGATCTCGTCACCCACAATTCCAGGATCCGCATTCACCCCGAAATCCTCGCGGATGATCTTCGTGGTTGCTGATGCTCCCATGCGCTCATTGCCCAGAGGATCTTTAATCGGAGCCGAAAGATCATCCACATCAAGTACCACTTCCTTCGTGATTCCGTGAATTGTCAAATCGCCCACAAGCTGAAGCTTTCCCTGATCGGCAGCCTTCGCCCGCTTGGATTTGAATGTAATGGTCGGGTATTTCTGCACGTCGAGAAAATGCGGACTGCGGATATCGTTATCGCGCTTCTCCACGCGAGTGTCCACCGAGCTGGTATCAATGGATACGTCAACCGAGTCCTTGTTCGGGTCGGCCGGGTCGTAAGTTGCCGTGCCGCTCACCTTCGTAAAAGACCCGCGTACCGTCGAGATACCCAAGTGTCGCACCGCAAACTGCGCCGTCGAATGATTGGGATCAATCTTCCACGTCCCACCCTGCGCAGCGGCAGAGCCGATCACTGCAACAATAACCAGAAATAGCAAAACCAGACGGGACATTCGTACACGTTCTCCTGGAAAAACAGAATCCCTCAATGCTAAATGGATTTCACGGGGATCGCCAAAAGATCGTCCACCAGTCCGACTTCTTTCTGCAGAAATGGCTCGCCGTGCGTCACTCCGCCAAGCATGCCGTAAAAACGTGCCATCGCGTCAACCCGTGCACGAATTTCCTGGTGAGCAGGGAAGAGGTCCCTGCCCGCTTCCTGATCGCTGAACTGCGATTTATAAGCAAGAATGGACGCGAGCTTGGCCTCAAACTGCTCGCTGATGTCCACCACAAACGTCGGACGGATATCGTAATAAAGCGTAGCGTAGACAATCTTGAACGGTCGATGAGGAGCAAACGCAGCGCCGGCATCCTGCCGGCCAAGGCGGAGGCGTCCCGACTCCGCAGTATCCAGCTTGGCCAATCCAGCGAGGAAACAAGCCTCGTATCCCAGCACGGAAGCCGTGTAGTGGTCCGGATGCCGCCCCTTCCAGTACGGCAGTATGACCACCCGCGGCCGAGTTTCCCGAATCACGCCAGCGACTTTGAGTCGATTTTCCCATGTGTTCTCGACACGCCCATCCGGAATATCGAGCGCCTGTCGCCATGACGCGCCGAGAATCTTCGCCGCGTCGTTCGCCTCCCGCTCGCGGTCTTCCGCGGTACCCCGCGTGCCCATCTCGCCGCGCGTGAGATCGAGAATACCGGTCTGCTGCCCGCGCTGCGCAGCCTTCAACAGAGTGCCGCCACAGGTCTGCTCCACGTCATCACGGTGAGCGGCGATGGCAAGAATCTCCAGCGATTGGCCTTGCGGAAAGGAACTCATGTCAGTCGAGATTGCCTTGCTCCAGCACCACGTTCTCTCTCACGATCAGCCGGTGTGCCGCCATCTCCTTCAGCGTCGGCAGCACGCGGTTCACATGTTCGTCCGTATCGACAAAGATGATGATCACCGGCAGCTTGCCTCCTGCTTCCACCAGGTGCGCATTCTCTACACGGTGCCGCCCGAGGAATCCCGCCACGCAATGTACCGCCGTTGCCGCGTAGACATTTTCTTTCCGAAGATAGTTGAGGATCTCCATGTGCAGCGGCCGATGATGCCACTGGTCCGCTTCGTTGAGGTAAATCGTGACTTGCACCGCCATGGCATCTGGCATTTTACTCGCGAGCCTCCCATTCGCGCCGTAACAGGCCGTACATTTCTGAATCCACGAACTCTCCCCATTTCAGAAGATGCTCGCGCTGGCAACCCTCGTAACGCATGCCCAATTTCTCCAGCACCTTCCCCGAGGCCGGATTGTGCTTAAAGTGCGTCGCGAAAATACGATGCAAGCCCAGTTCTTCGAATCCGTACCGCAGCATCTCGCGCCCAGCTTCGGTTGCATATCCCTGTCCCCAGTACGGAACTCCCAGCCAGTAGCCTAGTTCCGCATGCCGATGTTGCTGGTCGATACGCAAACCGATGCCCCCAATTTGATGTCCGTCCGATCGCAAGGTAATCGCCAGCCAGAGCTTATCGGGTTCTTGGGCTAGCTTCAGAAAAGCCCGGGCGTCCTGCTCCGTGTACGGATGGGCAATGCGCAGCGTAGTCGCCGCAACCTCGCGCGCGCCCACCAGCGGCAAAAGTTCCGGAATGTCCGCTTCGCCGTACGGACGGACCCGCAGCCTCTTGGTTTCGAGTGTGGGAAGGGAAGTCAACTTCAGAGTGCCCGTGCCAGAGCTATGCCGGCCAGCGCACCGCCCAGGCATAGCAGATTATTGCTGAAGATGTTCACCAGCATCAATCCCCACTGCCCCTGCTCAAAGAATGACATCGATTCGTACGCATAGCTGGAAAATGTCGTAAATGAGCCGCAGAACCCGACAACAACAAGCAGCCGCCAGCGCGGATCCACCAGTACCCGCTCTGTCGTCCAGGTGACGAACAATCCGACGATGAAACTTCCAATGATGTTGATGATCAGTGTGCCGTAAGGAAAAACCGGCCCGAACTCTCTCGCCGCAAAGCGGCTAAGAACGTAACGCAGGTTCGCGCCCAGAATGGCGGCGACAGAAATAGCGAGGAAATCTTTCAAGCAGAGTTCTCCTACAAAATTTGACTTAACTTCTGTAGGAGTTATCAGCCAGCGTCGACGCAGGCGGTTATGGCGAACTCCATCGCCGTAAGATTATTAAACCATGAGCGAACGAAGATGCGAAGAAGCCCTTCGTGCACCTTCGTGCCCTTGGTGGTTCATGCTTTATTTTTTGCGCTCCACCAGATACCGAGCAATTTCCTTCAGAAGTTCGGCCCGTTCACCAAACGCTTGCAGTTCCGAGAACCCATCGTTTACCAACGCATCCGCCTTCCGGATCGACGCCTCAATCCCAAACAGCGCGGGATACGTGGCCTTCTCCGATGCCGTATCCTTTCCCGCCGTCTTCCCCAATTGCTCCGACGTCTGCGTTACATCCAGCACATCATCCACAATCTGGAACGCCAACCCGATCGCCAATCCGAAAGCACGCAACTTTTCTCCTTCGCCGTCCTTCGCACCCGCGTACAGTCCTCCGCTCACCAAACTGGCCGTAATTAGCGCTGCCGTCTTCGAGCGATGGATATATTCCAACATCTCCGCCGTGGGCTTGGTATGTTCCGCTTCCAAGTCCACCACCTGCCCGCCGATCATCCCATCCACGGTCCCCGTACCTCGTGCAATCTCTTCGATAATCCTTACCCGCGCCTCCGCCGGACACTTCAGCCGCGCCAGAACTTCATACGCCTGCGTCTGCAGCGCATCTCCGGCCAGAATCGCAATCGCTTCACCGAATGCCTTGTGACACGTGGGACGCCCCCGCCGCAAATCATCATTGTCGAGCGCGGGCAGGTCATCATGAATCAGCGAATACGTATGCAGCATCTCCAGCGCCGCCCCCAATTCCTCGATCCCCCCGGGCAGGGAACCGGACATCATTCGTCCTGCCTCCATGCACAGGATCGGCCGCAGGCGCTTGCCGCCGGCGAAGACGCTATGCCGCATCGCCTTATGGATCGAAACCGGGTGTTTCGTCTCCAGCGGAATCAATCGATCGAGCGCAGCATCTGCCAACTGCTGCCCTTGTTCCAAGGTCTCTTTCAACATGACGTGGCAGTATAACAAGCAAGTCCGCGCCCGGCTGTGACCCGCGCAACGGATTACATAACCAGAACCCGGCAGAGGGCAAAAAGAAAAGGACGCCGTTAGGCGTCCTCGATCACAGAAAGGTTTGATTATGCGGCGGCGCTTTTTGACAGCTCGGTATTCCGCAGCACCGACCTCAGCACATTGTGCACGTCGTCCGCCGGGCACACATCGCTTGCCCCCGCTTCCAAAGCAGCCATCCACATTTCCTCATCAGGAATGCGGTGGGTGCACACGATCGGCAGTTTTGGAAAATCGCGGTGCAGGCTTTCGACGTCTGTCAGCCGCGAATATTCAATGTTGAGAACTACCGCTTCGGGATGGTTGCGCTCGACTTTGTCACGCAGTTCCTCCCGTGACTTGGTGATTTGCACCGAAAAGTGAGAGCGTAGTCCGCCAGCTAAGGACCGGGCCACGCCCGGATCCTTTTCCAGGAGAACAACATTTTGCGCCATACTACCCCCGATCTTTACGTCGTCAACGGCCTCGTTAACGTTCGACAAAAGCTGCGGGGTGGCTGGAATACCACAACTCCACAGACAGCTTGTTTGTTTCTCGAGTCGCAGAAGCTTACCGGCGGGTGGACGCCTTTTCGTTCAGCGGCTCGAACGGTTCTGCCTGGAGCTTCCCGTTCTTCTTCAGCAGAATCTCAACCTTACCCTCCGCCTGCTCGAGTTCCTTCCGGCAGGCGGAAGAAAGCTGCATGCCCTCTTCAAAGAGCGTCAACGATTTCTCTAAAGGGACTTCTCCCTTTTCCAGTTCCTGAACAATCTGCTCCAGTCGCTGGAGGCACTCTTCAAATTTGGCCAACGGGATTTCGCTCCGTCATCTATTTTAATGCAACGAAATCGCGAGGGTGTCCAGTCTTTTTTGTGCATACCATCCAAAAAACCGCACACAGAAGTTCCCAAAAGAGAACAGCAGATTACAAAAACGTTTTGGCAGTACTAAGGTTCGAAAACCTGGACAATCAAGTGCATTTATTGGAGAACCTGAGGAGTTTATCCCTTAATCGTTTCGTGGTATCCAGCCTCAAACCGGTCACCCCGGCACCTTTCCCGCCCTTCGTGATCTCTGTGATTAAATGAAAATTCCCTATGACGGACCGTCTCTACTACCACGACTCCTTTCTCTACGACTTCGACGGAGAAGTCCGCGAGATCACCGCTGGAGAACGCCCCGCACTTATCCTCGACCGCACCGCCTTTTACCCGACCAGTGGCGGCCAGATCTTCGACACCGGCGTCATCTCAACGCCTGCCGAAAGTGTCAAAGTCACGGAAGTCGCTGATGCTGAAGACGGACGCATCATTCACTACCTTGAAGCTCCACCAAAAGAAATCAAGCCCGGGACGAGAATACGAGGCCAGATCGACCGCACCCGCCGCCGCGACCACATGCAGCAGCACACTGGACAGCACGTCCTCTCCGCCTCCTTCGTACGCCTCTTCAACATGCCGACAGTCTCATTCCACATGGGAGACGATTACTGCTCCATCGACCTTGATGCCCCGAATCTGATCAAAACTCACATCGAACAAGCCGAACGGCTCGCCAACGAAATCATCCTCGAGAATCGCCCGGTAGACATCCGCTTTGTTACGCGCGCAGAAGCCGAGAAACTCGGACTTCGCAAACTCCCTCCTGCCGAGCGCGGTGAACTGCGACTGATCGAAGTTCGTGACTTCGATCTATGTGCTTGCGGGGGCACTCACGTCAACCAGACCGGGCAGATCGGATGCATCCTGCTGCGCAAAACGGAAAAAGTCCGTCAGGGATGGCGCGTCGAATTCGTCGCCGGACAGCGTGCCGTCGCGACCGCTCGCCGCGATTTCAGCGCATTGACCGAAACTGCGGCCCTCTTTTCCGCGCACATCTACGACGTTACGACTCAAGCCCGCAAAGCACTCGACGACATCCGCACACTCCGCAAGCAGCGCGAACAATCGCTGGAAGAGCTTGCCGAAGCTCAAGCCGCCGCGATTGTCGCAGAAACTCCCGACGAAAATGGCCGCAAGCTGATAGTCCGCACCTTCGCGGACCGCGACATGAATTCACTCAAGCTGTTAGCGCAAAAGTTGACCCGGCTTGCACCAAACTTGGTCGCACTGCTAGGTACGACTTCTCCTCAACCCTCGCTGGTCTTCGCTCAGTCGCCCGGCCACTCCACAGACATGGGCAAGCTGATAAAGGAAACCCTCTCCGCAGTTGGCGGACGAGGAGGTGGTAGCAAAGACATAGCGCAGGCGGGAATTCCAGCCCCGGAAAATGTTCAGCCAGCCCTCGAACATGCCTCGGCAACACTTCGCGCTTAGCGGTTCCTCTTTCATACTATCTTCAGATAATTGTTGTCTAATTTCCTCGTTGTCGAAGCGAAAGCTCGAGGGCGGCTGCCCCGACGTGAAGCCGCCCTCGTCCCCTGGAGGAACTCGTGAAAATTCTCGTTCCCATTTTGATCGCTCTGTCGCTCGCCACCACATTGGCAGCCGAGGAGCAAGAGAAGAAAGTTCAGCGCGCCGATCTTCCATCGGCAGTCGAGAAAACAGTAGCCGCGCAAAGCCAGGGAGCGACCATCCGAGGGTTCTCCCAGGAACAAGAGAATGGCCACACTTATTACGAAGCCGAGATGACCGTCAACGGCCACAGCAAAGATGTCCTGATCGATAAACAAGGAAATATTGTCGAAGTGGAAGAGCAGGTGACCTTCGAGTCACTTCCCGCGGCAGTGAAACAAGGTCTTCAGAGTAAAGCCGGGCAAGGAAAGATCGTAAAAGTGGAAAGCCTCACTAAACACGAAAAACTCGTCGCCTACGAAGCGAAAGTTCAGGCAAAGGGAAAGAGAAAAGAAATTCAGGTCGGGCCCGACGGAAAACCACTCGACCACGAGGAGTAATTCAAGCTCGGCTGCAGCCTTCCCCCATCGCCGTACGGCCGGGGAGCTATGTCGCCGCTTCATCGTTTCGAAGCGGCGGCTGGCTCAGTCCGCATCCGGTTCAGTGTCAATCCCGCGAAACACATCCCAATGTGTTTCAAATCACAGCCAGCTTGCACTTCGGTGCTACCATTTGCTGTTAGTTACCTGCTCTCAAAGGAGGTTCCTGTGTACCGACTCGCACTGGTTCTTCCAGCACTGTTTCTCACAACGATCCTGCTTGTCGCTCAAGACAAGCCATCCACTCCTCCATCACAGAATTCGTCTTCCTACGCCAGTATTCCTGTAGAAGCGGCGAAGGCGCAGAATCCGGTGAAGTCTACTCCGGAGTCCATCGCTCGTGCCAAGAAGTGGTGGACGCTTGACTGCGCCATGTGTCACGGCGCTAGCGGCAATGGACAAGGCGAGATCGCGAAAGACATGAAGCTGAAGCTGGTGGACTTTACCGATTCCAACACCCTCAAAGACCACACCGATGGCGAGATCTACTACGTCATCAAGAACGGACACAACGATATGCCCGCCGAAGGCCCGCGCATCAAGGCCGAGGACGGTTGGGACCTGGTGAACTACGTCCGCTCGCTTGCAAAATCAAAAGAAGCAGACGCAAAGCCTCGGCAGTAAAGATCTCGTCAACGAAAGGGTGTCCCACCCTCATCTCGCGTACTTTGCGAGATAGAGCCTGCCCTGAGCGCAGTCGAAGGTGGGGATTTTGACTTCTGTGGGTGTAAAGACAACCTTATCCAGCCGGACTATCAGCTCGCGCTTCGTCCATTCACTTCCGTAAGTACGGGGCGCACATTCCAGTTGTACGTCTGGTTCGAACCCGGCAACATATACGCATGCTCGGCAAAAAATCCTGGATTCTTCCAGTGCTCTTTCTCTCTCTCGTCACCGTGGCGATCGCCGCCGATACGGTTTTGACTTGGCCCACCAATGGCAAAGATGTGATCTTGCGCTTCACCGTGGGCAAGTTGCACCAGGTCAATTCAGCGTCAGGTCAGAACGATCTTCTCGGTGAGGCAACGGCAGAAAACCTCAGCACAAAAACTATTCCTTCCGCATCCTTCTATCTCTACTTGCTCGACAAAAGCGGAAAGCGCGTAGGTGAAGGCTATCTGGAGGTCACCAATTTGGCGGCCGGGCAAAAGGCAAAGATCCCGGTTAGCGCGCATGCGATGAGTTCGTTCGCGAGCATGGAATTGCAGCCGCAGCATCTGCCTTCCGACGAGCCCATGAAAGTCAAAATGCACATCTCCAGCGTTCCCGCCGGCGCCAACGTCAAGCTGGATGCTCAAGACTCCGGAATCACTCCCGAGGTTCTGCCGATCGCCCCCGGCAAGCACGTCCTGGAATTCAGTAAGGAGGGTTACACCACAGGCAGCACGCCCGTCGAAGTTTCGGAGAACGCTCCGGTTGGCAGCGTGGAACTGGAATTGAAGCCATTAACGTTGGACACCGTGGTTCTGCGCAATGGAACGACGCTTTTGGGGAATCTGACCTCCGTGACCGAGAGCTCCGTGAGCATCACGGCAAAAGGCAAATCCACGAGACTGGAGCGCAGCCGGGTAGCACGAATTGTATTGGGAGAGCGCAAGTCGTCGGGAACCACGGCAAAAAGCCCACGCAGTAAGAAATAGTTTCGAAGGTGTCCAGCGCCGATTGCCCCTGCGTGAATCGGCGCTTAGTTTTACATACCCATTCAGACCGCTCGCCGATATTTCTGCGAATGATCAGCATCCTCGCCCGCTGGCAGCAGTCCTACCACTCCGCGTAAATTTTCCCATGCTGCTTCGTTCAACGAAGGTTCCGCGCTGACCAGTTCCCGAATCATCTGCCAGGCCACCATGTTCAGTGCGCCTTCCGGCGGCAGTCCCATGGCCAGCGACACCGCGCATTGCGGACAGAAACAGATCCGCTGCGCTGTCGACTTCTGCCGCGGACGCACTCCCACCGTCTGCGCGAACATGTACACCGCTACCGATTTGTCTCCGCTTTGAATCTCCCGCCGGCACCGCAAGCAACTGAGTGGCTGCATCGTCCCCCCAAAGGTAAGCCCCTATCACTGTTAATGACTGGTTCGAAGCCCGCAAGTGAGTAAGAAGATTCTCCGGATTCAAGTGAAGCGGTGCTGGCATCGAGCTGAGTCCCGAGTCCCAAGTAGCGTATACCGAGAACCGAGACTGCAACCCGATCGCGTCATCTTGCACTGGACGGGCAGGTTTCAAATGAGTCAATGGCTTACTCGATCAGTTCTACCATCACCCAATGGCCCAATCGCACAATCACTCAATTGCCAATATTAGTGCCCCTAGCCCGCCCTTCTAGGGTGTTTCCCGCAGCAACCGTGCCTTTTGTGCAGGGCATCTGATCTCGCGTCCGGTTGGGGGGAAGACCAGACACATTACACACATGAAAAATCAGATATATCGCTGGATTTCGTGCGGAGCCCTGCTCGCTGCGCTCTTGGGCTTCTCTTCTTGCGCGAGCAGTCCGAAAGCTACGATGCCTGCCGCTCCAACCGTAACTCTCACCGCGAACAGTGCGTCCATCTCTTCCGGACAGACCGTTACGCTGACTTGGCACGCCGCCAACTCAACGTCCGTAACGATCACGTCCAACGACGGCACCACTACTAAAACCCTGACCACAAGCTCGAATCTCAATGGCACCGTCAACGACACACCAGCCAAGACGACGACCTACTCGGCGACCGCAACCGGACCCGGTGGCACCAGCGCGCCGCAAACCACGAAGGTGCAAGTCGCGCCCATCGCGCCGCCCGTCATCTCATCATTTACCGCGAGCCCCACTTCAGTTAGCTCAGGACAGACCACCACCCTTACCTGGGCCACCAGCAACGCGACTTCAATCTCGATCACCCCGGCTGTTCCGCTCCCCGACGATATCAATTCGCTCCCGACATCGGGCTCGGCCAATGTTCCTATCAGTCAGACCACGACCTATGCGCTCACGGCAACCGGTCCCGGAGGCTCTGCCGGACCCCAGAACGTCACCATCACCGTCCCACTCTCGGTCAGCTTCTCCGCATCGCCAGCTACAGTAACGCACGGTCAATCAGCGACCCTCACCTGGGACATCACTGGAGGCACGCCCACCGCTTTTTCCATTACCGACGGTTCCGGCAACGATGCTTGCAATCCATGCGCGAGCCCGCAGGGTACCGCCACCGTGACTCCCAACGCGACGACGACCTACACCGCTACCGCCACCGCCAGCGATGGCAGCAACATCTCGCAATCCGCCACCGTCAATGTCACCAGCCTTACCGTCGGTTCCATCAAGCACATTTTCTTCATGCTCCAGGAGAATCGCTCGTTCGACATGTACTTCGGACAACTCGGTGCCTACCGTACCGGACGCCTTGCTAAATATGGCATTACCGACACGCAAACCATCGACGGGTTCGATCCTAAGGTCACGCTGACGAACCACAACGCGAACGATGTCAAGGTTCAGCCGTTCCACGAAAAAACGGTTTGTACCGAAAATCTCACGCCCGCCTGGGACGAGAGCCATCACGACACGGACCTCACCGGCGGCGATTCCGCCTGGGCGACGACAACCACGTTCACCGACAGTTCGTTTTCCATGGACAACTTCCTCGACACCACGACTTCCGTCACGAACAACTACGATCCCGACGGAACCCGCGTGCTCGGTTACTACAACCAACAGGATCTTCCGTATTACTACGACCTCGCCAGCTTTTTCGCGACCAGCGACGCCTGGCATTCGCCGATCCTCGCCAATACCGTGCCCAACCGCATGTATCTGATGGCAGCCACATCGTTCGGCCATGAGTATCCGGACAATTCCGGTCACCCGCTCTATTCGGCGAAGACCATCTTCCATGCCATGAACGACGCTAACGTCAGTTGGCTGTACTACTACCGCGATGGAGTCTTCCTTGCGAACTTCCAGGACTTCACCGATACGTCGGTTTCCAGCAAGGTGTACCCATATACAGACCTGATGAATCGCTTGTCAGGAAATTGCAGCGGCGGTCCGTGCGACCCGGACCAGGCTCTACCGGAAGTCGTTTTCATCGACAGTGCGTCGGGTGCAAGTGGACTCGATGAGCATCCCGACAACAATATTCAAAGCGGTGCTGCCTACGTGCAGTCCATCGTTCAAGCCCTCATGCAAAGCGACGCATGGGCCGATTCGGTCTTCATCCTGACCTACGACGAAGGCGGAGGCCTCTACGATCACGTTGCGCCCTACTCGGTTCCGCTGCCCGATAACAATGCCCCGGGCCAGTGTCCCGATGCGAACAACGGTTCGGTCGGCTATTGCGCAACCGGCAAGTTGGGCGGCACGTTCGATCTCACAGGATTTCGCGTGCCGATGATCGTGATCTCGCCTTATGCGAAACCGAACTTCGTCTCGCACACGCCGCGCGATTACACAGCCATCCTCGCGTTCATCGAGAACCAGTTCAACGTGCCGGCTCTCACGCAACGCGATCTGTACTGGCAGGACCCCTCGCGGAATATGAGCGAGTTCTTCGACTTCACCAATCCAGCGTTATTAAACGCACCCGATGGAAAGCCATGGACGCAAGTCCTCAACCCGCAGACCACAACCGGCGTCTGCGACCAGACGCAAGAGGCCGGTCCAACAGTGAAGTAACGAGTGAGCCAACGTGGCGCGGGCGCCCCGCCCTCGTCTGCCGGCAGGATTCATTTCTGCTCGTTGCCCGATCTTTCCCGCAATGTTTGCGGGAAGAGTGGGCCAGCCACACTGTATGCGAAGCTTCGCCGGATTTAGTGAGTAGGATTGATTGGCCTCACAAGGGTGCCCGGTATCTCCGTAACCGCGCGGCTCCCGCGATGCACAACGCAGTAAAGATCAACCCAAACCACAGACCGGGCTCGAGCAGGAAATGTCCCACTCGAACCTGAGTCATCGGATCCGCAGGCCAATCTTTGACGAACACAACCGCCGGATTTCCTCCCAAGCGATTGATCAGCATCCGGAAGAAGTGCGATGTGTTGAAAATAAGTTTCTCGAGTGCTCCCACCGCCAGCACCGGCAGGGCAGCCCACAGCACGGGAGCCCGCCGCGCCCAGGCGGAAACGAGCAGCATCCATCCATAAAACGGCGCGTACCAGAACGCGTGAACGGTCATCATGTGGTTGAGCAACATGACCCACATCTCAATCGGCGACAATTGCGTCCAGAGAGTGGATACATGCTGGCCGCTTGCAGCCATAGCCGCGCTCTGAACCATCAACATGACGAACTGAACCGCCACAGCGATGCCCCAGCACAGCAGTTGCAGAACAATGATCGCCACACTCGCTTTCGCCAGAACCGCTGTCAGGTCCGACACCGGCATCGACTTCCAGAACAATATGCTGCGCTCGCGCCGCTCCCCGTACAGCGCGTCCAGTGCGTAATATGCGCCCACGATCATTCCCACGGCCATCATCAGGCCCGAAACCATGTCGTACGGCCCCGCCATCGCATTTCGTTGATGCATTGCATCCATGCCCGATATATCGCGCACTCTCGCGATTTGACGGCCAATGGTGACGACAAACCCAAAAAGGAAAATGCCGCCAGCAGCCAAAGGTGCGACGTAAAGCGACCGGTACTCCCAGAATTCGCGCCGCAGCGACCAGTAGAATGGCCGCATCCGCGCACCTTCCATGGCTGTGGCCGTTCTTTCTCCCATACCGGTGCCGGACATCGCATTCGTTTGACTGTTCATCTCGCTGCTCCTTGTGGCCGCGCACTCGTCGTCCCCATCACCGCCACAAACATATCCGCAATGCTCGGAGTCCTCACCTCACCCAACTCCGCCAGCCTCTCGCGATCTGCCCCCTGAAACAGCATGATCGTCCGGCCCAGCGACTGCCGCTCCTGCGTGGGATTCAGCTCGCGCGCCGCTGCCACCTGCTCCGGTGCAACTCGCACTTCCGCATACCGTGATTCAAACTCGTCCATGCCGCAGCTCAACACGATCCGTCCGCGATCAATGAACATCAGATCGGTCAGCACATTCTGGATCTCATCCACCTGATGGGTCGTGACCACAATCGTTCGTTTGTGATCGAAGTAGTCGTTGAGCAGGGAATCGTAAAACTGCTTGCGATACAGAATGTCGAGACCCAAAGTAGGCTCATCCAGCACCAGCAGCCGGACGTCGAGCGCCATCACCAGCGCCAGATGAAGCTGCACCACCATGCCCTTCGAAAGCTCGCGAATCTTGCTCGTCTCCCGAATGTCCGTCTTTGCCAGAAATCCTTCCGCCTTCGCTCGCTCAAACCGCGGATGCACCCCCGTCATGTACTCCATGGCCTGCTGCACCCGCATCCAACGCGGAAGCACCGCCACATCCGCCATAAAGCACACATCCCGCATCACCGCGTCCCGCTCGTTCCACGGATTCCGGCCCAACACGCTCAGCTGTCCTTCATACGAAGTGAGTCCGAGAAGCGCATTCAGCGCTGTCGTCTTCCCCGCCCCATTCGGACCGATCAGCCCTAAAATGCGTCCTTCTTCGACCTGCAAATCCACGCCATCCAGCGCCACTTTGCTGCCGAAAGTCTTTCGCAGTCCCCGTGCTTCAATGCATGCCATAATTCAGCGCTCCTCCCCCGCCTTGCTCTTTGCCGCCGCGGCCCCATGTTTGCCGGCGCTCTTCGACGAACGACCGTTCTTGGCCGCCTCCAGCAACTCTTCCGGCTTCAATCCCAGTCGTTGCATCGTCTGGCAGACACGCGGCCACTCTTCCGACAAGAATCGCTCCCGTTCTCCACGCAGCAGCAAATTCCTCGCCCCTTCTTTCACAAACATTCCCAGGCCGCGGCGTTTCTCCACGAGTTCTTCATCCACCAGTTCCTGATAACTTTTCAGGACCGTCAGCGGATTCACCCGATACTCCGCCGCGACGTTGCGCACCGAGGGCAGGGGATCGCCCTCGCTGAGCACGCCATCCAGAATCATCGCGACCACACGATCCCGCAGCTGGCGGTAAATCGGTTGATTGTCATTGAACTCGAGATCCATATGCTTTGCGTTATTTCAAATCGTCGATGACTGTAGCGCGCGTGACCCATAGCGCCGCCGTCTCGGCGGCTGTTGGGGCGGCGTCTCGCCGCCCCAATCATCCCCAACCTCAATTCACCCGCTTCAACTCCATGTGCGCATGCATCAACTTGTCCCCCGGCATCAGAAATGTCCAGTCCTCATTGTGATGATTCGCATCGATGACGGTGAATGTCGAGTGCTGCATGTGCCCGTACTGCAGGTTCCCGGTGACATCGACGAAATCGAAATCCAGCGTCTTCCCATCGATCGAAGGTTTCGCCAGCATCCGCGGACGGTTCCCGGCATCGCAGTAATGAAGCAGCGTCAACTGATCGCCATCCATGTAAAACATTGTCACCGGGTGATCATATTTCGACGGATCCAGAGGCGTCGCCGCTTCTTGCATTTCATGCACGACCGCATTTCCCCGCGAAGTCACGCGCAGCGAAATATGAATCGGCTTGTCCATCGACATATGCATTTCCGCCGGAGTCACCGTCACCGATCCCTCCCAATCCCCAGCAAGAGCTTTCATCTTCTCAAGCGACTTCTGCCCATCCGACTGAGCCAAAGCCGCACTACCCAGCGCGAGTACAACCAGCCAAACTGCCACACGAATGGATTTCATAATCCTTCTCCTTGAACTTCATCAGTCGAGGCCGGAACCCTCGCGCGCGGGTTCCGCCTCATCTATAGTGTTATAGTTAAGTATAACACTATGGAAAAGTCAAGCCTTGTTTGCGGTGGAAATCATTATTGATGCAAGAGGAATGGCCTTGCTGCAGTAGAGTGGGCGGCGGACGCTGTGCCAACTCAGCTTGAACAGAACTTCACAACAGAGCGCCTCATTGCAGTTTCGATGGTTCGTAAACCCCACCCGACTCAGCCAGTAACTCTTGAAAGCGTGGTTCGGAGTTAAGCTGGTCAAAGGCATGCCACTGGGATAATCCTTCAAT
Organism: Candidatus Sulfotelmatobacter sp.; assembly: GCA_035946775.1. Classification (GTDB taxonomy): domain Bacteria; phylum Acidobacteriota; class Terriglobia; order Terriglobales; family Acidobacteriaceae; genus Sulfotelmatobacter. Next base: position 12,314 of record DASYZA010000192.1, on the reverse strand, counting down.
GCCTCCAAGCTTGGCGTGCTGTTCCAGTGCTTTCAAAGCTTCGTCGCGCTCTCCTAACCCCATGTGGATCAGGGCCGTAAATACCGGAACAGCGGTGCCTCGACGAACCATATGTTTCAAAGTTTCCAGCAGCATTCTCGCTTCAGTGGCATGCCCCGTAATCGCAAGCACGTACCCGGCCTCCGCGATGGTACGGGGATTGGTGGAAGAGAGTGCGAGCCCTGCTCGGGCCTCGGTCACTGCTCCGGAGGAGTCTCCAGTTTCCCAATTGATCAGCGCCAGAGTCAAATGCGGCTGGCCAAACTCCGGAGATAGTTCGATCGCCCGCCGCAGCCTCAGCGCGGCCTCCGCATACCTTCTTAGGATGTAAAGAAACTGCCCCTCGTCCGCGGTGATCACTGCCGAGAGCGGGTCGATTCCGCGCGCAGTTTCCATCTCGGCGAGCGCCTCGTCGCTTCTCGCCGAAAAAAGCAGGTAGAACGCATACCAGTGATGATTCGTCGCGTCGTTGGGGTTCAATTCGAGCGCCCGGCGCAATTCCACGCCGCCTTGTCTCCAATCCCGCTTGTTTAGAGCGAGAAATCCTAGCGTCGCGTGAGCTTCCGCCAGACCTTCATCCAGTTCGAGGGCATGCCGTGCCGCGGCAGCAGCCTTGGTCGAGGCTTCCCCTATTCCGGCATCGCTGTAACTTGGCATCAGCGCGTACCCGTTGGCGAGACCGGCATAGGCTGGCGCGTAAGCGGGATCCCGCTGGATGGCACGCTGGTAATACTTAACGGCCTTCGTCAAACTGGCCGCCGTCCGCTGATTCCAGTGATAACGCCCCAGCAGGCACAGTTCGTAAACCTCCGGATCCGCGCTGCGGCCATTCGCTAGATCCCTCTTGAGTTGCGAATCTGGTGCTCCCCCCAGACGCGCCGCTATCTGCTGCGATGCTTCAGCCTCAACGTCGGGTAGGTCTCTCAGATCGCGATCGTATCTGCGCGCCCAGAGATGGCGGTCCTCAGTTGCATCGATCAACTGAAAAGTTACGGTGATGCGCTGTCCCGAGCGCGCCACCGCTCCTTCCACGATGGCTTCGACGCCAAGTTCACGCGCGATTTGGGTGATGGGTGCGCTCGCTTCCTTGTACCGCATCACGGATGTCCGCGAGATGACTCGCAGCGGCAACGTCTGCGCCAAGCTTGTGATCACATCCTCCGTCACGCCGTCGGCTAGATATTCTTGCCCGGCGTCGCCCGACAGGTTTCTCAGGGGCAACACCGCGATCGAACGGATCTGCCCCGTGTGCCGGGCCTTCGCACTCTGAGCAGGGAATAGCCGCAATCCAAGGACGGCGACAGCAACGATCCCAGCTAATGCGATCACCCAACCGCGGCGCAACACGCGTCCCGGAGCCCGCGAATTGGATGCGAGCGCGGCACCCCCAGGGGGAAGCACAGCGGGCATTACCGCATTCCCGGCGTCTTCCGTCTCTTTCACCGGCAGAAGGAATCGGTATCCCTTCTTGGCCACCGTTTCGATAAATCTGGGATTCTCCGCCGAATCCCCCAGCGCATCCCTTACCTTCTTAATGGCGACATTGATACCTTGCTCGTAATCGACGAAGGTCTCGCTGCCCCACATGGCGAGGCGGAGCTGATCGCGGCTGACTACCCGCTGCCGATGCTCCAATAACGCAGTCAGCAGGAGCAGTGGTTTTTGCTGAAGACGAACCACTACGCCCTCTGAGCGTAGTTCTCCGTCAGCGACGCTCAGTTCGAACTCGCCGAATGTGTAGATCTTGTCATTCACGGCTGCCAGCGGATGCCCCAGGGGGAGGGAGCATGATTTTCTCTAAGAAATGGCGCTTTGGCAAGAGGTCGTCGGCATTCGTGCGGAGGAGTATCCGACAACGTAAGTTGTTGACGCGGCAAACCCATTCTTCAGTTAAGAAGGAATTCACAAGGAATTCATCCGGAAGAGATTGACCCGCACACGAATATGAAAGATAAGTTCTGCCCGTAGCAGCTCCTGGGCACGATCATAGGCACTCACGGGGAGGGAACAAGCCAGATGAAACTCTGTAGCTCTGCCTTCGACGTAGTGTTGGCCAGCGTGGGCAGCTTTGGTTCGACCCACGCCCCCTGCTCCAGCGTCAGCGTAAGACTGAAATAGAGGTGTTGAATGAGACTACGCGCCACGATTGTATTAGTTTCGCTGTTATCGCTCGGGCTGGCACCTGACGGCATCGCACAAAAAGTCACGACGGTAGCCGGCGGGTTCGTCGGCGATGGTCGGGCGGCAACACAAGCCAGCTTCCAGGCCCCAATCGGAATAGTGCAGGACCGAAAGGGAAACACGTACGTCAGCGACTTGGGCGAACAACGCATCCGCAAAATATCCGCCACGGGAACGATCAGCACCTTCGCCGGAACCGGTTTTGCCGGGTTCAGCGGAGATGGCGGTGCTGCGCACTTAGCCAAGATCAATACCCCTCGGGCGGTCACGATCGATGCCGGCGGAGACATTGTTTTCGCCGATAGCGGCAATAACCGGGTTCGCAAGATCACCACAAAAGGAGTCATCTCCACCATCGCCGGCAACGGAACCGCCGGGTACAGCGGCGACGGCGGCCCCGCCACCAGCGCCAGCCTGAATGTCCCGTGGGGTTTGACCTATGACTCGGCGGGAAATCTGTACATCTCTGACCTCCTAAATAACGTTATCCGCAAGGTCGACACAGCCGGAATGATCAGTACAGTCGTTGGCAAAGGCACGCAAGGTTTTTGCGGGGATGGCGGACTGGCGACGCTAGCGTGTCTCTACTCTCCCAAAGGACTTGCGTTCGACACGCGAGGAGGATCGCTGTATATCGTTGACGGTGGAAACCATCGGATCCGTCAGGTGAATTCAGCAGGAATCATCACTACTGTTGCAGGAAACGGAAGTGGCTTGTTCGGGGGAGATGGTGGCCCAGCAATTCAGGCAGCCATCGGCAATCCCAAATTTGTAACCGTGAATGCCGGCGTCCTGTACATCTCGAACGCCGGGAAAGGCCGCATCCGTGATGTGGTGTTAAACACTGGAATTATCAATACCTATATTGGCTCAAGCGGCGGCTATGACGGGGACAATCATGCACCTTTGAATACCGAGACCGACGGCACGGCTGGCATGGTATGGCTCTCCAGCAGTTCGATGCTGTTCGTCGATGGAATGAATGCACGGGTGCGTCGTCTCAGCGGCGGATTAGTGACAACCATGGCCGGAGGATACATTGGCGACGGGAACGCAGCCACGTCAGCAGCGTTGGTGTTCCCTCAATCGGTTGCGTTTGATAAGAGCGGCAATCTCTACATCGCCGAGTGGAGTGGCAACCGTATCCGCAAGGTTGGCACGACGGCAAAAATAAGTACTGTTGCGGGAACTGGCATCAGCGGCTATTCGGGCGATGGAGGCGCCGCGACAAGCGCCCAGTTGTCATTTCCGCAGGCCGCAATCGCGGACTCCGCCGGCAACCTGTTCATCTCCGACCAGGGGAACAATGTCATCCGCAAAGTCGACACCTTCGGCAACATCTCAACTTACTCCGCAGATCCTAAATTTGGCGGAGCACTGGGCTTCATGGCGTTCGACTCGTCCGGCAATCTGTACGTCGGCGATGGCGGAGCCTGCGTGGTGTGGAAGGTCGACGCCACCGGAACCGCGACGGCGGTCGCGGGAGTTCCTTCACAATGTGGGTACAACGGTGACAACATCCAGGCCACGACCGCTCTGCTGAACATACCCTACGGGATCGCGTTCGATTCCGCGGGCAATCTCTACATTAGCGACTACGGCAACAATCGCGTTCGAGAAGTGAGTTCCAGCGGCAACATCACTACATTCGCCGGAGACGGCACCGCCTGCGCGAGCAGCACTGCTTCTTGCGGGGACGGCGGCTCTGCCACCGCGGCACAGCTCAATCTTCCGGTGGGATTAGCGGTCTCAGGTAGCACCGTCTATATTGCGGACGAAGGGGACGTCCGGATCCGAAAGGTAACAGCGGGGGTCATCACAACCTACGCGGGCACCGGCAACAGCGGATATAACGGCAATGGGCTGGCAGCCACAAGCACCAATCTCGATGACCCGATTGACATCGCCATAAACCCGACCAATAGTGCGTTATATCTCGTCGATGACATTCAGGCCCGGGTGAGAAAGGTGCATTGATCGCGGCTGGCCGGGGACAATTGCGGGGACAGGGCGGGACATTCGGCGAATCTTTAATTCGTAGCTGCCCTCCCTACGCCATCCCCTCCAGCGCCTTCCCCAAATCGCTTCTCAGATCTTCCACATCCTCAAGCCCGATATTCAGCCGCACGATTCTGTGCCCGTAATCCGGACGATTCTTGTTGCCCTGGAAGTCGTACGCAACCGCGAGACTCGTCACGCCCGCCCAACTGTATCCAATTTCGAAAAGCTCTAGCGCATCCACGAATCCGAGCACTTGCTGCTTCGTGAACTCTCTCTTGAAAACAATTGAGAAGACTCCCGCCGATCCCGTGAAATCCCGCTTCCACCACTGGTGTCCCGGACATGACTCCAGTGCAGGATGCAACACAAGCTCAATTTCCGCACGATTCGCCAGCCAGCGCGCCAGATCGAGCGCCGATGCTTCAATCGCCTTCAACCGCACGGCCATCGTCTTCAGGCCGCGCAACGCCAGGCTGGCCTCGTCCGGAGACACTGCGAGCCCCACCAGTTGCTGCGCCGCTCCAATCCGGTCGAACACCTCTTTGTCACGCGCAGTGATCGATCCGAGCAGCAGATCGCTGTGCCCACCCACATACTTCGTCAGCGCCTGCATCGTGATGTCCACTCCGTGCGCGAACGCATCGAACAGCACACCAGCGGCCCAGGTGTTATCGAGCACGACGAACGCTCCAGCCCGGTGAGCGCATTCGCAGATGGCCGGCACGTCCTGAACTTCCATCGTCACCGATCCCGGACTCTCGGTCCACACCAGCCGGGTATTCGGTTGCAGGATGGAGCCGATATCGCCGCCGATCTTTGGGTCATAAAACGTGACATCCACTCCGAACCGTCTCAACACTCCCGCCGCAAAGAGTCGGTTTGGTGCATAAATGCTGTGCGGTATCAGAATGTGATCTCCCGCCTTCAGCAGCGCCAGATTGATCAGCGAGATTGCCGACTGTCCCCCTGGCGTGATGAGCGTCCGATAGCCCCTTTCCAATTCGCAGATCCGCGCTCCCAGTTCCAACACCGTCGGCGTTCCGTACAGCCCGTACGTGTATCCGACTTCGTATTGATCCCATTCGTCGCTGACTGAAGCCGCATCCGCGAAGAGAACGGTCGAAGCCCGGTATACGGGCGTATTAAGCGACTGAAATCCTGCAGGAATTTTCGCGTCAGAATGAATAAGCCGGGTAGTCCATTTCTTAGCCATAAGCGCGTGATTATAAGACGACGCGTATAGGGGCGTCCGCCCCGAGCGAAGCCAGTGCGAGTCGGACAACTGGAGGGCCGAAGCCGGAGCCGGGGCGCCCTTGACAACACCGTGCTCACATATTTAGAATTAGCACTCGATAGGCGAAAGTGCTAACAGGCAACGCCTGACCCAATTAAATCTTAGGGTTACAGAGCTTTAATCGCAGCAAATCCAACTTTTTCAAAGACTTGAAAGGAGTTCACACCATGGCCAAGTTTGCACCACTCCATGACCGCATTCTGGTGCGTCGCGTCGAGGAAGCTACAACCACGCGCGGCGGCATCATCATTCCCGACTCGGCGAAAGACAAGCCGCAGGAGGGCGAAGTCATTTCCACCGGCAAGGGCCGCACCAACGACGAAGGCAAGACCTTCCCGCTGGCCGTCAAAGAAGGCGACCGCATCCTGTTCGGAAAGTACTCCGGCACCGAAATCAAGATCGATGGCGAAGAGTTCATCATCATGAAAGAAGACGAGGTCCTCGGCATTCTCACCGGAGCCGCAGCCCCGTCCAAGAAGGAACTCGCCGGCTCGAAGAAATAACCCAGACTTGTCATCCTGAGCAGCGCGCTGAGCGCGGTGCGAGGGATCGTACGACGGCTGATATCACCTGCGAAATGGCAGAAGAGATTTACGAAGAAGCTAGCAGCTAGAAGCTTTTGCTCATAGCTCGCAGCTCAAAGCTCACAGCTCATAAGGAGATTGAAACAATGGCAAAACACATCGTTCACGGAGAAGAATCCCGTCAGGCGATCCTCCGCGGCGTCAACGCACTCGCCGACGCCGTAAAAGTCACACTCGGCCCCAAGGGCCGCAACGTTGTTATCGAAAAGAAATTCGGTTCGCCGACCATCACCAAAGACGGCGTCACCGTTGCAAAAGAAATCGAACTCAAAGACAGCCTCGAGAATACCGGCGCGCAGATGGTTCGTGAGGTCGCCTCCAAGACTTCCGACGTCGCTGGCGATGGCACTACCACCGCCACGGTTCTCGCCCAGGCCATCTATCGCGAAGGCGTCAAGACCGTCGCTGCCGGCGCCAATCCAATGGCCCTGAAGCGCGGCATCGAGAAGGCCGTCACCGTCATCGCCGGCAAGCTCGACAAGGAAGGCAACCGTCAGCCCGGCGAACTCGATAAGCTAAGCAAGCCCGTCTCGGGAGAAATGATTGCGCAAGTGGGGACTATTTCGGCGAATAACGACGAGACGATCGGGAAGATCATTGCGGAAGCGATGAAGAAGGTTGGCAAGGACGGCGTCATCACTGTTGAAGAGTCGAAGACGCTCGAGACTCAGCTCGAAGTGGTCGAGGGCATGCAGTTCGATCGCGGATACCTCTCGCCCTACTTCGTCACCGATCCGGAGCGCATGGAAGCGGCTCTGGAGAATGCCTACATCCTGATCAACGAAAAGAAGATCAGCTCGATGAAGGACCTGCTCCCGCTGCTCGAGCAGATCGCGAAGAGCGGCAAGCCGCTGCTCATCATCGCGGAAGACGTGGAAGGCGAGGCGCTCGCCACCCTCGTCGTCAACAAGCTGCGTGGCACGCTGCAAGTCGCGGCCGTGAAGGCCCCTGGCTTCGGCGATCGCCGCAAAGCGATGCTGCAGGATATCGCCATCCTGACCGGCGGCAAGGCCATCACCGAAGATCTCGGGATCAAGCTGGAGAACGTCCAGATCTCCGACCTCGGCCAGGCCAAGAAGATCACCATCGACAAGGACAACACGACCGTTGTCGAAGGCAAAGGCAAGCACGCTGAGATCGAAGGCCGCGTGAAAGAAATTCGCAGCCAGGTCGAAAAGACCACCAGCGACTACGACCGCGAGAAGCTGCAGGAGCGGTTGGCGAAACTGGTCGGTGGCGTGGCCGTGATCAAAGTCGGCGCCGCAACCGAAACCGAAATGAAGGAAAAGAAAGCCCGCGTGGAAGATGCGATGCATGCGACCCGCGCAGCCGTGGAAGAGGGAATTGTCCCCGGCGGCGGCGTTGCTCTTGCCCGTTGCGCTGCGAGCCTCGACAAGATCAAGGCCGAAGGCGACGAGCAGATCGGTATCAACATCGTGAAGCGCGCCATCACCGAGCCCCTGCGCATGATCGCCGAGAACGCCGGCGAAGAAGGCGCAGTGATTCTGGGCAAGGTGCTCGAGTCGAAGGAGCAGAACTACGGCTACAACGCCTTCTCCAACGAGTACGAAGATCTGGTCAAGGCAGGCGTGCTCGATCCGACAAAGGTCGTGCGCACCGCTCTGCAGAACGCCGGATCGATCGCCAGCCTGATGCTGACCACCGAAGCCCTGGTCGCCGAGATTCCTGAAAAGAAGGAAGCTCCGGCAGCCCCGGGTCACGGCGGCGGCATGGGCGATATGTACTAAGAAGCTGTCAGCTATCAGCCGTCAGCTTTCAGCAAAATCAAAGCCTCGCTCGAAAGAGCGGGGCTTTTTTGGTGAGCTGTGAGCAATGATCTGACAGCTGACGGCTGAAAGCTGAGAGCTAAGCTCTCACGCCGCCCGCGTCAGCCACTCTTGCATCGTGCTGGCGTCGACGAGACCGGCTTGCTGGAAGGCGAGGTGTCCGTGGGAGAAGACGGCGAAGTTCGGGATGCCGCGGACGTTGTACTGGGCGGCGAGGCCGGGGAATTTTTCGGTATCGACCTTCAGGACGACGGCGCGTCCGGCGAGATCGCGCGCGGTCTGGGCGACGTGAGGAGCGGCCATGCGGCACGGTCCGCACCATGCTGCCCAGAAATCCACCAGGACGGGAACCTTGCTGTCGCGAATCACCTGCTGGAATTCGTCCTCGTTGACTTCGAGGGGCTCGGCGACCGGGGGGAGCGGGGCCTTGCACGCTCCGCAGCGTCCGGTGTCAGAGAGATGCGATGCCGGAACCCGGTTGGGCTTTCCGCAAGATGGGCAATTACGAATGAATGGCATGGTCTTCCCCCAGGGTGAATGACACGTGCACGCGGCTGCCAATTAGATTCTATTTCAGGAGAAGAGGTTCGGGTCAGTAGCGGGTGTGAGCTGCGCCGAGTGAAAAGCAGCGACCCTCCCCAAAGTCTCCCTGCCGTAATCAAGCATTTTGTCATCCTGAGCGGAGCAGGCGAAACGAAGTGTAGCGCCTGCGGAGTCGAAGGATCCCTACCTCTCCCATCAGCAGGGGACGCGCAAGGATTGTGTCCTGGAATGGACGCAACCGGGAAGGGCACGAGTTTACTCGTGCCACAAAGGGACGCAAAGAGTACGGCGATTCAGCGCCTAAGGCCCCTATGCAGCGGCGTGAGCGCGAGCCTTCAACTTCACCTCGGCCCGCGCGCCCAACAAATCCGCATAGAGCAACAAGCGAGCAACACTCAGAGTGGATAATTTTCCGCGCATCAGCTCACTCACCCTCGGCTGCTGAATATCAAGGATTCGTTCCAAATCGCGAGCGCTGTGGCGACGCCGCTTCACCAATTCCAATATCTTCTGGTGCAGGGCTGCTTTCAATTTCAATTCCAGCGCCGCTTGCCGATCCAGCCCGAGTTCGTCCAACACGCTCCCTGTCACCCTGTATTCATCTTTTCCGGAGCGTTTGTTTGGCATGCCGCTTTTCCTCACGTTCGCCTTCGAGCACGCGCCTCAGTCGCGCTCTGGCGGTTTCAATATCTTTCTGGTCAATCGCGTTCGACCGTTTTTCGAAGCAATGCAGAACTTGTATCACTCTTTCGCGCCTGACGTAGAGGACGCGATACCACGCTCTAGCATCGCCTTCGCGCAGTTCGTAAACGCCCGGGCCGACCGCCTGCACCGCCTTCCGGTCCGGAGGCGTCTGCCCCAGCTGCAACTGGTACAGAGCATATCCGAGATCGCTCTTCACACCATCCGGAAACCCTTGCAGCGTCTGCCGCGAGTCGCCCTGGAAAACGAGCGGAACCAGAATCTGACCCCGTGGCCCATCCCCGGAATCATCGGAGTTCTTGCTACTTGTATACATGTAACTTGTATGTTCGTCAACCGTGCCGTTGGTAACCAGCGCGCAAGATGACTGAGATACTCTACAAGGATGGACGGCGGAATATGGGGAAAATAGCGCCGCAGAAAGGTTTCAGAGTCCCAGAACGGGAAGGAAATGAGCCGTGCTAGTCGTCAGCAGCATCGCACCCGCCCCTCGCAAACGCGCGAGGAACGGGGCACCCGCAGTGGAGTTGTGTCGGAGGACTGAAAGGCTGGGCCTCCCGCCAGTTCACAACTTTCTATCGAACGCTTCGGGAGTTCCTGAGCGAAGGGAAATCTCCGTTTTCCCTTGACTCGTACTTATCATGGATCTCCCCGAATTTCCCCCGAATTTCCCCGCAACAAAAAAGGGTCAGTTCCGTCTGTCCCCGTTTAATTCAGATGCGCTGCCAGTTTCTCTTTGCGCCTGAAGCTGTTGCCGCCCGCGTTGGCCTTGATCTTCGTTCCGTCCAATGTGACCCGCTCCAGCGTGATCAGCCCTTCGGCGCTCATCATGCCCAGCACCTGCACGAACAGATCGTCCAGCGCCGCTTTATGATCGGATCGAAAGCCCGACAGCGTTCGATGACTGATCGCCTGCAACCCACATAACCACTGGCAACCTGGCTCGTACTCGCATTGCCGTGCCAACTCGCGCGCCGAACCCACGCCCCGGCTGTAGGCATAAATCCACAAGCTGATTAACAGCTGCGGATCGGTGTGCTCCCGTCCCGCTCGCCCTTCCACCGCTTCGATCTGCGCGTGATAGAGCCTCAGGTCCAGGCGGCCGATCAACTGCCAAATCAGACGCGCACTGTGATCTTCGTCGATCAACTTCTCCACATCGACGCTGCGCAATACAAGTTGTTGTCGATTGATCGAGGCGAGTCGAGGCACCGCAGGCAAGTCGTTGTTGCTCACTTCCGCAGTCTACAAATCTTGGCTAATTCTGCAATGGCGCTATTGGGTCAAGAGACAATTTCTTCACAGCTTCCTGTCCCCGTTTAATTCCCGTTTAATTCACTTGTATACATGTAACTTGTATGTCCGTCAACCGTGCCGTTGGTAACCAGCGCGCAAGATGACTGGATACTCTACAAGGATGGACGGCGGAATATGGGGAAATAGCGCCGCAGAAAGCTTTCAGAGTCCCGGAACGGGAAGGAAATGAGCCGTGCTAGTCGTCAGCAGCATCGCACCCGCCCCTCGCAAACGCGCGAGGAACGGGGCACCCGCAGTGGAGTTGTGTCGGAGGACTGAAAGGCTGGGCCTGCCGCCAGTTCACAACTTTCTATCGAACGCTTCGGGAGTTCCTGAGCGAAAGGAAATCTCCGTTTTCCCTTGACTCGTACTTATCATGGAGGTCCCCGAATTTCCCCGCAACAAAAAAGGGTCAGTTCGGTCTGTCCCCGTTTTATTTGGCGCATACCCAACCCGCTTCTCCTGCTGTGACATGCGTTCTCCTTTTCGAGAACTGTCACCATTATCTCTGTCTCAGTTTTGGGGTGCACTCCATCCGTCTGTCCCGAATTTCTTGACTCCGGAAGCGGCCCTTTTTACCTTTTCATCACTGCGGCTCGTGGATACTGTGAAAGGAATAGGATGTGACACAAGTGAATTGGACGCGCCTATATCGCGGAGTGCGTGCAAGATTCGGCTGGGTCACCGCGGTCATCGGAATAATCAAATGGGCGATTGATACTTGGTCAAGGGGAGAGGTTGTCAAGGAGTGGGCATCTGATTTCCCCGCGATATCTCGACTTCTTGCGGAGCCGTGGGTAACCCCGACACTTATTATCGTGGGCCTTGGAGTCATAGTATGGGCCTTGTTAGACCGTGGTGGTACCGTCGGAGTCGATAGCCCTCGCTTTCTCCCGGAGCACTACAGACAAAAGCGCGTTCCGCACGAGTACATTGTCGGCGGCGCAATTGTGATATTCCTACTCGTTTTCGGCCTTATCATGCACAAGAGAGTCATAAATCACTATCAGGTGCAACTCCAAGAGAGAACCCCGATTGAGGTCAGTGCAGGCGGGCGAGGGCCCAGTCAACCGGTGCGCTCAAACCCATTTTCAATAGAGATTGAGAACTCGGGCATAATCTCAAATCAGCGAGATTGGCCTAACGGATTTTGGGTGGAGCATCAAACTGACCGCGGACCGATTCTATATCCTGCAAATCTCACGGTTTTCCTTCGTATTCTCAATCTGCAATCTGTGCCTAGTCACCTAGAGAGCTACAAGCTGGAGCTAAGACACGGCGGTCAATGGAAGGAACTCATCAGATTGAATACCGTTGGGCTTGCCGTTTACAACGCATATCCCACGTTACAACATCCCACAATCGATGCCAGTCTGACCGTTGCTCGCAAGATTGACTTTGACACCTACGGATTGGAGGCTGAACTAGACGCCTTGGCAGGTACGCTCAAGCCGCAAGAGCAAGTGCGTGGTTGGGTCATGTACCAGTATCCGGCTGATTTGCCACAGGTGTCTGCGTCAGACGAGATGCGTCTTACCCTTACAGATTCAAAAGGAATGAGAACTACCATCGTGCATAATCGCGCGACGGAGCAAAGGGCAAGCAGGAACCGGGTTCTGGAGAACGCTCTCCAGGTAGCACCTGGGCAACCAGTTGACCTATCCGCCCTGCCGCGACGAATGATGTGAAAACAGGGCCATCCATGATAAGTACGAGTCAAGGGAAAACGGAGATTTCCCTTCGCTCAGTGTTTTAGCTCCATAATTCTGTCACCCCCTAACAGCAACGTGAAAATGTCACTCCATGAGAGGAAGGACGTTCGCGTTGAGTCAGAAGGAACTGCAACGAGTGAGTGTGATTTCTGCTTGCGTAAAAGGAGACATGGCG
>DASYZA010000191.1:0-108121 GCA_035946775.1 Candidatus Sulfotelmatobacter sp. | reverse complement strand
GTCCGAAAATGCGTCCCCCTCGTGCTGTCGCATCCCTCGGCACATAGAAAGCCTCATCCCACTGGTTCCTGCGACCTTGCCGGCCCAGTGACCACTCGTCCCCGCGATCGAAATCAGGTTTGGTGAATTAAGCAGGCTAGGCATGGTTTCAGCAGACCAGGCTTCCAGGTTTGACAAGGATTGGCCTAACTGACTGACTAAGGATCAAGGCCACGGAGGTTCTTCGCTTGCCTCTATCCGATTGGAAATCAAGCTCACCGCCTGTTGTGTTCGACAAAGCCTACGTCCGGTTTCGAGACGCAAGTCCGGAAATACAACACTTCTTCGAATCGCTTCCAATGAAGACCGGCCCCGTTGAGAGATGTAACTTCCGAAGAACAGCCGACTTGCGATCCTGCAATGTCCCAATTCGTGATCGGCACCGGCATTGCATCCGTTTTTTAATGTTACGCCGGGTCTCGTATCGGCGTGCGCACATTTCAGCGCCCAAGCAAAAAGGACCGGATCATGCCGTTTATGAAAATAGAGCGCATTCTCACCATCGTTGCGGTCGTCACTATCGGCCTGAACCTGCACGAAACGGCAAACGCCAGTTCGAAGAAAGGGGCTGCTCGGTACGGGAGCGAAGAATCGACGCCAGACTTTGCGTCGGCACATCACACGAGCGTGGATCAGCAAAATCAAATGCACTTCAAAGCTACAGCGCGCAGGGCGGGTCAAGTCGCGGCGCATGGTATGTCGCCCCACAAAACCCAAGACGCCAGCAAATTACCCGCGCCTCTGGCGAAGGTGGCGGTTACGACGGCCCAATCTCATTCCGCTTCGGCAGGAAACCTCCGGCGGCATACCTCGAATCCTCCGACGGGCAAACTCGGATTCGTCTCGGCGATCGACATTCCCGCGGGTGGGGCAAGCTATTGGCCCGCACTCAGTGGGGATTTTAACGGCGATGGCAAAACCGACATCGTGTCGGAGGTCGAGAACTATGACGCCACCAGCCGTTCGGCAACTTACTCCATCTCGGTCGTGTTGAGCAATGGGGATGGAACCTTCAAACCTGCGGTTTTGACACCCATTACGAACAATGATCAGTGTGCAACGGTGGTCGTCGGGGACCTGAATAACGACGGCAAGTCCGATTTGATCGTTGTGCACCAGCCGGGAGCCTGCGGAAACAGTTACAGCGTTTCGACATTCGACGTCCTGCTCAGTAATGGCGATGGCACATTTATGGCCAGTGCGAACACGAATAATACGATCAGCACTTCAGATTTATCGGGCGGAACTCTGGCCGACGTGAACGCTGATGGCAAATTGGACATCGTTGTAGTCGACGACGCCAGTCCAGCCAATGTTTGGACGTTGCTAGGAAACGGCGACGGTACTTTCCAGGCAGCGACTTCCGTGACGTTGAGCGGAGGAACAGGAAATAGCGTCATTGTCGCGGACCTGAATGGCGACGGCGTGCTTGACGTTGCTGATAATGATTACTACACAAACCAGCTGACAATTTATTTGGCGACCTCGGCTACTACATATGCCCCCGCGACCACTTACCTAACCTCCGATGGCAATTACAACGCCTGTTATTTGGCCGTGGGCGACCTGAGCGGAGACGGCAAGCCCGAACTCATCAATGCCAACTGCAGTAGTTATGGGAACGACATCACCATCTACGTGAACAACGGCGATGGAACTTTCGCGACCGGAGTCTACTATGACGGGGCGATGAGCGGTGGCAGTACGTCCGGTGCAGCCGGTGGTGACACCTGTGCAATCACAATCGCGGACGTAAATCGCGATGGAAAAGCCGACATTATTGCATCCAACGATAACAGCAGCGATCTCACGGTGCTGTTGGGCAACGGCAATGGCACTGTAACCGTTCCTGATCTTGGGTATGCTGCAGGAGGTTATCTGTACACTCCGGCAGTCGTCGCCGACTTCAATGGTGATGGACTTGCAGACCTTATCGTCTCTGATGGCGAATTCAGCTTCGCGTATCTGAAAGGCTACGGTGACGGAACCTTTCGTTCCGCGCACAACTACTATGCGGACACCGCCGGATATTCAGAAACCTATGGCGTGGCCACCGGAGACTTCAATGGAGACGGTCACCCGGACTTTGTGGTAGCCAACTACTGCTACTTTTGTACCGCTCCCCTCGGCATTACAGTATTCCTGTCGCGTCCGGATGGCAGTCTGCAGCCCGGTGTGAACTACGGTACTTCGAACTATTCTTTTGTGGCTGTTGCTGACTTCAATGGGGATGGCAAGCTGGATATTGCAGCTACCGATTACGGCAGTGGCACCGTGCAACTTTTCAATGGGGACGGTGCCGGCAACTTCACGATGGGTTCGTCATTCGCCACAGACCTGACAAGCAATGGTCCCTATGGTGTCTTTGTCGGTGATTTCAACAAAGACGGACACCCAGACCTGGCCATCGCCAATTGGAATACTGACGACATTGCCATCCTGCTGAATGACGGAACCGGAAACTTTCCGACACCGGCTCCGATCGCACTGAATGGACAGGTATGGCAAGGAGTTGCGGTTGGCGATATCAACGGGGACGGCAAGCTCGACCTGGTTGTGCCCTACTGGTATGGGGGATCCGTCGCAGTACTTCTCGGCAACGGCGATGGTACCTTCCAAGCGGAACAAGACTTGACTCTGACGTGGCCAGATGCCGTGACGCTCGCCGACTTCAATGGGGACGGCAAGCTCGATATGGCGGTCACCCTCGCTCAGGGTGATGGAATTGCTGTTGCTCTCGGCAACGGCGACGGGACTTTCGGTTCCTTCTTAGTTGTTCCGAGTTCGATGCAGAATTACAGTCTCAACACCCCGTTTCCGGAAAACATCCAAGCCGTGGATGTGGATGGAGACGGCAAGGTCGATCTCGTATATGTCGATACGAACTACGGTACGATCGGGGTACTATTCGGGCAAGGCAACGGAACCTTCTTTGATCCTGTCGAATATCCTGGGGGACAGTACGCCTGGGCGTTAGCGGTTGCGGACGTGAACGGCGATGGCGCGCCCGACGTGGTCACTTCCAGCGGTGACTTTGCCGGCGCAAGTGTTCTACTCAACAGCAACGGGTCTGCCACCCAGCCCAATTTCGCACTAGCTTCTGCACAGACTTCAGCCTCAGTGACGGCTGGTGACAGCGCGACTTACAGCCTGGTCATCACACCAACCAATTCCTTCAACGGCACCATTAGCTTTTCGTGCGGAACGCTTCCTTCGAAGACCACCTGCACGTTCCAGCCATCGACTGTGGTTCCGAACGGGAACGGACAGTGGAGCACGCAGCTGACCATCGGCACCACGGCGAGTACCAGCGCTGCTTTGCACCGTACGAACTCGCCCCTTATGCTGGCGACGTTCAGCGGCATCGGAGTTTTTGGCATGCTGTTCGCCAATGGATTCAAGAAGAACCGGATGGGAATTGTTGTTGCAATGCTGGTCTTGGTCATGATGATCTCTCTGGTGGGTTGTGCTGGGAGTACTAGCACCAACACTGGTGGCAATGGCGGAAACGGTAGCGGCGGAGGAGGAGGTGGCAGCAGTACTCCAGGAACTCCAAGCGGCAGCTATACGGTTGTCGTCACGGCCTCAGGCGCGAACGGCGGAACCGCGGTCTCGCACACCATCAATCTCAGCCTGACCGTGCAGTAAGGTAGCCTCAATCGAAAAGGCGCCCGGGATCGCAGCGTCGGGAGAATTCCGTGGCAATGTAACCTCCGAGATGTCGAGGGGACCTTGCATCTCGGCTTGTCTGACCGAATACCCGATACGCGAGCACCGATCTGAGGAGAATTTGAACAGGTCTTGATGGCGCAATCCCCACCTCAGGAACGGATCGTCCAACCGTATGCGGAACCTCCTTTGACGATGTATACTCGGCAGAACGTAGATGCTGTCCGGGGTGGGCCGACGGATCGTATGAAGACCTGTTCGCCGGCGGGAGACCATGCCATTGCACTGGACGTAAAGGTTGCAACACCGCAAGTCGTCTCCTTGCGCGCGCGTACCCTGTCAGCGCCAATTGAAGCGCTCTCGCGTGGTGCATCCACATTTCCACACACCAGGCAATTGGGGATACCACCGGAAGAGAGTGCAGCCTGGAAGTCCAGATTCGGCGTGCAAGATCAGTACTGCTGCATTTTCCGGCGTTTGGTTCTGCTGCCATCTGCCAGAAAGCTATCGGTCCACCGCTTCCTGGCTTTCCTTCAGCGCGCCAGTGCGTCGCCCATGTGCTGGTAAGGACAGCCCAAACTAGACAAGCGCGAATCATAGCCGTTCGTCCTGACCCGGGATGGCGATCTCGTGAGGCTGTGATTTCACGCCGATGTGATTTCAATCACCGACTGCCTTTCGCCTTAGTTTCAAAATCGGAAAGATCTCTTTGGAGTCTCTCGATGTCCAGAAGAATTCTTGCCCTTGAAACTCGCAGACATCTGCAGGCAATCGCAACGCCGGTACTCAAAGACAAAGGCACAGTCCTGTTCCGAATGGGCCAAGCGTGCGGCGGAGTTTTTTTGATCCGCAGCGGGCAAGTCCAGCTCTCACTGGACACGGCGTCCAGCTTGTATCCCGCTCGAACTGTCGGTTCGGGTTTTATCATAGGCCTTCCCGCCACATTCTCAGGCGGACCTTACAGCCTGACTGCGGAAACCAAGACCAGATGTCGTCTAGACTTTATTCCTCGCCAAAAACTCTTGAGTTTGCTGCGTGAGAGCTCTGATGCAGGCTGCCAAGTCCTTCGCCTGCTCAGCGAAGAAATTTTTTATATTCGAAGACTGGTCAACCAAGGTCGCGGAGGTAGCCATTTCTCGCAGAAAGTCGCATGAGGTTTGGAGCAGCAGTCAGTAATGTACTGCGATCCCTCCTCCGAGTAAGTTCTTTCGGTGAAGTCTGATCAGGTTAGTAACTTCAGTAATTTTGGGACACGCCCTTTTGTAACTACTATGATTCCAACCGGCCACCCGAGTCCAGTGTGGCGGCATACCGGCGCCTGCTCATGCTGCCTCCTCGGGTTCTTCGGTTCTTGGTGGGCCGTCCGCTGTTCGGTTGGGGCGGTACGGCATCGACCTGTAAAGAACCCTATGGACCTATTCAGCAGTGACGGAAGCGGTACAGGCGGGGAAAGGCATCTAGCCGGCATTATCGCCTCTGCCATGGATGCCATCATTAGTGTGGACCAAAAGCAGCGGGTGGTGCTCTTTAACGAGGCGGCCGAAAAGATGTTTGGGTACACGGCCACCGAAGCGCTGGGCCGCTCCCTAGATTGCTTTATCCCCGACCGTTTTCGCCACTCTCATCGAGAGCATGTGCGGACTTTCGCGCGCACTAATTTCACCGTAGGTAGAAAAGGCGAGGGTAGGAACCTGGTGGGTCTACGCTCAGATGGGACGGAATTTCCGATCGAGGTTTCCATCTCCCAATTGGAACTGGCAGGGAAAAAACTGTTTACCGCCATCGTGCGCGATATCACCGAACGTACGCTGGCCATGGAGGCACTGCGCGAGGCCAACGAATTCAACCACCAGATCCTCACCAGCGCTCGCGACGGCATCATCGTGTACGACCGTCACCTTCGCTACAGAGTATGGAATCCCTTTATGGAAGAACTCAGCGGCGTACCGGCACGGGCAGTCATAGGGAAGAAACCTCCAGATGTATTCCCGTTTCTCAGAGAGTGGGGCGTGTACGCCAACCTGGAAAAAGCTCTGGAAGGCGAAACGGTTGCTGCGCACGACTATCCGTGCGCCCCACCCATCTCCACTCGGGCGGGCTGGCTCTCGGGAAGTTATTATCCTCTGCGCGACGCTAGCAGCCAAATTGCTGGCGTCATCGAGATTATCCGCGATATCACTGACCGGAAGAAGGCTGAGGAGGAACTGCGCGAAAGCAAGGCAAGACTGGCCGAAATAGCCGACTTCGCCCAAACCGTCATTGCCTCTTCGCCGATTGGAATCGCGACCTACGATGGCGTGTCGGGGCAATGCGTGTCAGCAAATGAGGCGGTTGCCAAGATCATTGGTTGCACCACCGAGGCTATCCTCAAGCAAAATTTCAAGGAACTTGCATCCTGGAAGGTCTCACCCCTACTGAACGATGCACAGGTTGCACTGTTGAACGGAGATACGCTCCGGAATCAGGCTCACATACTCACAAGCTTTGGCAAGGATTCTTGGCTTGAATATGTTTTCGTGCCATTCACAGTCAAATTGCGTCCCCATCTGCTTCTGATGATGAGCGATATTACAGAACAAAAGCAGTTAGAAGAGCAGTTTCGCCAGGCGCAAAAGATGGAGGCGGTGGGCCGGTTCGCCGGTGGCATGGCCCACGATTTTAATAACATGCTGGGCGTAATCATTGGTTATAGCCAGCTTCTCCAAGACAAGCTCGGCCCCGAGGATTCTGGTGGCAAGCAACTCGCTGAGATCAAAAAAGCAGCCGATCGGGCCACAGCGCTGACCCGTCAACTGTTGGCTTTCAGCCGGAAACAGGTGCTATATCCGGCGGTTCTTGACCCCAATGCGGTAGTGCAAGATTTGGAGAAGATGTTGGGGCGCATGATCGGCGAGGACATTGAATTGGTCATCCGCTTGGGAGCGGGGGTGGGCAGTATCCTGGCTGATCCGAGCCAATTGGAACAGGTGCTCATGAACTTGGCGGTGAATGCTCGCGATGCAATGCCCAAGGGCGGCCATTTCATCATAGAAACTGCCAATGTCGATATCGACGAAATGTCCGCCTTAGGGCATCAGCCTATGGTAACCGGTCCCTGCGTGATGCTGGCGGTGAGCGACAACGGGTGCGGAATGGACGCGCACACTCAGGAGCACATTTTCGAGCCCTTCTTTACCACCAAGGATCCTGGTAAGGGGACGGGCCTTGGTCTTTCCATGGTTTACGGAGTCGTCAAGCAGAGCGGAGGCTACATCTGGGTTTATAGCGAACTCGGCCGCGGAACAACCTTCAAGATATACCTGCCGCGAGTAAATCAGGCGGCGGCCGTTGATGCTCCCCGGGAAGCGCCGCCTGCCGACACTCTGGCTTCGGGCACAATCCTTCTGGTGGAGGACGAGGAACCGATGCGTCGCTTGGCTTCGAGCCTTCTTGCCCAGGCCGGCTACACCGTCATCGAAGCCGAATGCGGAGTCGATGGCCTGGCACTTGCCCACCGGCATTCCGGCGCCATTGATCTTCTACTGACCGACGTCGTAATGCCCCGTATGAGCGGTAAGGAGATGGCCGATCGACTGTTGACCCTGCGGCCAGGGATGAACGTTCTTTACATGTCGGGTTACACCGACGACCTTCCTGCCAAGCACGGCATCCTGGGGCCTGGGATGAGACTTCTGCAGAAACCTTTTACGAGAGAGTCTTTGGTCGGCACCGTACGTGAAATTCTGAGCCAGAACTCGATAGAAAACGGTGCTATGGGCACCTAGAGTGCAACAATCTGCAATTTCTCTCGAACAATGGAAATCCCCGCTGTACCGGAACCAAGTTTGGAGAGCCTGCGTCTCGTCCAGCCTACCTCGAACCTTCTTTCGATAGGGCCCGGACCGGAGCGATCCAGCGATACCGCCCCAAGCCGGAACTTTCCAAGAACCGAGCCTACAGGCACTCTCCCAGCTTCGCCGTCGCCCTGAATTGCGGAATCCGCATGTGTTGCTTGAATGCCAATGTGAAGTCATTCGAGCAGCTCCAGATCATTCGCGATGGAACTCTTCTTATTTCATGGGTATTTCAGGCTGGAAGCCGAGACCTTGCACGGTCCGGGGGAGATGTTTTTGAGGCTTCCAGCTTGCCCACACCACGAACACTCCGTAGATGACTACTTGGGTTGCGTCGGTGAATTCACTCCGCTGCCAAGTCTCGATCTGCCGCCGCATTGGTTCGAGTTCTGTTGCATTCGATCCACGCCAACGACGCACTTAATCGCGAGAATGTTTTCGAGTGCTGGGCGAGCACAAGTGTAAACACGCCGACAACGAAGTCTCCTCTAACTGAGATCAGACTCAGATGACCGATCGGTGGTGAGGCAGTGTTGGTTGATCCTTGTAACGGGCTAGAGTTGTGCCATTATGGTTGAGACACGGAACCCCATCGCTGCGGGCCTTTTGGGCAAGGTGGGTGCCCGAAGCGCCGTTTCGAACTCATCTGATTCTCGAAGGCAATGCACGGCTACTACGATTATCGCCTGGTGACTTTATCGGTCATCATCGCGGTGTGCGCGGCTTACGCCGCGCTGGATCTTGCGGGGAGAACAAACGCTGCAAGCGGGCGCGTTCGATTGGCTTGGCTGACCGGTGGCGCTGGTGCGATGGGCCTCGGCATCTGGTCGATGCACTACATCGGGATGCTGGCTTTTACCCTACCGGTCCCGGTCCTCTACGACTGGCCTACCGTCCTGTTGTCGCTAATCGCTGCCATCTTCGCGTCTGGAGTCGCTTTATTTGTCCTCAGTAGAAAGAAGATAGCCATCTCTGCGGCGCTACTTGCCAGCGCAATCATGGGCGGTGGGATCTCGACCATGCATTACACCGGTATGGCCGCTATGCGCTTGCCTGCTACGTGCTCCTACAATCCGTGGCTGCTGGCCCTGTCCGTTGCGTTAGCTGTCTTGATTTCGTTAGTCGCGATCCTGCTCACGTTTCGTTTCCGGGAAGACAAAAAGGGCTCGCTGTTGTTAAAGACTGAAAGTGCGCTTGTGATGGGCGCTGCGATCTCCGTCATGCACTACACAGGAATGGCCGCTGCGCGTTTCACACCGGCGAACATTACCCGCGATACAACGCATGCCGTCGACACTTCCACTTTAGGCTTTGTAGGTGTGGGCTCGATTGCTCTCCTTGTACTGGGCGTTGCGGTTCTCACCTCGTCATTCGACCGCCGATTCTCGGCTCAGCGATCACAACTCGATGCCAGCGAACAACGATTCCGGGAGTTGTTGGAAGCGGCTCCGGACGCCATGTTGGTCGTCAATACAAATGGCCAAATTGTATTGGCCAACGCTCAAGTTGAGAGACTTTTTGGATATCGCAGCGAGGAACTTTTGGGACAGGACCTTGAAATGCTTGTGCCGGAGCGTTTTCGTGACAAGCATCTGGTTCACCGCAGTCGATTCGTCTCGGAGCCCCGAGCGCGGGCGATGGGAAATGGATTGGAACTCTATGGGCTCCACAAAGACGGCCACGAATTTCCCGTTGAAATCAGCCTCAGCCCGGTGAAAACCGTCGAAGGGACCCTGGTGACTAGCGCAATCCGCGACATGACCGATCGCAAGCAGACAGAGTTGAGCCTGCAACAGCTCTCAGGCCGGCTGCTGCAACTGCAAGATGAAGAGAGAAGGCGGATTGCACGTGAACTCCACGATAGCGCCGGTCAGTTGCTCGCAGCACTCAGCATGAAACTTTCGCCCTTGGCCGACGCCGGGAACGGTCTGTCCGATACTCGTAAGCAAATCCAACAGAGTCTGGATCTTGTCAACGAGCTCTCGAAGGAAATCCGGACGATATCTCATCTGCTCCATCCGCCCTTGCTCGACGAGGTCGGTCTCTCGTCCGCGCTTCGTCAGTACATCGAGGGCTTTGCCGACCGCAGCAAGATCAAGATTGATCTCAGCATTCCAGAAAATTTCGGGCGGCTCGCGCGCGAGCTGGAAACGACCGTCTTTCGGGTGGTTCAAGAGTGCCTTACCAACATCCACCGCCATTCCGGAAGCGCGACGGCCAAGGTGCGGATCGCGCGTTACGGTTCTGACATTCGCATCGAAGTCGAGGACGAGGGCAAAGGTATGTCGATCGAGAAGCAGCGTGAAATGGATCTGACGGGAATACAAGGAGTTGGTATTAGGGGAATGCGCGAAAGGGTCAGAAAGTTCGATGGTGTCCTGGGATTTTACTCTGCTGGTGAAGGCAAAGGCATGTTAGTAACTGTCGTGCTGCCAATCGAACACGCTTCCGATAGGGCCACAATCTAAAGGCAACGCTGTTGGTTGACTTATATCTGAGGCGAGAATCCTTGACGCTTTTAATCACGCACCTACAATTGCCAAGATCCAGGAGGAGTGCATCCTTCTGTCTATCCCAACATGAGTGTGGCTTTGTCGTTATCGCAAGAGCTGGCAGGAAATGTCTGCCGGAAAACTACGAAACCTTTGAATGGGCAGAGGAATACCGGCATCCGCGAAGCGCTTCCCGGAAAAGAGCGTAATGAAGGATCGGCGCGCCTCGGTGGGGTACCCCACATGGCTAGAACGACAGGGAGAAGCGAGCCTGCAGAAACTCTTTCAATTTCGCGGTCGCCTGAACCGCGAAATTGCGGAGATGATTCCAGGTCCCTGCTCAGTCGTGCCAAGCTGCTGCGATCTCTTTAGTTCTTGAAACCCTGCACATGTGGGCAAGCATACGCATTTTCTTACGGTCAGCCGATCGCGTACCCTCTGGCCCAACTGTAAGCGGAGGCGCGAATGGGTTGTGTAACAGAAATGTGACAGGCGCCGCGCTAGTGGACCGTGTTCGCATCAGCACGAAAGAGAATGGCATAGGCTAAATGTTATCGACAATCAGGAACGGTCTCGGGGGAGTCGGCAGAAAGATTTCGTCTGAATGAGGTACAGCACCACTGGCAACTGGGAGAAGTCTTGCTCAGTTGGCTCGAAATCTCGAGTCCCGGTAAGTGTGTACATTCGAAACATATTCCACATTCCATACACTACCCGCGCGTTTTCAATTTCAGGACACTCTGTTCAGTGATCTTGGGCTTGCACGACATGCGTGAAACAGGACTATTCCGTATGTACTTTTGCAGCGGCTGTTACCTTCGTAAGTATCGACTGGCACCGGCCTTGCTTGATCTCTACTCATCTTATCGTTCACCAAGAATGCAAAATTCGAGGGGAAAGACTTTTGCGCTCTACCGAATCTGGTGAAACGAGAAATGGGGAAATCAGATAAAAATGGTCGCGAAGCGCGTCACCTCGTTCATGGCTGTCCTGTCTGCGGTTCTGCTACTTACACTCTGTTCAAAGGTAGTTTCGGCACAAAGTGCACCTTTCGTCACACGCGGGAATAGAGCACAAACGTTTCCGCTAGCGGGCTTCGGGCAGACGCGAGTACCAACGCGGCCGCGGACCGGACCGTTGACTCCTGGCGATTGGGCACTCCAAGGGCAAAAAAGGTCGCACAGCGCGCGTCGCTTCACGTCGTCGCCTTCGTCCTTTTTAAGCGCCACATTTCTGGGAGCCCTCGATTACAACTCGGCAGGAGAGAGTACGAATTCGGTTGCCGCTGCCGACCTTAACGGCGATGGAGACATTGACCTGGCTATGGCAGATCAGTGTGCCGACAACAACTGTTCTCATGGCTCTGTCAGTATCCTCGTGGGTAACGGTGATGGCACGTTTCAGCCGGCCGCAAGCTACAGTACGGGCGCATTGTATGCCTATGGGATTGCGATTGGTGACGTGAACGGAGACGGTAAACTCGACGTGCTCGTCTCCAACATTTGCGCCGATAACAACTGCAATTCTGGTGCGATCAGCGTGCTTCTCGGCAACGGCGACGGTACGTTTCAGCCGGCCACAAGCTACAGTACCGGTGCACTGGATGCCTATGGGATTGCGGTTGGGGACGTAAACGGAGACGGTAAACTCGACGTGCTCGTCTCCAACAACTGTGCCAATAACAACTGCAATTCTGGTGCGATTAGCGTGCTTCTCGGCAACGGCGACGGCACGCTCCAAACGGCCGTCACCTATAGTTCGGGCGGCCTGAATACCCAATCCGTGGCAATCGCCGATGTGAATGGGGATGGGAAACTGGATTTGCTTGCGGCAAATATCTGCGCTGATAACAACTGTAGAGCCGGTTCGGTTGGGGTATTGCTAGGCAACGGTGACGGTACTTTCCAAACGGCTTCCTCTTATAACTCGGGCGGCGAAAACGCGACCTCCGCCGTGGTCATAGACCTCAACGGAGACGGCAAGGCTGACATTGTCGTAGCCAATCAAATCGACAACAATGGCAACTGGACTGATGGGAGTGTGACTTCTGTGCTGCTGGGAAATGGCGATGGCACCTTCCAACCGGCGGTAAGCTACGCAACAGGAGACTATAGTGCCCAGGCGGTCACGCTGGCAGATGTGAATAACGACGGCAAGCCGGACGTCGTAGTCGCCAATGCATGCCTTGACCCCTACTCCTGCAATAACGGAGTTGCCGCAGTGTTGCTCGGTAATGGTGATGGAAGCTTTCGTGCAGCTAAGAACTACAACTCCGGCGCGTGGGATTCTAACGGTGTCGCCGTTGCTGATGTTAATAAAGATGGTAAACCGGACATCCTGATCGCCAGCTCCTGCGATAGCAACAGTTCATGCTCGCACGGAACAGCCAGCGTCCTGCTGGGGAATGGAGATGGCACTTTCCAATCCGCCGTCGCATACAACTCAGGTGGGTTGAATACTTACTCAATTCTGTCAGCTGATGTAAACGGAGACGGCAAGCCCGATCTTCTGGTTACCAACGAGTGCTCTGATAACACCTGTACCCAAGGCTCGCTTGCAGTTCTGTTAGGGAATGGGGATGGTACTTTCCAGTCTGCTACAAGTTATGGTTCCAATGGACTTTATCCCTATGCAATGGCCATCGGAGATGTCAACCATGACGGCAATCCGGACCTGGTCCTCGCGAATCAATGTGCCGACAACAACTGTTCTGGTGGATCGGTTGCCGTGTTGTTAAGCAACGGCGACGGCACATTTCAATCGGCCGTCACCTACGGTGCGGGCGCTCTCTACTCGTTTTCGGTCGGGATTGCAGATGTGAACGGAGACGGAAAGGTTGATCTGCTAGTCGCGAACCAGTGCGCTGACAGTAATTGCAACAATGGCACGATCGGCGTGCTTCTTGGCAATGGAGATGGGACTTTTCAGACTGTGGCTAGCTACAATTCGGGCGGACTGTACGCTTTCGCTTTGGCGATTGGCGATCTAAATGGAGATGGCAAACCGGATGCGATCGTGGCCAACCAATGCACCACCACCAACTGCACAAATGGCGCGATTGCGGTTCTCCTTGGTAACGGAGATGGAACTTTCCAGACGGCAACAACTACTACGACTCCGGTGCTCGGTGGCATTCAGATGCTCGCCATAGGAGACTTCAACGGAGATCATAAACTGGACGTGGCCTCAGGAGATGGCAACCTGCTTCTATTCGGCAACGGAGATGGTACCTTCCAGTCCGGGGTCGCTCTGGGAGCCAGCGGGTCCGGCATTGCAGTTGGGGACTTTAACGGCGACGGACGGCCGGATCTCGCGATAGGAGGCGTGAACGTTCTGTTGAACGTTTCCACGGGATTTGTATTCGCTACGACCACGAACCTGAGTAGCTCGGCCAATCCTTCGACCTATGGCGCGTCAGTCACGTTGACCGCAACGGTGACTTCGCAGGTTGCCGGAACTCCGACAGGCACCATCACTTTCAGCGACGGTGCGAACACTCTAGGACAGGTGACGTTGTCCGGGGGCACCGCTTCCTATTCCACCACGGCTCTGGCGCTTGGATCCCATTCCATCACCGCTTCCTATTCTGGGGATTCGACATTTGCTAGCAGTGCCTCGACATCACTGAGCGAGGTCGTGCAGAAGACAAATACAACCACAATTCTGCAAGCATCTCCCGGTACAGCCAACGTCAACCAGACTGTTACCCTTACAGCGACAGTCTCGTCCGGCTCATCCTTCGTGCCGAGTGGAACGGTGAGTTTCGTTGACGGAACGACCGAACTCGGCAGCTCGGACGTGAACGGCAGTGGAGTGGCGACGCTCTTGACCGCAACGCTCAGCGCAGGTACGCACAGCATCACTGCTGTTTATAGTGGCGATGCCGACTCGAACAGTAGCACATCCATCGCGGCTAGCGTGGTCGTGATCAAGTCCAACTTTAGTCTCTCGTCTTCGGGATTGTCGCCAGCCTCGGTTGCACCTGGCGGCTCAGCTCACTCAAACATCAGCATCGGAACGGTGGGAGGATTGAATCCTTCAGCCGTCAAGCTGAGTTGCAGTGTTTCACCAGTGGTCGATCCTCCGGTCACCTGCTCGATCGGGGCGATATCAGTTACCGGGACAACCGGATCTGCAACTCTTACGGTCGCTACGACGGGACCGGTTGCGGCCCTCGCACCTGGTTCGGGAAAGAGAGGCGCTGGCAATCTCATGTTCCTTGCGTTCTTCGTGCCGGGATTGCTCCTATGTGGCACGGGGATGAGGAATGCAAATCACCGGAAACTTCTCGCCGCGGGATTCGTTCTCCTGTTGCTGACTGGTTGCATGTTGCAGACCGCATGCGGCGGAGCCACAAGCGGAGGTACGCATGGCTCAGGAACGCCGGCCGGTACCTACACTGTGATGGTCACCGGCAGCTGGAACGGAATGCAGCAGACCAAGTCCGCTTCGCTGATCGTTCAATAGTTGCTCGGCTAACGCGGTGCGGCATCGTTCGTCCGGAAACCGTCCGGCTTAGTTGATATGTGGCAGCGCCTCTACTGGGCGCTGCCGTTTCTTCTGGCGCGGAGTCGTTCGGAATTGTCCTGCCCAGTCGTAAACATCACGAAAAAGATAAGCGTGAATATCACTTAAATGTTGGGATTCGAAATTTCCTTTCAATGGGTTGAGCTCCAGCAAACTGGCACGCACCACCACCCATCAGACTCTGCCTGGTCGAGAGCCTGCTGATTCTGGATGCCAAGTTTGTTTCTAAGAACTCTCGATTGGGAATCGAGGTAAGGGTCGCTCATTGAGCGAGAACGGCTTGCAACAATAGTTCCCCGTTCATCTCACCTTGCACAAACTGCCCAAGGAGATGGCGAACATGAGCGCTGGGAGCCAAACCCTCTAGGCGCAGGTCAGTAATCTAGGCGCAGGTCAGTAATCGCGTTATCCACAGCTTCACGACGCAACAGGCTTTCGGAAACCATAATTGTCCGTGGTGCCGCAGCGGTGGCCATAGTTGACGGTACCATGAAGAGAATTAGAAATCGACTGTTTTTTCACGTCAGGATTGATTCAAACCTTTTACTATCAACAACATACGGACGTCGCGGAAACGCACTCTGCTACCTTCCCCCGGCGAGCGACACCGGAGGTGTATGCTGACCATTGTCTACAAGTAGTGAGAAGACTGCCGCCAGCAAGCGCAACGATGGAAACGGCGATCAGTCATCTTTTCCGCCCCCTACGAAAGGCCTGCCTTCCCGAAGGAGAAGATCTTTGTGACCCCTGCCCTTGCTTGTGGCAAGATGAACAACGGCATGGCAATGTGCCCAGGTAACCCGACCCAGACAGGAAGCGCGTCATAAGGTGTTTCATAGGTGTTTCATACAAGAATCGCGGACGTTGTTGATTACGAGTATCTTCCTCGAGGACGGTGAGCCGGGATAGCATAAACAGGCGCGGTTGGTTTCCCCTTCTGCAGATGGCAGTTCGAATCCGCTTCCTCGCCCAATGCCGCGAGCTCCATCAACGATTCCGCGAAGAGGAGCATTCATGCTTCGAATGCGAAGCGGAAGCGTACGTCACCGCCATACCACATGATGTAATTGGTCCCCCAAGCATTATTGAACAGGTTGCAATGAATACCGGCAGAGATGTCCGGTTGAAGATTCGAGAAACACAAGGGAGATTGAACGCCCAATGCGACCAGCGGCGCGTCCAGGGTTTCGACCAAGAACTCACCATGCCGGTCTTTGTAGCTGAATCCTCGAGATAATGAGTGCATATGGCGATTGCCATTGCCCAGCACATCGAAAGGTGACACCTGTGCGCCTGATTTTTCCAGTATCCAATTTTCCGCCAATGGTGCGATCGGGCGAAAGCTGAGCCACAGTGCCTCGGGAAGACGAGTGGCTGGTTTCTCAAACCACGAAAAGGTCAAGGCGATTTTCGGCGTTGCATTGGGCAAGAAAATCTCAACGTACATCGTTCTTGGGAAGGCAGCGCGTCCGCTTTCGACTGCGACGGGATCATCGATTCCAAGAGAAACTAACAAGCGCTGGCCTTCCGAACTCTCGGCATGGCGTAGTTCCTTCAAACTGGGCAGCCACTTACGGCTTTCCGCTCCGAAGCGTTCGATGTTAGGTTTTCCAAAGTCTTTCTTCGCCCAATCTTCGTTGCTAATGACATAGCTGTTCAGGAACGTTGCGTAGTCTTTGTCCGACAGTGTCTGGTACGAAAACAGCGCCAGCAGGTTTTCGTTGGACGCCCATTCGCGATTCCATCGCTTGCTGAATAAGCGAGAAATCGCGGCTGTCGTCGGGTCGACAGTAATAATGAAATGAGCAGTTTCGATGTCCCGTCCGGGGGAAATGGCCTTGGAACGACCCGCATTCGGGACGCTCGCATTCAGTTCCTGAACTGCCTTGGTTGCGTGTTGCCGCAAGTTTTCTGGCAGCGCAGCGACTCCCGAGAACAGATCTTGACGTTTCTCCTGCCAACTGAACTGCACGACCTCATAGTTCTTTGTACGGAGCATGGAAGCCAGATCTATGGGAGTGTAATGATCGAAATCCAACCAGGTCTTTGTATCTGTGCCCCATGTGTGCTCCACCTCGAGCAGTATGTGGCGAAGCATAGCCATATCCGTTGCATCGCCAATTGCAAATCTCTTTTCTGCCAGCCACTGCTCCCTTAGGCGGGCTACCTCACGAAAACGGGCAATCTTCAGTGGATCACTAGCTATGCCGTGGATCCAGGTATCTCCGATTTCCTGAGTAATGACAGGCAACTTGTCGCAGAAGGGCTCTATCGCATTGGCGATTTCTGTGAGGCTGGTCGGCACGATCTGCGCATCCGGAAAGCGCGTTCGCAGAAGTGTGTACACATCACGAACTTCCTGAGTCGTGTGCGGACCGGAATTGTCGTCGCGAACAACGATGGCAACAGCAACATCCGATCCCGGCACGTGCACGATTCCTCCGTAGCCGGAGTGATACATTACGACAAGCTTCTGGCCGCCGGGCGCTCTCCAGACAAACAGGGGAGGAACTTCGGGCACCTTGCTCGCCTCATTCACTCCGATGTCGATGAACTTCACACCTTTTGCCGCTAACGGGGCAATTAGCCCACGGGTGTGACCGGGGACATCGGTCAATTTTGCGCCCGTTGTCTTTCTTCCAAAACGCCGGTCCAGAGATTCCGAGAAGGCTATGGCGCCGGTAATCATCGAGGGCTCCAGCAACTCGGTTTGCCAGGTAAAAGGCAGCGCGTGCCAGGCGAGGTCGCCCCTCTCCACCGCCTGCTCAACCTGCTTGCGCTGGCTTGGCGTCCCTTGCTCGAGGTACTCGTAAAGAAGCCAGGAACCGGTAGTCCAAACGTAGCGATAGCTGCCCGTATCACGCAACTGGCTGGCAAGAGCCATCGCATTGGGGAAAAATTCCGTGAAGTAGCGCTGGACTACCGCTCTTTGGGTATCGATGAACCCTGCATCGAAATGACACTTGAACATCACCAGAACCCGCTTAACCGAAGGTTCTTGTGGAGCTGAAGGCGATCGCGCGCCCAGCGGAAGAGCCTTTGAGGCAAGCGCCCCGAGTAATGAACCGATGAAATCGCGACGGCGCACGTTCTTCAGACCAGCAGGTTACGAAGGTGATTCCGCTTTCATGCTAAAGCCCGATCGGGCCTGATAGCCAACATTATCAGGCCCAATCGGTATGGGGGTTAAAACACTAGCTTCATCGCAAACTGCATGATGCGAGGGGCGTTTGCGGATTGCACCAGACCGAAACTGGAATCATTGAAGTTTCCATCCGGTGACCCGAACTGTGCGTGATTGAAAGCATTGAAGAACTCGCTCCGGAATTGCAGGTTCATTCTCTCTGTAAGCGCGGTGTCTTTCTCCACCGTGAGGTCCCAGTTGTTGATTCCGGGACCGTGGAAAAACCGACGGCTTGCCGAGCCGAGCTGTCCTAACGGCTCTTGGCTGAACAAAGAAGTGTTGAAATACGGCTGCAGAGATCGGGGATTCGTGAAATGCAGTGCGCCCCCGGCAAAGTTCGGGGTGTCGATGGGCAGTTGAATAGGACCGGAACCCGATGTTCCGAGCAACGAATTGTCATCAGTCTCGAGCAGGGTGACTGGCAGCCCGGTCGAGAATCTGGTTATACCGCTGATCCTCCATCCCCTCGTCACGCGGTTGGAGGCGATCTTATCGAAGGGAATGTTGTAGCTGTAACTGGCCACGAAGTTATGGGTTACATCGAAGGCAGATAAGGCTTTCTGCGTGGGATCTAACACATTCACCTGCTCGCCGTATCCGGAACTCGTGTCCATGGCTTTGGCATAGGTGTAGCCGGCCAGGAACTCGTAGCGACTGCTGCTGTGGCGCATGGTGATCTGAAGAGAGTTGTAATCAGAGTTGCCGATGGTCTTGAAGTAAGAATCGCTCGTAAAATTGGGGCCTAGTGGCTGCCGCGTATTGTACGTGCTCTCCTGATTCGGCCCGCATCCAGGGATACTGAGGCAGAGTGCCGGATTCCCCGGGTTTGCTTCCTCTGCTGAGAGTAGGTGATGTCCTTGTGTACCCACGTAAGCGATCGTCAACAGATAGGCATGACCAAATTGCCGGTCCATTGCCACTTCATAGTCTTCCGCATACGGCAGCACGTTCTTGTAGTAGAACGCGGGAGAACTTCCGATTGGGAGGAAGCTTGCCCAGTTGATCGACGTATCGGGATTCTGGGGCGAAGAGTTAAACGGGGGAGGGGCTACTGGAAACCGCTGGCCATTGTCGAATCCGTTGCTGCGGGTTATGTACGGGTTCGCAAATTGAGGTGGCGCGGGACTTCCATAGTAGTATCCGAACGGCGCGTCCCCAATCTCGTTGAAGTTTGTTGCTCCTTCGAACGTTGTATAAAACTTCCCCCAGCCAGCGCGTATGCTGAAATTGCCTGGCCCACCGGTGATTTTGTCAAACCCGCCATGACCTGCGGGGGAATAAGCAAGCCCTACTCTGGGCGCGAAATTATCGTATCGAGTAGGTGCGAGTGTACTCGGGACATGCGGATCTCCCGGGAATACCCAACCTGCAGGTGAGCCGGGAAACACCAGTGACTGCTCGCCCGGGACGATGGTTTCAATCTCGTTGTGCAGTTCTGACCACGGCGAACTGACGTCCCAACGCAGCCCGTAGTTTATCGTGAGATTTGAGCGCATTCTCCAGCTATCTTGCCCGTAGAGCCCGAAGGAATGGCTGCGCCCATAGGATGGAAAACCTTGCCCTTGACTGTAGTTGTTCGGAGCTCCGATCAAGAAATCTGCGAAATCAATCCCCGTTTCGTTCCCATTGCCGAAAGAAAATGAACCATTCGAACCCAGGTTTTTCTCGGTGAGTTGGTTCCTTCGAACCAATCCACCGAACTTGAATGTGTGGGTACCTACGACCTTGCTGAAGTTGTCCATCGCGGCATAGGTGTTCTCAATGATCGGTAATGGCGAACTGCCCGAACCAGTGCCGAAGTTCTGGAAATTGATATGGGGCACTCCGGCAAAATCCGGGACGGATGGGACGATATTGGTGAATCCCAATTGCCCTAACAAACCGGCCCCAATCCCTCCTATGGGCTGGTTCACAACTTCGGAAAGACGAGTGAACGCGAGTCGCACTTCATTGACCGTACTGCTGTTGATGACCTTCGTGTCACCGAGGTTCACCACCTGGACCCTTCCACGCGAGCCACTGCCGAATCCCGGAGTAAACGGGTTCGGGCTTACAAGCGTGTTGTCGTCCATGAAGTAATAGGCGGAAATAAGTCCAATGCCGGAATCAGCATCGACCCGAGCGCTTCCTTTGTTATCGTCGAGACGCTGTACGGGAGCACTGGCGAAAATTGGCTGGCCTTGGCCGTTTACACCATTCGGGAGCGGAATGTACTTCAGCAGGTTCTTCGAAGGCGTGCTGAAGGCTGCAGTAGGAATCTGCGCATTGGGAAAAACGCATTGTGTTGAACTCGTGCAGCCGGCCGTATAATACGGTTCCCCGGCAATTACGGCATATCCAAGAGATTGCGTTAGCTGATTGGCCCACGCGGTACCTTGAACAGTTCCTGTCATCGAACTTGCTAATGCGGAGAAATCCCCTCCCCGTTCTGCTGCACTGGGCATTACGACTGATCCGCTGGACTGTCCTAAGTTCTGCCGCGTTCCCTGGAAGTCTGCGAAAAAGAACATTTTTTGTTTCAAGATCGGTCCACCAACGGTGCCGCCGAACTGATTCTGTTGGAAGACCGGCTTCTGGTTGTTGTTAAACCACTGAGTCGCATCCAGCGCCGTATTCCGGAAGAATTCAAACACGCTCCCGTGAAATGTATTCGTCCCCGATTTGGTGATGACGTTGATTTGGCTCCCGGCATAGCTGCCGTACTCGGCATCGAAGTTATTGGTGAGAATTCGGAATTCTTGAATGGAATCCAGATCCGGGATCGCGGCGGTTCCCCCAAAGCCCATTTCTTGCACACTGGCACCGTTGAGGAGAAATCCGTTTCCCGACTCGCGCATGCCGTTGACCGATAGGTTTCCTGCGTTCAGATCTCCGGAAACTGGCTGAATCCCAAAACCGGTAGACGTGAACTCTCCCCCCATTCCACCGGACAGGCCTGATGTGACGGGAGCAACACCCGGTTGTAGCGCCAGAAGATCCGTATAGCTGCGCCCATTCAGCGGAACGGAGGTCAGTTTTTCTTCGCCAATGACTTCACCCATCTGGGTGCTGGTGGTTTCGACATGGACGGCGTCGGCCTGAACGCTGATCTGCTGTTGGACATTGCCGACGGGCAACGTGGCATCTATTCTTAAGGCATCATTGACCCGCAAGACGATGCCCGATTGGGTATAGGTCTTAAACCCGGACTTTGTCACATCGAGGTTGTAGGTCCCAACCGGCAACGCCGAGAAAGAATAGAACCCTTTTGCATCGGCGTCGACCCTGGTCCTTATTCCAGTTTGAACATTGGTGGCCGTGACCTCGGCTCCGGGAAGCACTGCGCCGCTCGCATCCTGCACAATTCCGGAAATGGATCCGGTGACGTCCGCAAATGCGACGGAGCAGAAGATCAGAATCGCCGTAAGCAGTAAACACGCCGAGAACCGCACTGACCGATACGTCTCACTTCTTGTATTCATCGTAGCCTCCACCACGGTCGGGCTACGATCCTGTTTGCTCCGTCCGCACGAGCAACGTGGATCGTGCCTCACAGCAGGTTTACAGATCAAAACAACTATCTAAATAGACATACTTATAATGATACGTATTTCTGTTTTCACAGCAGACCGTCGTACTTGAGATACTGCGATTTACTGGGCCGGAAGACCGAACCCCTTACTTACACATCTTGGACTCCCATTCATCCGAGAACATGTTCAGTTTTGCAGCCGGATCTTCCGGGTGCGCCGCAATGGCTTCTTCATTAATCTCCATTCCCCATCCTGGATCATCCGACAACTCGTAATAACCGTCATTGAGTCTGGTATTACTGCGGTATAGATCTTTCCGCCACGGAACATCGAAATCCTCGAAGGTCTCGAGAATCATGAAATTTGGAATGTTGGCAGCCAGATGGACGCCTGCAATTGTTTTCAACGGTCCATCGCAATTATGCGGAGCGACACTGACGTAATACGTTTCCGCGAGCGCCGAGATCTTCTTTGCTTCCATGAAGCCGCCGGCATAAGTAATGTCAGGCTGGATCACGTGTGCAGCCCTGTGCTGCAGCAAATCCAGGAAACCGAATCTGCTATAAGTGTGCTCCCCGGTCGCAACGCGGAGGGGGGAGCCAGCTACTACCTGAGCCATGGCTTCATTGTTGTGCGCAGGGATCGGTTCTTCGCACCAACCGGGGTTGTAGGGTTGCATCGCACGAATCGCTTCCAAGGCCATGATGGGACTGAAGCGCCCATGGAACTCGAGCAAGATCTCCATGTCGTCGCCAATTGCCCTCCGCACAGCCTCAACGGTCTTACATGCCTGTCGTAATTCGGCTTTGGAGATCTCCCGACCTCCCGGCCCAAATGGGTCGAACTTGAGAGCTTTATATCCCCGGCTCTTGACGTCTTGCGCGCGTTCGGTGAGATAGCCAAGATCCTGCGTGCTCGTGTACCAGCCATTTGCGTAGGCCTTGACCTTGCTTCGCACGCGGCCCCCGACGAGGTTGTACACCGGTTGTCCGCAGGCCTTACCCACGATGTCCCAGAGGGCCATCTCTATTCCTGCCATTGCCGAGAACATCACGGGGCCAGTGTTATGCTCAATCTGATAGAGCTTGAACCACAAATCTTCGATATCGAAGGCACTGCGACCCATGACATAGCGCTTACCGAAATCAAGAATCAGCTCTCGGACGGCAGTTTCTTTCCAGCCCAGCGTGGCCTCACCCCAGCCGACTACACCCGTATCAGTTGAAATCTTTACAAACGTGAAATTGCGCCAGGCAGCGCCAATCAGAAATACCTCGACGTTTTCTACTTTCAAGCGGGCACCGTTCTGTTGTGCCTGGGCCAGCTGGCTGCCAGCAGAGTTGTTCCTACCGCGCAAGATATCCTCCGTCGATCACCCAATTCGCACCGGTGACATACGTTGCCGCCGGGCCGCACAGATAAGCCACTAACTCAGCAATCTCTTCACAGCTTGCAAATCGTTTTACGAGATAACTCTCGAACAATTTCGGCGGATCGATTACTCCCGAGGCGATCAACCCCTTGGTCACAAAGGTCTCGACTGCAGCAGGGGACAGCGAATTCACTCGAATCCCAAACTCGGCAAACTCCACG
This sequence comes from Candidatus Sulfotelmatobacter sp., assembly GCA_035946775.1. Taxonomy (GTDB): domain Bacteria; phylum Acidobacteriota; class Terriglobia; order Terriglobales; family Acidobacteriaceae; genus Sulfotelmatobacter. The sequence goes on along the minus strand of DASYZA010000191.1, from coordinate 85,272 downwards.
GCCATTGCCCGTGTCATGGCAACCAGGGCGCCCTTCGTACCTGCGTAAGGAACGAGGTTCGCATTGCCGGCTAAAGCATTCACAGAAGCTATGTTGATGATTACCGGGTCCGGCGTCATTTGCTCAGCGCGCACCACTTGCCGCGCAAACTCTTGTGCGAGCAGGAAGGGCGCTCTTTGATTAATGGCTACCACCCGATCAAACTCTTCGACGGACACATCCAGCAGCGGCTTGTGGAAACTCCATGCCGCGTCATTGATCAAGACATCCGCACCACCCAGGCGGTGATGAGCGGCGTCCAATACAACGACACCGGAATTGCCATCTGTAAGGTCCTTAGTCAGAGCGAAAGCTCTGTCCCGTGGCAACTGGTCTTCTCCGGGGCGCTGCTCCACTAACTTGTCACAATCGACCATCAACACGCGGGCACCTTCAGAGCAAAACCGGCGCGCTATCGCGAGACCAAGCCCATTGGCTGCGCCGGTTATAATCGCGCGGCGCGGACTGCCCGATCTGGATTCGCTGAAGATGCTTATACCCTTCTCACAACGCTGCTCGGTCCCCCGCTTTGCTGTAGTAACGAAGCGGAGGACTCGTCCGATCTACATCTACGTGCTCGCCTTTAGTAAGCCGATCTAAATGTCCTGAAACTGCGTTCGCCAGCTCCATGGCAGTTTCGGGCGGCCACTCGCCTAATTCGCCGGACAATTGCGAGCAGATTTGTTTCAACGTCGAACCTGGATGCGCTGCAATATAGCCCGACACCAATCGATCAGCCAGCATTACGAACTCGCGGGACTCTGCGCAAAAGTTCTCGATCTGCTCGCGCCCTTTCCAGATAGGCCAATGACATCCCACAATCATATTGGCGGGCGAACATTCAATCGCGCGAATGGTGTCGAGATAATCATCAACATACAGATACGTGGGGCACAGCTTCCATTCGCCGTACAAAGATTGGTAGCCACGTCCCTGGATTGCATCGCCGTAATAGAGAGTACGATTCCGGCTGTCATATACGCCGATGTGTCCATGACTGTGCCCTGGAAGATGCCATATCTCTAATGGCCTCCGAGATCCGAGTTGGACTGATTCTCCCCCTACAAACGTCAAATCCACTCTCTGTTCGCCGGAAAAACAGTTTCGGATCTCCCTTGCGGCGGCTCCATCGTAGAACAATCCATGGTCACGCCTGTAAGCGTCATAGCGGAAGGTGAACAAATAATCGGGCGATTCAACGAGTTGCCTGTCCGCGTCTCCACATGCGATCCGCAAATCGGGGTACTGGCGTTTTATTTCAGCCACCCCTCCGCAATGATCGCCATCTGGATGCGTAATCAAGAGCCATGTCAAGCCGTCACACCCGATCCTCTCGAGATAGGCTCGAACGTCGTGAGTCGCATGATGAGCTGTTCCGCAGTCCAGCAGCATGGCCTCCTGCCCCTCCAACAATAAGGGTAGATACAGAGGCCGCCCTGCAATCTCACACTCGATTAAATGTGCTCCTGGGTATAGCTCCATTTTCGTCGTCAGCCCCGGCTTTCGCCGTTTAGCCGAAGGTTCTCGAAATCCCGATACGCGCGCTGTAAACCCTGCACAAGCAAGAAATGATCATCGACGCAAGTAATCAGACGAGCTCCGCGGTTCAATTCCAGTTGTGCCAGCTCCGGAGTGTCGGTCACCGTTCCCCACCATTTTCCTGTCTTCGCCGCTGCATTTGCGACTCGGTCAAAAGCCTGCTGCATGAGCTTGTGATTCCTCTGGAAGGGAACGCCGTAACTGATGCTGAGATCAGCCGGGCCGACAAAAAGAGCATCGACTCCATCAATGGCTGCAATCGTCTCAACGCAATCAATTGCCTGCCGGTCCTCAATCTGAAGCATTAGGAATGTCTCTCTATTACTCTCCGAGAGGTAGGCCAGAGGGTCAGAAACGGCGTAGTCCGCGTCAGCTCCAGCCCCGTCGAAACCGCGGCCCCCCTCCGGCGGAAACTTCGTCCACTGCACCCACTGGCGTGCCTCTTCCGCATTCAAGCAATGCGGAATCATGATGCCGTGGGCGCCGAATTCTAATGCGCGCATGATACTCGTGTAGCCCGTTTTGCGAATTCTGACCATCAGATCGATGCCGGTCGCGCGGCAGGCCAGAGAAAGCCGCTCGATTACCTCATATCCATACGAGCGATGCTCCATATCAAACCAGATGAGGTCGAACCCAAGCTTCCCCACCACTTCAGCGATCCAAGGCTCGACCACCCGGTTGAGGCCAACCACTCGGATGAAATCTCCGCCATTCAGTTTTGCGCGTACTCGGCTCTTTATCACTGGTCTCGCCTTCGCTTAAAACCGCGATTGCTCTCTACGTCCGAGATTCCGTTTTCTCCCCGACGTCAAAAGCGGGACGATGATAGTGCCGATCTTTGATCGAAGTCAAGTATTTCGGATTATATTCCGTTATACGGACATCGAACAAAAAACAGCATTTGTGGCTGGATGCAGAAGCAGAATTGTTTATTCCGCATTACGGACACTTGACATGTCTGTTCAAGTCCATATACTGCTGCGGATGCCCTACAGCCAGCCTCACGAATCGCCTGAAGATGCTGCCTACGCGGATACCCCTTCGAACGCTCCAGAACCGAGCGAATCATCGCGCCGATTCTTCCTCATATTGACCTCGGTTACTGCGGCGATTGGAGGTTTTCTGTTTGGCTATGACACCGCCGTGATCTCCGGCGCCATTTTGTTTGTAAGAAGAGACCTTCATTTGACGGCCGCGCAGACAGAATTTGCGGTGAGCATCGTGCTTGCCGGAGCGCTGATCGGCGCCGCACTTGGAGGCTATTTGGGAGACCGCTTCGGGCGACGCCGCACCTTAGTGATTACCGCGATCGTGTTCGGAGTTTTCGGCCTCACCACGGGTCTGGCGGCGGGCCTCTGGCCCTTTGTACTCTCGCGATTCCTGGTGGGCTGTGCGGTGGGTGTCAGTTCTATGCTGGCTCCGCTGTACATTGCCGAGTTGGCCCCCAAGCATATTCGTGGGGCACTGGTCACGCTCAGCCAACTCGCCATTTCGACCGGAGTTGTCGTTGCCTACTACGTGGACTATCTGCTCGCAGCTGGCGGGAACTGGCGATGGATGTTCATCAGCGCCCTGGTTCCTTCCGTCATTTTGCTGCTGGGGCTCATCTATCTCCCGGAGAGTCCGCGCTGGCTGGCTGCGGAAGGCCGCTTCGCGGAAGCTGCCAGTGTGCTCGCACGAGCCGAAAGTGCCGCGGAAGTTCGGGAGGATCTCAAGCAACTGCAAGTGGTGACGGCTACCGACAACGTCAGCTTTCGCGATCTCGCTCAACATCGGTTCCGAAAGCCGCTCCTGGTTGGCATCGTGCTGGCCGTCATCCAGCAGGTAACCGGTGTAAACACGATCGTCTATTACGCTCCTACAATCTTACAGATGGTTGGATTTGGAAGCGCCGGCAATGCCATTCTTGCGACCTTTCTGATCGGATTTGTCGGTCTCCTTACGACCATTGTGTCCATGTTTCTGGTGGACAGGGTGGGACGCAGGATCCTTCTTCTCGTCAGCATTGGTGGGATGGGGATTTCTCTGGTCCATCTGGCGTGGACGCTGGGCGGCGCGCACCCAACAAAATGGGTTGTCCTCACGGATATCCTTGTTTATCTGGCAGCCTTTGACATCGGACTGGGTCCCGTTTTCTGGCTACTCATCTCGGAAATATATCCAACCACTGTGCGTGCAGAGGCGATGTCGCTGGCAACGATGGCCAATTGGGGAAGTAACTTCCTGGTGGCGGCCACGTTCTTAAGTCTTGTGGATCATCTCGGAATGCGGGGATCGTTTCTGCTGTTTGCCGCTCTTTGTTTTGTGGCATTCTTGTTTGCAGCGTATATGGTGCCGGAAACTCGAGGGCGCACGTTAGAGCAGATCGAAAGCTCGTGGCGATAGTGGACACGCCATGAAAGCAAGAACCGTGAATTGCGGCGGAGTGCCGTCCGCAGTATTGTTCACAGGAGAATCCGATTGAGCAAGAATCGATTGGGCAAACCACGTCGCGTACAAGCGGACAAAAACTATATAGAAGTCACAGGCAAGATTTTTGCGCTGCTTGAATATTTTGTTGAGAGAAGCAGCGACGCGAAATCCGTGCCATTTGTGGAAATTGCTGCGGCCGTGCCGTTTGCGCGGACTACGGTCCACCGCATCCTTTATTCGCTCGAGAAACTGGGGTACATAGAAAAAGATGGCACTCGGGCGCGCTACGAACTGGGTTCCAAATTCTTCGAACTTACCGGGCCGGCAATCCATTTTCGCCGGCTCCAGTCCGTCTCTAAGAGCGTGATGCAGAACCTCCTGCTTCGCTTTGGCGAAACCATCAACCTGGGCGTGCTGGACGATGGCGGAGTAACTTACATCGATGTCCTGCAGAGTCCGAGCGCTCTGCGGATCGCTGCAGTTCCCGGAGAGCGCAATCCCGTACACAGCACGTCATTGGGCAAAGCGATGCTGGCTTTCATGCCCGAGAAGGAAGTCGAAGCCATCCTCGATCGTCACCCACTGATCAAACGAACTCCCCGAACCATTACTCAAAAGAAACATTTCCTTGAGCACCTGGCGTCCGTGCGCGAATCGTGCATAGCTCTCGACATGGAAGAAAACTTGACGGGCGTAGTCTGCGTGGCTGCTCCGATTCATGACCAGTCCGGCCGGGTCGTCGCAGGGATCAGCATCTCGGGGCCCGCAACTCGCATGGAACCCAAGATGTCGAAGATCCAGCAGGAACTCAAAGAAGCGGCGCAGAGCATCACGAGGATGCTATCGCCCAGTGGCCTGAAGGAAGCCTCCGTCCACAACGTCGCCGCGCATCCCTGAGCTAGCGGTCACTTCAACCGAAGCTGTACTCCCGCCGCGTTCCAGGCCGATATTTTCGCAATCAAGTCTGCCCCTTTGCCGATTGGCGGATTCGTGATCGGATCCAACCCGGTCATGTCAAGCCGGACAGTCCCCTGCACCGTCACTCGCTCTCCCGGCGCCAGCCAGAAGTAGTTATCACTCCAGAGCACCGAGTACACGTCGGGAATGATCTCAAGCGAAACGGGATATGCCGCAGACTTCCCTTTGTTTTCTACTGTGATGCTGATTCCCAGCTCTTTGCGGGATCCACCACCAGCCGAGTCAAGCGCCGCATTCAAACTTGTCGGTACAGCCTGAATTTGCGGAATCAGCCAAGGTCCTCTTTCATTGACCAACTCGGGCACAGGTACTGCCTGCCACCGTTTCCTCTCGGCAGGGTCGGCGAGCATCGGCACAATCCGGAGCCAGTACATTCGCCGCGAGAGCGTATGCTCGTGCGGGTCGATCAAAGTGAGGTCGAAAAATAAATATCCTTCTGCAGTTGCTGCCGGTATGGGCCATTGCACTTCGTGTTTCTCACTCATGTATCCGTCGGCGGGGATTTCGGTTGCCCACTGCTCTTCGTGAGCAACTCTGAGTTGCTGATCGTAAATACGTGCACGAATCTGGGCATTCGCGAGCACCTGAGAACGATCGTTCAGCGCAAACACCGATGCGCGAAATGTATCTCCTGGGCCCCAGGAAAAAAACCCAGTGTCCGCCATAACATGAACCGGTTCATTGGCGCGCTTCGCGGCATAAAACGGGATCTGCGGCTGACCGCACCAGTCGATCAGGTGCCAGCTATTCGCAATTGGTCCCAGCGAGTTGTAAGTCCAGAGCGCTTCACCCCCGGTGTAGGGAAACTGGGCTCGCCATTGCTCCAGCACGACTCCCATGTTGTGCTCGTATCCCATCTGGCTGCATTCGATCATCATTGGCACGTCGGCTTTGCCAAAATCGTTGTACCACGTGGCCTTCTGCCAGCTCTTATTGAATGTGTACCAGAGCTCAGCGCTGCGGTCGCGAATCGTCGGATAGCGTAGCTTAAACTTCTCGACGTCATAACCGACCGGTTTCCGCTCGAGTTCTGCCGCAGGAATCATTCGCTTCAGCAGAGAAAGGTTCGCAAATCCGCTGAACGACCACTCCGAGATGAAATAATGCCCTCGATCGAAGATCTTGTGATACCAGTTCTCATCCGCGGTGTAGATCTCCTGTGGTTCGTAGGCGTGATAGTCGCCACCACAGGGCGAGTTCATTCGGAACGCGCGGCTACCATCATAGGCAGCGAAAATCTCGCGCACGAGTCCGAGTAGCGGCTCGATTCCATCGGCGAATGGATCGAACTCGTTTCCCCCTACATATATTCCAATCGATGGATGCTGCCTGATCCGCAATACGTTCTGCGTCAGTTGTTCGCGCCATACTGCCAACGTGGTGGTACCCGGTGTATCAGCCCAATTCAGTGGCACTTCCTGCCACACAATAATTCCCATTTCATCGCAGAAGTTGTAGAACTGCTCTGATTCGAAAATGGAAGTGCCGCCGTTCAGCCGCATCAAATTGAAGCCGCTGAGTTTTGCCGCCCGCAGCATCCATTCTTCCCGCTCCGGCGAGAGCAGCAACACGTCGTCGCTCGTCATCCAGCACGCGCCTTTGATGTAGAACGGCTTGCCATTGGCTACCCACAAATATTCGTAAGCCTCATCTTCAAACGTCTTGTCCACGGCAGTAACGCGCGGACTTTCAGGCGTCGATGGATTGCGTTTCAGTTCTAGCGTGCGGATTCCAAACCGGCTGGTAATGCCATCGAGCTTCCGTTCCTTCTCCCTCAGCGTCAACTCCAAGCGGTAGAGAGGTTGATCCCCCAGCCCGTTTGGCCACCAGAGCTTGGGACTTTTTAGTTCAAGGCTGTGCTCCCAAAACGAGTTCCCGGTTGCAATTTGCTGTTGCCAACTTTGATGCCAGGCGATTTCCCCCGTGCCTGCCTCTACAATGCGAGCCTCAATTTCCCCCTGGAATGGCGTGCCCGGATTTGTGATCATCACTTGCGCCCAAAGCGCAGCTGAATCTTTCCCGATCGATTCGGTCCTGACAAATGGCGCTTCCATGTAAGCCCGAGCTGTGGCAACGATCCGGACCGGCTGATACAGACCGAAACTGCGGTAACGATTTCCCCACTGATAACTCTCGGCATCTTGGGCATCGGGCTTCACCACGCGGGGATTGTGGTTTTCGCTTGAACTCTCATAATTCGGCAGCAGATCGTGAGACTCGTGCACCATCCGGATAAGCAACTCGTGCTCTTTACCCGGAGTCACGCGATTTGAGATGTCAAAGGTCGGGCCGCCGAACGATCCTTCGTGTTCTCCCAGGAATTCGCCATCCAGCCAGACCATGCCGTAATAATCCATGCCATCAAATCGCAAACGGATCACCGAATCACGCCACAACTCGGGAAGCACGAATCGCCGGCGGAGATACCAGTCTTGTTCCTGGATCCATTGCAGCTTCTTGAAGTTTTGCCCATACCAGAGATTGTCGATGCGCCCTGCCTTCATCAATGCATATTGAATCGGGCAAGGCATATGGGTTTTGATCCAATCGGCCTGCTCTTCGTATTGCCCCGGAATTCGTGAGTTATCGGCTGCAGTTAGCTCCCAATCATCTTCGAGCGTCATCTGACCGAATGCGTCCTTTCCCGTTGCAATATATTCAGGCCGCAACTGCACGGGCGTGGGCGCATACGCGTGGGCGCTCCCGAATTCCTTCAAGTTTTCGAGGACGCTTTGGGTGGCTACATTGGGCTCCTGGGGGTTTGATTGGCTCGGTGCTGTCTTGGCTGTACTCCGGCTGAAAACAGCAACACTCGTTCCGAACACAGTTGCCGCTCCGCCACTGAGCAATAATAGACAGCGGCGCCTTGAAAACTCGTTACCCATGATCCCTCTCTGTCTGGGCGTTCATAACAGCTCATTCACTGGCAAGTAACGGAGCTTATCGTAAGCCGGCGGATGGGGTCAATCACAATGGAATGTACTCCGTATTACGGAACACAAATCTTCGCCCGTTTCCGCACGCTGAATTTGTTCCCAAGCGAACGCACTGGGTGGCACCAGACGCAAGCCTCAACCAACCGGTAAATTATTCTGCGGTCAACCGCAGCTCCAGCAGCGTGATGGAAAAGGGCCGGAACTCGTACTCAAAGTGCTCCCCGGTGAAGTGAACGCTGTCCACACGAACTGAAACGCGGTGGGGTTCGTCGGGCAGGTTCATCGCTTCTGTGTCAGGTACGTCATTCGTATCGGTCAGCATAAATGCCTCTCCCGATTGCACGCCACGGAGAGTGGGCACCAGAGCGAACGCCACCTTTCTTGTTACTGGGGTGGAGTTCACTCCGTAGATTCGCAGGATCTGACCATCCGAACTCAATGTGGCATCGAGGTCTGGTTCTTGGAGGTAAAAAGAAAGTGAACTCCTGCGGCTTATCTCCAGGGGAAATGACCCTGCGGAGCGCTGGTACAGCAGTTGTGCCGAATAATCGGGAATCTCATAGAGATAACCGGGGCCGGGCTGAATCTGACCTCCTCCGAAGCTGTGAGCGAAGTTCGATATGTTGGCGATCTCGATGAGGTCGGCGTAACGATGCATCATATTCTGGTACCGCGCACATATCAGAGCGTTACCCAACGTTTGCAGCATACCCCGTCTCAGTCCCCAGTCTTCTCCTGTGGCATTCCACTCGGTAATGGAGAGCCTGATATTCCGGCCTTTTCCATCTTCATCGATCTCTCGCCTCAAGCGCTTCAATTCGTTTTCCGTCCCCTCAAGATCTCCCACGGAGTACTGATGCGGAGAGAGAAAATCGAGGACCGAGCCAGCAAGCCGAACCGTGTTTGGACTGGGATACGAGGACGAGATCTTGATGGACGGATCCACCTTGCGCATCGCCTCGGCAAAGGCAACCAAAGAAGCGTCGTACTGCGGTCCGCCAACTTCGTTTCCGATCTCCCAATAGGTTACGTGATACGGGTCACGATGTCCGTTTTTCACCCGTACTTGACCCCACTTGCTTGTAGCGTCGCCGTTGAAGTATTCGACTTCATTCGCGGCATCTTCTGGAGTTCTACCTGTCCAGCGCACGCAAATCAGTGGCTCAGCCCCGACATACTGCACCAATTGCACAAACTCCTCGATGCCAACGAAATTATCCTGAAGGCCACCCCAAGGATCATCGGGGAAAGGGGCGCGATCGTCCCACTTCCCAATCGTGTCCGACCATTGAAAGGTCTCGATCGCGCTGCCACCAAATCGCACGATCCCGGGATTGGTATCTTTCAATTTCTCGACCACATCTGGACGCCACAGCCCCAAAACAGCATTGCAATCGATCAAGTACACTCGGTCCAGCCAAAGCGTTCCCGGACCTTCGAACTCAATTGTTAACGTGGCGTTCTGGACGCTGCGCTTGGCGAACAGCACCGTCTCGAACCCTCTCCAGTCAGCTGTTCCCTTCCCAAGCAATGCTGGTTCCGCAATCAAGCCCCCCTCTCCGTGGAGAGTTACGCGAACTGGAACGTTGCCGTCCGCTCTCGTGTGCAAACGTAATCGATAACTGTGTCCTTTCTCGATATAAAAACCATCCTGTGAGATACCGGCCCAAGTGTTTGCGACTGGCAATTGGATTTTTTGCGAGCGCTTGCCATTAAACGGGTTGTTTGTGTCAAAGGAATAGGTCGCCACATGCACACTGCCATCCGGATACCAAGGGCGGTGTGGCTTATCAACGGCTGCCTTGTAGGAATATCTCCATGGTGATTCTTCTTCGAAACTCGTCGATTGCACTTGCTGAGCGGTCATGGAGGGCAGAACGTCACAAAGCGGCTCCAAGAACTGACCTCCCTGCTTGCGATCAATCGCAGTCTCGCTTAGATGCTTGCCAGTGATAGTCACACGTTCGGTTTCGTCCCGGTCAAGGACAGGGTTGAGGCGAACATCATCGAGCCAAACTTTGCCGCTTTGCTGGTTAAAAACGTTGAGCGCTACAGTGATCCTTCCCGGCGAAGGAACACGGAACAAAACTTCCACTTTCTGCCACGTCGCGTCGCTCTTGACTGGTGCACTAAAACCTTGATTGCCAGCTTCGGCTTCAATGCCGATGCGTGGCCCGGCCGTGGGCCGGTTCCAGGCATCGCCCCCCGGTTTCACCGGAGAGCCTTGCGATCGTTCCCACGCACTAAGCCGCCATAGGGTACCGACGGGCAAGAAGATTTCCTGCCGTAATGTCAGATTTATGGCTTGATGCGCGATGATGAGTAGCGACTGCTGACCTTCTTTGACTTCCTGCCGATCCACTTGGATCGCGAACCTTTGACCTGCTTCCTCACGATCCACATTCCAGCCATCTCCCGGTTTAGGTGCCTCGAAACCGGCATTTCGCAGCATCGGCCCATTGCTTGCAAGTCCAAAAGCACAAAGTGAGAGCGCAGTTAGGAGAACAAAACTCCTGGGCCTGTTGTGGAAAGTACTCCGCCATAAGTGCCGGAGGAACTCATCCGAAGTTCGCAATTTTTTCATCATGGGTTTCTCAATCGCTCGGGACGCAAGTTTTCGAAGCTGATCCGACAAGTTGCGGAAAAAACGTTTTTGATCCATGTGGCGAGCGAGGTCTAGGAGTGTAATCAAGAAAGAGGTTGAAAAGTGAAAGCGCGCGCCTTGCGAAAGGGCAGCTCCACGGAGGACGGCATCTAGGGTCGTTCACTCTGAGGACAACAATCGCGCTAAGCGATCAATGCTGTCAAGGCAAAAAAGGAACACAATCCGTATACCGGAACAGCATAAGGGCGCTGCGGAACTGCTTACGCTTCATGTACTTCGATACCGATGAACGATACGCGCAGGGGCGACGAATGGGGGAGGGTTCGCGCATGGATGCTTCTCGTGCTGCTCTCGATGCTATGATATCGCCGCTCGCCAGCCTGCCAGGACGTTAGAAATAACCTTAACTTCGTGCGAGCGCTTGCCTATTTCAAATTGGGGATCCACTCTCGCCATGCTTAGACGGTTTTCACGACCCGCTTGCTATGCATTCATTTTTCTGTCGCTTGCTGCAGCCGCACAACAGGTTCAGAACGGAAATTTGGCGTTATCAGCTCGAGTTATCGCGTCGAGTTCCAGTGAAGATACCCGTCCCGAAAATCTGATCGACGGCGATATTGCGCGTACTCATTGGAGTGCAAAAGATGGTGAAATCCCCTCCGCGACGTGGGTCGAACTGCATTGGTCGACAGCATTAGATTTTCAAGAAGTAGTGATCCGGCAAGAAAACCAACCGAGGCTCTCGCATATTCAGCTGGAGATTAACGATGCGGGCGGTGGCTGGCATGACTTCGCATCAGCGGGAGATTCTGAGCACCTCCTACCAAGAAATGTGCTGTTTCAGTTTGCAACTCAAACTACCCGCGCACTCCGCATCTCCGGGTTCGAGGGAACCATTAGCCTCAACGAAATCGAGGTTTACAACAGGAAAGACGCTCCGGTTCTCGAACTCGGCTCAGATCTGCTGAACCACATTGTGGGTGTGGTTACCGATGCGTTTGGAACTCGCCCCTTTGTTAATTGCAAACTAGAACTTGCCGGGACGGCAGGTGGAAAACAGTGGATGCAAACTTCTGAGACGGATGAAAACGGAGTGTTTCAGGTTGAGATGCCTGTAGGTTTGGACGGCACCATCACTGCTTCCGCGCTGCTCGCTGACGGGACTCAGATAACGCGCAGAGTTCCAGCCGGAGATTTTAGTCCGGGACTTAGCGCTTTGGACAAAAATTCCCCTGCGATCGATCTTCGAGGAACGTGGCTGTTCAAAGCAGATCCAGGCGCATCCTTTGCCCAACCGGACTTACCTGACGCCGACTGGAAAAAAATCCGAGTTCCCTCACACTGGGTAATGGAAGGCTTCACCAGTGAAAGCGGAGTGGGTGCATACCGGCTGCATCTACACATTCCTGAGAATTTTCGAAATCAGAGAGTCAAATTGGTTTTCGACGGAGTGTACAGCGGAGCCGAAGTGTGGCTCAACGGAAAGCGGTGTGGCGCTCATGAAGGCGGTTTTGCACCGTTCGAACTTGATGTGACGGAGGCTGCGAAAGTCGGAGCAGAGAACTTGCTGGCCGTATTGGTCACGGAGAAGACCTCGTCGTCGCACTTCGACAATATGAGCTATTACGCTGACTTTCCCCTATCCGGAATTTTCCGCGGCGTACACCTGTTTGCAGTGCCGAGCACTCACCTGCGCCGTTTCCATCTCACGACGACCTTCGATTCACAGTACCAGGATGCAAATCTTTCCTTCGACCTCTCCGTCGAAAATGAGTCTGAAACTTCCGGATCTACCGAGCTTACGCTCCAGTTAGTCGACCCTCAGGGCCACGCGGTTCCCCTAACCCAGAACCAGTTCGATTTGTCTCTTGCTCCGTGGTCCCGCCGAGAGCTGAAGGCTTCTCTTCCAATCGCAAGTCCCAAACACTGGGAAGCGGAGCATCCGCTACTGTATACGCTCTCAGCAAAGCTCGTTCGCGGCGGCACCACGATCGAAACGGTCTCGCGTCATGTCGGGTTCCGGCAGATCGAAGTGCGCGGCACACAACTTCTGATCAATGGAAGCCCGGTAAAGCTGCGCGGCATCGCATATTTTGAGGTGGATCCCCTCCGGGGCCGGGTAATCACGCCAGAGACGTCCCACCACGATTTGGAGATGATGAAGGAAGCAAATCTCGATGCATTCAGAACGGAAGTGATCCTTCCATTGGAGGAACTCTACAATGAGGCCGACGCAATGGGGTTCTATGTCGAAGCCGAGAGCCCATTCTGCTGGGTTGATGAAAGTTCTGATCTCCGCTATTTACCTCTGTTTATCCAGCGCACTGCGGAAATACTGGATCGCGACCGTTCTCATCCCAGCGTGATCATCTGGTCTCTCGCGAATGAAAGCACGTGGGGCCCCGATTTCGAGGCGGCCTACCGGTTTGTGAAGAGAACGGATACCTCTCGTCCGCTCAGTGCCGGTCAGAGTGCGAGGCTTGACCTCGATACAATGCACAACCCTATTTCGCTTGAGCGCATGAAGGAACGTGAGGACGTTCCTGTGCCCATCCTCTGGGACGAAAGCTTCTGCATTTTCCAGGGACACTTATGGGGCGATACTCGCGAGATGTGGCTCGATCCCGGCGACCGCGACTATTACATTGCGCCTCTGATCGACATTTGGGATGCGGTGCAAGCCAGCAAGAACGTGCAAGGCAGCATGATTTGGGCTTGGATCGACGACATATTTCTTGTACCAGGACGCGACTCAGAGTACGGCCGCAGTGGAATTGGCCGGCCAGAGCATCCGCTGGACAGCATTTATCACGTTCCCGGACGGGGTATCGTGGGCGACGCGCCCTGGGGCATTGTGGATGGATGGCGCCGGAAAAAGCCTGAGTTCTGGCACGTCAAGATGTTGATGTCTCCCGTGCATATGACACAACGTGCTTTGCCCGGATGGGCGCCCGGCTCCCCTGCGAGCTTCACCATCGACAATCGATACGATTTCACGAACCTCTCGGAGATACGCCTTGAGTGGTCCATAGGCACCCACCACGGGCTACTCCACCCCGACGTCGCTCCCCATACCAGCAAAGCGATAACCCTTACGTTGCCCTCGGACACGAAAGCGGGCGACTATGTTTCGTTGCGCTGGACAGGCGACGGCGGCCTCGTCGCCCCCTTCCGTATCCGTTTGGGAACCCCGCCTGTTATAAGACCGAACACCGATCACCCGCACCCGGTTCGATATATTCACGACTCCAGTTGGCTGGAAGGTCCGCTGGAGCGTTTCCTTGGAGACAATTTCGAGATCGCATTCGATGCGCCGAGTGGTTTTATCAAACGCGCCCTCGTGGACGGTCACTCCGTCATATATGGCACGCCGAAGCTGCACGTACTGCCGATCCAAGAGAGCCTTCGCGAAGTACCTCTCGTTGAGAGTTGGAGACTGTTGCACCCACTCGAAATCCGCACGATCGGTGACACCTATGAGGTAGTTGAGATGGGAACGTACCGGGAATGGGCAGGTGAGTTGCGATTTCGAATCTTCCCCGACGGCGGGCTGGCGGTAAATTACGATTTCACCTACACCGGCTCGGATCTCCGCGCCCGGGAAACCGGCCTGCAGTTTGGAGTCCCGCTATGGTGTGATCGCCTGGACTGGAAACGAAGGGGGGAGTGGTCCGTTTACCCTGACGACCACATTGGCCGCAACGAAGGATCAGCGATGGCGCGTGCCGCCGAACCGCAGCCCGTACCGCCAACTCAAAGTTTTAATCTCGACGATACTCCGTTAGGCACAAACGACTTTCGCAGTACAAAACGTGATTTCGTCTTTGCCTCACTCACGGATAAGGACGGATACGGCGTGGGAATACAAGCCGTTGGTTCGCAGCATCTGCGAGCGTCGGTTTCGCCCGATATGATCGAAGTGAATGTGAACGACTGGTTTGGAGGAACCGCAGCAGTCGCATGGGGAGAATGGTGGCAGAACTACGGTCAAGGCCGCGAACTCCGCTCCGATGATCCCACCCAGGGTTTAGCTCATAACCGCCTTAGCGGCACAGTGCAACTCCAGTTGTTCAGTCCGACAAACGCAACCACCTGGCGCGCTCGCATGGATAAGGTAGGAGTAAACGAATCGACGAATCAGTGAATCCCGGCAGACCGTCTTGTTCCGCCGGCCAAAGAAAACGCCGGCCCCTTCTACTGCGACAGCGGTCATAACAAGAGCATCGTAGAAAGGTGAGTAACTTCGAAACGTAATAGCAACTCTAGTTCCGTGCTGTAGAAACAGACCTTGTCCATCACCTTCATATACTGAGCGCTTACACGCCTCAGCAAGACCCTCCCTTCACCGCATCCATATCGCTCGCGATCAAGCACGCGCCTCGTTTTCCTCCGCTTCTACGATATCCATCGAGATCCCTGTTACCCGGCCGATAATGGTCGCATCCAGCGGGTAGCGCACTTGCTGGGTACGGCGGTTCGACTGCTGCGAGGGAATAAGAATAAGGCGGCCATCGTGCATTTCGCACCATGTGCACAGGTAGCGATCACGGAGCTCGATAAAGAAAATCGGACGGTCGTAGTCGGTCCGCCAGCGAAGGGTAGGAATCTTTCTCTGTCGGGGATCGATCCTCACAAACGCTCCAGGCCGGACGATCGGGTGCAATGTGTAATCATCCACTCCGACGTAGCCGTAAAGGGGACTGGAACCATTCATCAACTGCAGTTCCAGTGGAACTTCTCGCCAGGTTTCAATCATTTTGGGAACGAGATTGGTTCGCTCGGCGCGTAATTTTTCCCGCAGTTCGGTCGCAGAAAAAAGTGTTTGTTTGAAGCGCTCCGGTAACGACCCAATGAGGTAGGTACGGGGAAGATGGAGCCTTTGATGTTCCTTTAGCGATTCGCTTGTGGGAATGCCGCACATGCCGGCCAGCCGGTCATAGTCGTACCCATAGATCACGCTCAAAGTGAAGAGCCGGTGAAGGGTGGGGGGCCACTTGCCGTTTTCGATGTCGGCAAGCGAAGTGTGGGCAATGTTGTAATCGGAATTCTGTAATCGCTCAGCGATGTCGTGGCTCAACGTCTCTACATCGCGCAAGGATAGGCCCAGACGTTCGCGCTCCGCTCTGAGGCGCTTACCCCATTCCGCGCTCCAACCTGAGGCCAACATCTGACGGCCACTCCGAAAGAATTGTTAGATGTTACCCCAAACTCCAAGCGTTTCCACAAGTTTCGGAATCGTTTCACGAAAACCGGACAAAAGGGCAGATTCCTGGCCGCTATTCCGACCACCAAGTGTGAGGCACACTCCTCGGTCTCAGCGGTGTAGGTCCTTCGTTTGGCTGGTGAAGTTGTTTCCTGTGGCCGCAGTTCAGGACAAGCCTCAAAAACTTGTGGCCACCACTTCCGCGCACACTTATACCAACTCCAGTCTGCGAGCAGTTTCTCTTGAGCGCTTCCGAAAGAGGGGGGTAACTCTACGCGCGACCGTGAGGACCAGGCGCGCTTGTCGAGTCATCGGCGCGGGCCAGAAGTCCTCGCAGGAATGTTGAAGCGAGGGGACCGTGCCGTCGCGCCCTTGGAAGGAGTCGCCAAACAACTCCGCAATCATCGAGAACGTGCAGGCGATCCTCAGGAGCAAGAAACTCAGCTTATATGCGGTCTCCCAACGGTCAGCGGCGCTATACGGCCGATCATCACCTCACTTTGTGCCGCACAACCTTTACTACGATCTGCGCAGTGAGAGATTCACTCCCAGTGTTCATCAGATCTTCAGCCTAAGCCGGATTTCCGGGTATCGCTTGCGCGATTGGCTGCGGGTTCTTGGTCTTGATCTTGAAAACATCACTCGCTTGCAGATTCAATTGCCCGCGAGGCGCACGATACTCCTCGATACCACACTCACCGACCCAAACGAATGGATCGCCTGGTTTTCGAATCGTAGTTCGCAAGAATCCGCCCCGTCGTCGATCACGCCGCTCGCGCAACTTCTCAAGCGAACAGCTCCACGTCGGATCAGTTCGATATCCGAGCTCAAACGGCGGTTTTTGTATGCCAAAGTAGGGCGCGAAGATGCACTCGCCTTTCCCGATCTCGTCCCCGGAAGCATCGTACGTGTCGACGCGGATCGCGTCCTACCTCTCCCTCAGACCAAGTCGTCGGCCTCCGATCGAATTTTTCTGGTGGAACATAGCAAGGGATATTTCTGCTGCCGCATCCGGTTCCTCTCGAGCGACGTCGTTGTGCCCGTTGCGGACGGACTCGACTATGCAGATGTCGCTTTCCACCATCCTCAGGAAGCACGAATTCGAGGCGTAGTCGATCTGGAACTCCGGCCGATGCTCGATGCCGAACAACCGCGTGTGCCGGCTGAGCTGGCGCGACGTTGGAAGCCGCAATTACTTCTCGAACCACAGAATTTAGCGGAGCTACTAAAAACGAGCCGTCTGCGACTCGACATTTCCATTCGCGAGGCAGCCAACGCGACCCGGACAGTCGCAGAACTCATGAACGACGATCGGTACTTCATCTCAGCAAGTTCTCTTAGCGATTATGAGCTCGATAAAACATCTCCTCGGGACTTCCATAAGATCATCACGCTCGGTTCGGTCTACGGACTACACTTCGAAGCGATGATGAAAGCCATGTCACTCGATCTCGATAAAACGGGCCCGGAGTTGATGCAGGAGGGATACCTGTTTCGTGCCGAACCGTCTGCCCAAGGCATGGAACAGAGTGCGGGACGCACCGGTTTTTTTGAACATCTGCTGAACGATTGCCAGGGCGAGATCCCGTTCTTTTTGCGAGATGTTTTGAAATATTTCTCGGGTTCTGCACCCGTCTCGATCGATGACTTCTTCTGGATCGGGGGGAATCATGACGTGCTTCACCCGGCTCTCGCCGACGGCTTGGTTGTAGTCCTCAATCGCCGACGAAAAGCGCCGATCCACTTTTTGTCAAAGCCGGTTTGGCAGCAGCCGATCTTTATTATCTTGAAGCGTGACGGGAGATATCTCGCCGCGAGCTGTAGCCTGGAAAACCGAACACTCGTGGTTCATTCCTACGGACCGGAGTTTTATCCCAGCGCCGAATGCCGGCTTCACCGCGACGCGGAGATTGTGGGACAAATCGTGGCGATCGCCAGACAATTCACTTAGTAGGTCGATTTTCCGGACTAAAGCGGCAGTCGCGTGTGCGGGAAATTGCAACGTTTTCGGCGGAACCGGGAAATCATTGACCGAATTTCGCACACAGAGCGGATTTTCTCGACAGAACAACGGCAACAACCCTAGCCTCAAAATCAGTCACTGGTCACGCTGATATCCAGGTAGCCGCAAGTTGCCTTTTGTCACAAAGCCGCGAGTATCTCGCCGGTTTCGACTGTCCGCTGAATTCGTGTGGCTGATCGAGCGGATTCGACCGCTCGTGCACTGGCATCTGGCCAGTTTTGCCTCCATCACTGCCGGAAGCCTTCTTGCGCTCGCTTCCCCGCTTCTTTTGAAATGGCTGATCGACTCCATCATTCCCCAGAAACGAATTGGATTGCTGGTGGTCGCGGTTCTGCTGATTTTTCTCGGTCACGAGGGAAGGGTTGCACTCACGAGCATCGGCAGTTACCTGATGCTCTCTGCCTCGCAAAAGATGGGGCTGACACTAAGGGTCGATCTGCTCGAACACCTCGATACACTTTCCGCCGACTATTATGACCGAACCCCGGTGGGCGCCGTGATGTATCCGCTCAAGGAGCCTATCGATGAGATTGCGTATTTTGGATCGGATCTCCTGCCGGCGATTCTTCGCCTGCTGCTTACGACTTCCTTCACAGTAGCCGCGATGGTAGCACTCAGTCCCATGCTCACGGTGGCAATCATTCCCCTGATTCCAATTTTCTTGGTCACCCGGCAGTGGTTCCGGACCAAGCTCACAACGGCCGCGGATACCGCCCAGGACGATCAACTTCGCTGGAGCAACTTCCTCGAAGAGCATCTGTCGTCTGTAATGCCCATTCAGCTCCTGGGCCAGGAGAAACGCCAGGAACGGAAAGCGTTCCAATTGCTGGTGCGCTCGGTGCGATCGCAGTTGCATCTCTATCGCACTGCCGCCTGGTTCACGATCTCGAGTTCGTTTGCGATCGTGCTGGCGATATCCGCGGTCATTGGCTATGGGGGAAGGAGCGTGCTGGCCGGCACGCTGAGCATCGGCAGCTTGGTTGCCTTTTACGGCTTTGTGACACAGTTGTTCGATCCTCTAAGCGGAGCGTCGGAACTCTATGCCAGGGCACAGAAGACGCTTGCCAGCATTCGCCGGGTCCAAGCTGTGTTGAGCCTAAAATCAAGCGTCACGAATCCTCCGGCTCCGCTCCTAATTTCAAAACAGCATTCCGCAGAAATCGAATTTGCCGGCGTCGTGTTTGGATATTCCAGCAACAAGGACCTGCTCCACGTCCCCACTCTCCGGATATCCGCGGGAGACCACATCGCGATCGCCGGAGAAAATGGTGCCGGCAAGAGCACACTCGCGAAACTCATGGCCAGGCTCTATGACCCGATCTCCGGGTCGATTCGCCTCGGCGGAGAAGACCTTCGGAATGTCCACCTGAAGAATTTGCGTCAGGTTATTTCTTATCTGCCACGCGATCCGGTGTTGTTCGACGGCACAATCGCGTCCAACCTGCTTTTTGTCCGGCCCAGCGCATCCGAGCGAGAAATTGAGGAGGCCATGCAACTTGTCGGCCTGTCGCCTCTCATCGCAGCGTTGCCCAATAGCTTCAGGCAGCGAATTGGCCCGGATGGATGCCAACTCTCGGGCGGAGAGCGACAACGACTGGCACTGGCGAGGGCCGTTCTGCAAAAGCCTCAAGTTGTCATTCTCGATGAGGCCACTTCGTGCCTCGATCCAGCGTCTGAGCTGAAAATCCTTCAACATCTCCGGGACTATCTCAACCTATCCACGTTCGTCGTAATCTCACATCGACTTTCCACGTTTTCTAAATTTGGCCGCGTGTTACTCCTCTCGCATGGGCACATCGTGAGTGATGCTGACTCCCACTTGTTTCTCACTACACAGCTCTTCCCTTCCCCGCCCTCGATGATTTCCACAGAATGACTCCTGCACCTGATCAAGTGTTTGCTGATGAGGCTAAGTGGAGGAGGGCTACGCTCTTGCGGGATTCGGCATCATCAGGGGAATGGCCGACCAGCGGCGAATCATGGTGGGAAACTGAACGCTCGATCGAGTCGCACGCTTCGCTTTTGCTCCAAGTTCCGTAAGTAAGTCAACGACATGCGTGCAGGTATGTTGCTTTTCCGGAAAGCTTCAATTTCTTCTGGCGTTTCTTTCCGGCGAGTATCACAGTGCGTCAATACGCTGCCCTTCGCCCGACACAGTCAGTGAGGTTTCCCGATGTACCGAATCCCAGAAAGCATCCGCAGCACACATGGACAGGATGGAGCCGTGGTGCTGGATATTCGGCAAGGACAGATGTTCAACCTCAATCTTGTGGGTTCGCGGATTCTCAAACTTGTCGAAGGCGGGTCGGCTCAACCGGAGATTGTTGACGAGATTGTTCGAGAATTCGGTGTCAGCCGACACCTTGCCGAAAATGATGTCCAGAACTTCCTCAAGACCTTGACAAAATATCAACTGCTCGAGAGCACGAACTGTGAGTAGCCATTTGATGTAAGGCCAAACCATGGAATTGACGAAACATACCGAACAGAAGTGCGACACCCTGGAACTAGTGCCGGAACGCGGTAAGCGGCTCCCTGCCAGGTTGGTTCTTATTCTCGATGCGTACTTGAGCCTGATCCGATTCGATCTGTACCTGGCGCGCAAAGACTTCAAGTCGCTATACAGCGAGGTTCGAAACTACCCGACCAGGAAGAGGGCTGCATCGCCCGGCGAAGTCGAAGTCATCTGCTCGGCGGTCGATATGGCATGCATTTGGTATTGGAAAGAAGCGCTTTGTCTACAGAGATCGGCGGCCACAGTATGTCTCTTACGGAAGTACGGCGTATCGGCGCATTTGGTCATCGGGGCACAGCAGATGCCGTTCAAAGCGCATGCGTGGGTCGAAGTGGACGGCAAGGTCGTGAACGACAAGAAGTATGTGCCGGAGATGTATGGAATTTTGACGCGTTGTTAGGGGCTCCCATTTGGATATTCCAACCGCCGAGAGGTTTGACATGAGCGTCCAGTTTGGGAGATGGAATCTCGACGGGAAACCCGTCGACTCCGGTTATCTGGAAAGAGTCGGCGCGGCGCTGGCCATGTATGGACCAGATGGTGGAAGCTTCTACGGCGATAAAAACATCGCAATCCTCTATCACGCATTCCACACCACCAAGGAATCGCATTTCGAAACGCAACCTCATATCTCTGCCGCTGGCGCTGTCATCACCTGGGATGGCCGCTTGGACAATCGCGCTGAACTCATCAGCGAACTCCGCGACTTGGTGACGTTCAATTCTACGGACTTGGCGATTGTCGTAAAGGCTTACGAAAAATCGGGGACAAGCTGTTTCGCTAAACTCATTGGCGATTGGGCGATCTCGATCTGGGAGCCCAAGAACAAGTGCCTCATCCTAGCCAAAGACCCGATCGGGACTCGCCATCTTTACTACTCTTACGACACAAATCAGATTATCTGGAGCACGATTCTTGATCCACTCGTTAGGCTCGCTGGTAAGTCGTTTCATCTCAACGAAGAATACCTAGCCGGTTGGTTGTCCATGTTCCCTGCTGCACATTTGACGCCCTGCGTCGGAGTTCACTCTGTGCCTCCGTCTTCGTTTGCGCTCCTTCAACCGGGAAAGCAAACGGTGAGTCAATATTGGGATTTCGATCCGGGTAAGAAGATCCGTTATCGCGCCGACGCCGAATACGAAGAACACTTCCGCACCGTGTTCGCCACAGCCGTCCAGCGAAAACTTCGTTCCGATAAACCCGTTCTCGCAGAGCTCAGCGGCGGTAGAGACTCCTCATCCGTTGTCTGCATGGCCGACGAGGTCATCGCCCGCTGCAATGCAGATAAACCACGTCTCGACACGATCTCCTATTATGACGACTCCGAACGAAATTGGAACGAACGCCCATACTTTGCCAAGGTCGAAGAAAAGAGGGGCCGCTTGGGCTGGCACGTCCATGTCGGTGCGCAGGCTTCGGGAAGCATCCGCGCACCTGGATCACCGCTCGAATCTAGTCACGGCCGCTTTGTGCCAACTCCCGGCTACGATGGCCGTACTTCATTACAATTGAGGGCCTGCCTAGAAGCGCTAGGGAACCGTGTCGTGCTGTCCGGCATCGGTGGGGACGAGATTATGGGCGGTGTGCCAACACCTGTGCCCGAACTTGAGAACCTTATCGCAAGAGCACAATTCAGCAGGCTTGCTCACCAACTGAAGCTTTGGGCGCTTGAGAAGAGAAGGCCTTGGTTCCATTTGTTCTGGGAAAGTGCCCGCGGATTCTTTCCTCCTGCTTTCGTAGGTGTCCCGAAATATATCGGCCCGGCGCCATGGCTCCGCCCCCACTTTGTGAGACGTTATTGGCGCGTGCTGACCGGGTATCCCTTGAGAACAAAGCTATTGGGTCCTCTACCAAGCTTTCAGGAACGTGTGACAGCAGTTAACGCCTTGCGAAGACAACTGGCCTGCAAAGCTTTGCCATTCGAGCCGCCCTTCGAAAAATGCTATCCCTATCTGGATCGCGATTTGTTGGAGTTCGTGTTTGCAATTCCACGAGAACAACTCGTTCGACCAACCCAACGTCGTTCCCTCATGCGCCGGGCACTCGTAGGTATCGTGCCGGACGAGATCTTAAACAGGAAGACCAAAGCATTCGTAACGCGGTCACCGATGGTAGCCATCTCAGACGACTGGGCCTATTTCGTGGAAATGACTCGCAACATGCTCAGCGATGCGCTCGGGATTGTTGACCCGAAGGGTGTCTGGGAAGCCCTGCAGAAGGTTCGGAGGGGCGAAGAAGTCCCCATAGTTATTTTGACACGTACGCTGTCTCTCGAATGCTGGCTCAAGGAGCTTCGTGTATCGGGAACGATAAATGTGGACATAGCCTGAAGGCTACGCCGAAATGACAGACATCAATCCAAGGCTAAGCCACCAACTCGCAAGAACAGTTGCGAGGGACATATCGAGATCGGACGGAAAGAAAAGGAGCGAATCTTGAGCGTCCAGTTTGGAAAATGGAATTTTCAAGGCCAACCTGTTAGCCCGGACTACATCGAGAAGGTCGGCACGACTCTCGCTCCCTACGGTCCCGACAGCAACGAATCTTATATCGATGTTGGGGTATGGGAACTCTATCGTGCCTTCCACACTACGAAGGAGTCGCGTCGCGAGAAGCAGCCCTATATTTCTTCCTCCGGAGCCGTGATTATTTGGGATGGCCGCTTGGATAATCGCGCTGAGTTGATTCGTGCATTGCAAGGTGTAAACACCGATTCTACCGACGTTACCATTGTTGCCGCGGCCTATGAGATGTGGGGCGTCAACTGTTTCGCCAAACTCATTGGGGATTGGACGATCTCGATTTGGAGCGCAATCACGCGCTCCCTCATTCTCGCGAAGGACCCCATGGGGGCCCGGCATCTTTACTACTCATTCGACGCTGACAATGTGACTTGGAGCACTATTCTCGACCCGCTCGTCCTGTTTGCCGGCAGAGCATTCGAACTTTGCGAGGAATATGTAGCTGGCTGGCTTGCCATCATGTTTCCTGCTGCACATCTGACACCTTACGTGGGGATTCATTCTGTGCCACCGGCGTCGTTCATCGTTCTCGCGCCGGGGAAGTGTACTACCACACAGTATTGGCAATTCTATCCGTTGACAACAATCTGTTACCGCACCGACGCCGAATATGAGGAGCACTTCCGCAGTGTACTGGCCACAGCTGTCCAGCGCTCATTACGCTCCGATCGACCGGTGCTCGCTGAACTAAGTGGTGGTATGGATTCTTCCGCTATCGTCTGCGTGGCAGATACTCTTATTGCCAGCGGTGCATCTGACACCCCCCGCCTCGACACACTCTCTTGGTACGACGACAGGTATGACCATGTTGAACCAGATATCAATGAGCGCCCCTATTTCAGCAGAGTTGAACAAAAGCGTGGCCGTGCAGGATATCACATCGATATCGGCGCACTTATAACAAAAGCTGATTCACAATATCCTTTCATCTTCCAATCTGTTTCCAATCGCTTTGCGGCGACTCCAGATTTGAATGAGCCTCTTCCGGAGGTTCTCCAGCAATATGCAAGATATCTGGCATCAACGGGACATCGAGTCACGATCTCTGGAATTGGGGGTGGCGAAGTTATGGGCGACGGCGTGCCGACGCCCACACCAGAATTGCAGAATCTCCTCGCGACTATACGCCTCCTGACATTTATGCGCCAACTCAATGCCTGGTCAGTGAAAATGAGAAGGTCTCGGCTCGCCTTGTTCTGGGAAGCAGTTCGCGGGTTTCTTTTTCAAACATCCAGAGGCACATCCAATAGCCTCTCATTTCCTTGGCTCGATTCACGTTTCGTACGCCGCAATAAGACGACTCTGGACGGTTATCCATCTAGAATCAGACTCTTCGATCTTTTACCGAGCCTTCAGCATAATCTTCGGTCACTGGCTGGCGATCAAAGATTGCTAGCGAACTGGACCCTACGTCCGGAGTTTCTACGCGAAGTGAGATTGCCATATTTTGACCGAACTCTAGTGGAATTCATGTACAGCATCCCGCGGGAGCAGGTCGTCCGAGTGGGCCAGCGCCGATCCTTAATGAAGCGGGCTCTTGTCGGCATTGTTCCCGACGAACTCCTTAACAGAAGACGAAAGAGCATTGCTCCACAACTGTCACTTAACAATATGCCAGCGGCATTGCCTGACGCGATGGGCCTAAGTCACACGGTCAGCAGTTTCAAGGGGATATTAGACCAAGAGTGCTTCGTGGAGTGTTTGCGGAAAGCTCACGACCTAAGAGGACCGCAGATTAGCAGCTTTAAGCGCACAGTAACACTCGAACGATGGCTCCGTCACATCATGATGGAGGGTGTTCTGGTGAACTTACCGCCTGAGACGACAACCTGTCCTTTTTCTGGACACAAAGGAGTGCCACACCAGGTCGAACTGCCACGCGCTCTTAGATGAGCTATTGACTGTTGTCCCAAATATCAGAAGAAAGGAGGTGACACCGATGAAATACAATACTCCGGAGTTGACGAAGCTGGACCCGATAAGAGTCATCGAGAGTAGTGGAAGCGGCACGAAAGCGCCGACTCCACATGTTGACGGCGCGGACAAGGAAGTCATAGCCGCATACGCAGACTGGGAGTAAGGACCCATCATGTGGCAACGTCCGCGTTCCAGGCGCGTAGCTCAACCCTAACGGAATGGGAATGAGCTTTGTGGCTGCCGGAGCCCCTTGAGTTTGAGGCTCCGGCATCTTTAGACGCACCTTACGGTTTCCGCGGGTCACACTGGGCGCGCGAGGAGAGACGCCACGATAACCAGCCTAGAAACTGCACCCTACTGGCGTTTCGTCTTTCGATTGGCATTGCCAAGGCGCCAAACGTCGGATGAGGCCACATCTCGTAGTGTCCATCTCATTGCGTTTCGCTCTGTCCCTGCAATCTCCGCAACTCTCTCCACCGCGCATACTGGGCGGCTTTGATAGGAGTGCGGTCTTCATAGTTCTGTAGCCAGAAGCGGAACCAATCAACACTACCGGCTTGAGACGCCAACCTTGCAGCTGGATTTGTGAGGACGTGCTCATATGTGTTCAGCATTACTAAATCGACAGGCCTGTGCAGATAACGCAATCCGGCATAAGGCTCCCACATTAGCAACATGCTCACCGGTCCCTCGGCAACCACTAACAGAGGTGTTTTGACACGGTTGATTCTGAAACTTATAGACTGCTTTAGCCACAACTG
Organism: Candidatus Sulfotelmatobacter sp.; assembly: GCA_035946775.1. GTDB lineage: Bacteria > Acidobacteriota > Terriglobia > Terriglobales > Acidobacteriaceae > Sulfotelmatobacter. Next base: position 59,819 of record DASYZA010000191.1, on the reverse strand, counting down.
CAAACCTTCACCGAATGGGGGGCTACCAATGGATGAATTGGCGTCGTTGGCGATTGAGTTGTTAGCATAATCAACGCCCATGATGTATTGGGAATAAGTATGCATGATGCCGTCGGTAACGGACGCAGCTCTGAGGTGAAAGGAGTCATCCGCCAGCATCTCCATGACGCTTCCGCACGAGCGGCTGAATCCGATGATGCCCACGTTGTCGGGGTCTACTAGTCCATCTGACACCAGTTGTTTGACGGCTCCTTTGTAACCAAGCACATAGCAGGGGTACTCATCAGGGAGGGTGAACGGACAACTCCACCCAACCTCCGTCTCAGCCTGCAAAACCATGATTCCCGTTGCTGCGAGCGCTCGAGCCGCGAACGCGGTGGGATATGCACCATCGGGACTAAATTGCGATTCTGAGAAACCGTGAGTCTGGATAACCAAAGGATAGCGTTTTGCTGCATTGTAGTCGTTAGGTCTATAAAGTCCCCCTTTCCATTTCCGGCCTTCGTTGTCTTTCCATGTGTAAATGATCACCTGGTTCAGTTCGAACTGCTTGAGCTGTGGATTTGGGTCCAAAATCACACGGGTTCTTTTCCCGTCAGAGGCTACAATCCTCGGCGGTTCGTTTAGGCCCTGTGTCACGTTCACAGCTAGTCCGTCATGCTCGGTTTCCGGAGTTCCGCTGAATTGCCTGACAATTTGCCAATTGCCATCGACAGATTGCCGATAGTCGCTGGTTTCCTTTACCCAGAAATCGTCATGACTATTAAAGGTGACCAGAACTCGATGCTTCTCACGTCCGAAGCGCACACTCCATATGACATGGAAATCTTTCTCGACATCTGTCTCCGTGTGGCCTTTCAATCTCTCAACGCAAGAACTCTTATGCGAATCAGCATCCACAACAGCGACGCAAGGCCGGGACGGCACATTGTCGTATGACTTGAGGAAGGTGTCGGGTAGTACGATTGCGCGACCGTCGCTCGACCAGTTCGGGCGTCCATATGAAAACCAGCCAGCCGCGGCGCCGACGGGTGCCTCGGTCAAGCTTCGCACCTTTCCTGTCTTAAGTTCGATCGCAACATATTGCTGTACGAGGTCCGATCCGTGCAGCAAGTCCTGACGCCCTCCGCGGATCCGGAAGGCGGCGGACTTGAGTGCCGGTGGGTACAGCGCTTCCCACGACGGCGGAACATCGAGAAGCGGCAACTGAGTGATCACTGAGGTGCCATCCGGCGACAATGCGAGGTCTGACATCGGAACGATGGGAAGCCCCAAATGCTTAACCTCAAAGGGCTTGCCGGCGTTGACGGCCCAAAGGTGGGGGTGCCGAAAGTGGGAGCCGGTCGTTTGTTCCTGTGGAAACAAGAGGTTCCACAATGTGCGTCCGGTTCCGACGATTGCAGCGCCGCTTCGTTCGTTTAGGCTTTCTTTCTCCTCGGCCGGGTCAAGAGCGGTATAGACATAGTGCTGCCTATCACGCACGTCGAACATCTCGACGTGAATTGATGGGGAAGTCAGGATTTCTAATTTCCTTCTACGAATGTCTGCCAGTGCGAGTTCTTGTTTGCCACCTTTAACGCGCTCCAAATAGGCAACGCCACTAGAGTCAGCCAGCCATCGCCAATTCTGGATGACTGGTCCTTCTTTGTCGGTAGAACGGGTCAGCACCCATACCGGCATAAGCTGCCCTGACTCGCCAGAGCGCTTTAGGAAAGCAACGACGTCCGCCGTGCAATAAAAACGAATGGAATCCTCAGGACGGTTGACCTTCAGCAGTCCACGTTCAGTATCTACAGCAACGTACTTGCCGTCTGGCGAAAACAATAAGGGATCGGCGTTGCCATAGTACGGATCACCAAAGTGAGCCAATCCTATTTCATCGGCGACAGTGAAAGTCTGCTTTAGTTCTTGCGCCGGGCAAAGCGCAACAAACGACAAACATGAGATAAGAACGAAGATGGAAGGCGGATATGAGCAGGGAGCGACTTGAAACCCATCACATTTCGGCCGGTTCAAACTGAAGAATCTAAACACGGATCATCTTCCTCCCTTTGAACCCAGCAGATTGAAAACCGTCTGTATCTGCGCAGAACCTTCGTGAATTGACCGTCAGAATATTATTTTGAGAGCGAACTGCATCGAGCGAGGGCCCCCCATCTGGTAGAGCGGACTCAAGATACCTAGCGAGCTTGCCAGAGTGCCAGTCGCCTGTCCAAATGTGGTCTGGTAGGTATACGGATTGATGTTTCCGAAATTGGGGTGGTTGAAGACGTTGAATGCCTCTGCCCGGAACTGCAGTTTCAGCCTCTCGTAGATAGGGAACTCACGCCTTACTGCTAGGTCCATCTGCCAGGCTCCAAAGCCTCGTGCGAAATTGCGCGGAACGTTACCTAGGCCAGAATTTACGGAACTGAAGGCCAGAGGATTAAGCGCCTGGCCGCCTGGACAACCTTTCCCAGGAGCCAGATCCCCCAGACCTTGAAGAATGGAGTCACAATTGGCACCGTAGAGGTAGACCGGTTGATTCGGAACAAAGTTCAATCCAGAGTGGTAGAACTGCCCATTTGGCTGCAGAAGTTCGTTTCCGTCCAGTGTGACGGGAAAGCTGGTTCTCGCGCTAAACCGATCGTCCAGTCCCCAGTTGTGCGCGAGAAGCTTTAGAACGGTCGGTTGTCCGAGGTTCGGCAAGTCATACGAAAAAGCAGCGGAAAGATTGTGGCGCACGTCGAAGTCGCAGTTCCCGCGCTGATAGCCAATGTTGATGTTCTGAGACCCGTAATCGATACAGTGGGACCATGTGTAAGATGCCAGCGCCGTCGCGCCCCGATTCAGTCTCCTGCGAAACTGGGCTTGCGCAGAGTCATAATCCGAGGTCAGACCGTTTTCAACTAATAGAAAGCCACCTGCAATTGGGTTGTTGGGGGTGTTAAAGGAGCTTTCCTGAAGTAACTTACTCGAATGCGAACCGACGTATGAGAATGTCAGAGTCTGCGAGTTGCTAAGTGCCTGCTCAACGCTAGCATTCCACTCAATGGTATATGGCAGCTCCAGATCCGGCTTAGTTACGTTCGCCTCCACCTGTTGGCCCACAGGAGGGTTCACAATCAGGGGTATCACGGGAAGCGTGGGGAATGATCCTGGCCCAAAAGCGCCGTACGCAACAAACCCCGGACCATTAAAGCCCGACGACCCCAACTGCTGGCCGGTGTCGAAGAATACGCCCCCTCCTCCCCGAATTACAGTTTCATGGCCTCGCGTATTGTGAAGGATGTATGCGATACCCAGCCGAGGTGCGAAGTTGTACCATGTGGTGCGCCACAGAGCAGTACCTTGGGGCGCTAGCGTCCAGCTATCGGGGTTCGATCCGGCTAGTGCGTACGGCCGTAGACCCTGCGTCACACTGGGCGCCGGATTCAACTCCCACCTCAGTCCCAAGGAAAGGCTTAAACGAGGTAACACTCGCCATTCGTCCTGGGCAAAAGCTGAGAAGTTCGTATATAACGGATGAGCGGGAGCAAGAGATACCGGAAACGTAGACGCGCTGTTAGTCTGGACCGCCGATTCACTAAAATAGAAGTACACCAGTGTGGGATTCGATGGCACTGCAAACGGCGTCAGCCTTCGATAGTCCACTCCGAATTTAAATTGATGGCGGCTTCGAGACAGGTTCACCGTATCAACCAAGTTCCACTGCCGTTGAGCGCCAAACTGCTGCTGCTGGGTGAGCGCGATAGAATATCCACCGTAGGCAAGGAATACTTCTGGAGCCGACTCCGCACTTAGTCCTGTAACCTGCGCTAAGTTTATGGGAGTGCTGCCGCCCAATGCATCGATGACTTGATTCTGTGTCGTACTGTTCGTGCTGTAGTTGAGACGAAATTCATTACCCAAGTGGTTTGACAAGGCACTGCTAACACCAGCCGTGTAAGTCCTCAAAGTGTAAGTTGCCGTAGACAGTACTGTAGGAGTGGTAGAAGCTGCCGAAGTACCGCGAGCGGACGAACTGGAGACAGTGTCGCTAAACCGAAAGAAGAACCTCGCCTTATCGCTGATGGCTTGGTCAAGTCTGATGCTAGCGGAATCGAGGGAACCTGGATTCGACCAACTTCCAATATACTGGGCGATGCCATTTGCTGTGTCATCAATCCCGTTAGGGCTGGGCAAAGGAAAGGCATTGAGAAACTGCTGCACGGCTGCAAGAGCACTGGCACGCAGAGCAGCGTCGGGCACATAGTTAGGCGTGGCCGGCTGTGGCGCAATCAAGCGCAATCCCTCATAGGAAACAAAGAAGAAGGTTCTATCCTTTCCGTGATACAGGCGGGGAACCTCGACTGGTCCGCCCAATGTCCCGCCGAAATCGTTCTGCCGAAGTCCAGGTTCTGGCGTACCAAAATAGTCATTGAACCAGTCCTGGGCATCCAAAGCGCCATTCCGCAAGTAGTCGTAGGCCGTCCCGTGCCATTGATTAGCGCCCGACTTCGTCTCAAATGCGAATTGCCCCCCCGGATTCCGACCATATTCCGCAGCATAGCTTGAGCTCTGTACACGAAACTCTTGGAGGTCATCGACGGAAACCAAGGCCTGTGTAGTACCCAATGCCGTAGAACCAGCAACAGAACCACTAGCACCTGCAAAGACCAACATGTTGACGCCAGCAGCTGCTCCAATATTGGCGCTGACACCGTCCACACTGTAGTTGTTGGATTCCGTGCGCTGGCCATTGACACTGAATTCACCCGTTTCACCGAGCCCCCCATTGCCAGTATTGCTGAGCTGGGGAGTCTGCGTCACAGCCCCCGGTGTGAGCAGAATCAAATCTTGAAAGCTGCGCCCGTTGAGTGGCATATTCTTCACATATGTCTCATCGACAACTGTGCTTACAGCTGCCGATTCTGTATTCACTAATGGTGCGCCCCCTTGCACGGTTAGAACCTCGAACACTGCTCCGACAGGAATTGTGAAGTTGATAGACAGCGCATCTTGGACATTAAGGACGATGTCCGGCTTGATGACCGTCTTAAACCCGATCTTGGATACCTGAATGCGGTAGGGGCCCGGAGGCAGATTTGGCAATGCGTACATGCCTTCGCTATTGGTTTTGGTAGTGTATTGGACACCGGTCACGTCGTTAACGGCGACGATTTCGGCCCCGGCTACTGCAGCATTGCTTGCATCAGAGACGAGTCCGTTGATGTTTCCATTGGGAGACTGGCCGACCAAGGGAATGGAAATCACCACGAAGCAAACGAAAACACAAACAGCAAGGGGGAAGCGCATGTCGGCTCTCCAGGGAGCAACGGAATATACACGCCACTCTTCCGTTAAGTTCCGAAGAAGATCCGCGGTGAGCACCACGAGACTTCGTCTTTATTTTAGGACCGAGTGGGCGAGGCCGGTGGCCGGGTTACCGGACAGGAGAAGGCTAAGGATGGTTCGGGTCGATCTTTAGAGAAGCGAACAAAAGGGTCTTGTTGCTGGGTTTGTGACTACCGCCTTTGGGCTCGACAGTGACGAACACCGCGTCGATCTGGGCGAGGGTTTTGGGATCGTCACATTTAAGAATCCAGCGTTTTCTTGCCGCGTTGTCCTCAAAGAAAACCCCAAGGTTGATCGCCTGCTGCCGGTCGGGTCCCCGCCGCCCCCACGCCTGAAACGCCCCCGCCCTTTTCAACTCCGCTTGCTGATCCAGATCATAGGCATAGAAAATCAGGGATTTGCCGCGAGTATAAAAAATCCGTCCGTAGGGTTTCTTTGTTTCACCAGTACCTGCCACATCATAGATTTCAGCGATGTAGAGGTCCCGCGCCCCCATAACCTCGCGGATGTCACGATCGTGAGCCAGCATCTCGTCCCGCTGGCTCAGAACTGCCTCCTGGTCCTGAAGTTGGCGCGTTAAATCGTTGACCCTAGCGTCTGAGGCCTTGGCCTTTGCAGCGTCTTCCTTAGACTGTTGCGCCAAGGAATCGAGTTTGTCCTGTAATACCTGAGAACCTTTTTCGGCTGATTCGAGTTTCTCTGTCAATTCGGCTTTTTGTTGAACGAGGTTTTGTTTGCTCGCGTCGTCGAATTGCAAATTGCTCTCAAGCTGAGTTTGTGCCGCCTTCAATCCGGCAATTTCCGTAGACTGGCGTGCCATTTCCCGGCGAAGGTCGGCGATCACCTTGTCTCGTTGGGCGATTTCCGCGTTCGCGATCGCGCGATCATGCCCAGCGTCACTGAGCTGTTCTTCGAGTGAGGTCTGGGCGAGAGGAGCCTGTTGGCTCTGCGGCTGAAGAGGGGATTTGGCGGCTTCAGTCGCGCGGCGTGTTCCAACACGGTAGGCAAAAAAGCTGATTGCGCAGAACAGGAGAATTCCGGCGGCATAGAGCACCCATACATTCCGCCAGGTAGAATCGGTCGAGAACGGAAGGATGCGATGGGGGAAAAACGAAGAACCGTTTCGCCCTTTTTCGACATCCGAACTTCTTTCTTCATGCGCAATGCGCTCGAAAAGTGCTTTTTCAGCCTTCTCCTCCGACCAGCTCGAATCAACGGGTCCGTTTTCCGGTACTTCGTTGGCGGCAATTGCGGGGACTACGTCGCTGGCAATGGACTCGTATTGATGAAGGGCTTCGCGGCAGGACGAACAAACTGCAAGATGCTCTCGGAGCCGTTTCTTCTCATCGTCCGATAGATCGTCAATCGTCGAAGCGGCGCAGAGTTCTAGAAATTCGTCATGGGGTCCGCTTTGAGACAACGCCCCTGCTCCTGAGCTGGATAATCCCTGTATCATACTGCTCTCGTGCCCGGCAATTCGCCATCAAAAATTAGCTGTCGGAGGCGCTCCAAGCCGCGGAACGAATGGTGCCTGATATTGCCCTTAGTCTGCCCGAGGATTTTTGCGATTTCATCCAGGGTGTAGCCCTCGATGAAGTGAAGCCGAAGAGTCTTTTGTTGGTCTTCCGACAACGATCCGAACAGTTTCTCCAAATCCAACTCCGCCAATCGCTGCTCAACAGAAGTTTCCCGCGCTCCGCCCCTTGAATGGTTGTTGGAATCGCCTGTTCATCGAGTTCCTGGCGGGTATAGAAGTGGCGAGAATTGAGGTACTGACGCCGCGAAAGCGCGCGGCGATAGGTCATCTGCACGATCCAGAATTGGACCGAAGCCTTGGAGCTGTCGAAGGTTTGAGCCACGCGGTGAATAAGCACAAACACATCCTGGACAAGATCGTCTGCCTCGGAAGCATCCTTCAGGACTCGCAGGGCCACCCCGCGAACAAGTCCGGCATAACGGCGGAAAAGGAGTCCGAGCGCTTCCCTGCTGCCCCGAGCCACATCGGTAACGAGGGTCGCATCAGGATCGGTCTCGGATCGAACAGACGAGTTGTTTCGCTCACTCGTTTCCGAGATCCCAAGACGCGGCAATTGGAGTGAGACGGAAGAATCCATGGGAGACTACTTTGTTTCGCCCAGAAGGAATCGTGCTTTCAAATCAACGACTTCCCTGCCCTACCCCGCAGCAAATCAGGCCACAATTAATAAATTAATAAAGGATGCCGTCTTTCTTTGCCCTCGCACAGTCACCTGCACACTAAAACGTTTTATTTTCAACAAGTTAGCTCACCTTAGCCGTAGCGGACTCAGTCTTACCTTCGAATTCTTGACGGCAAGTTCGATTGAATCCAATGTTTTGCTGTCTATAGACGGTCATTCTAAAGGCGGTGGACGCTGCCATGAGCTTGCTTTCAAATCTCGAACGTGACACAACTGCTCCTTGTCCGTCCTTCACAAAATCGCCCGGACCCTCGGAATCTCACTTGCAGAACTACTAACGGGAATCTGAACGGCTAAATTTGTGCAATCGCCGATCGAATGGATTAAACAGCGAGCGCTCGGTGTTTGTCAACTGAGCTTTTGTGCCGGTTTACTTGGGCTTGGGAGGACGGCCACCTCGCCGGTTCTTTCGCTTCTTGGACAGCTTACTGTAGTGATCCGAACCGTACTTCTTAAACGTTGCCCTCCCGCCTTTCCGCCCAAGGTCCGTGGCGGCGGGATTCTTCTTTCTTGCCAACCGTTTCCGATTGCAGGAACGACTACTTCCAGTTTATCAAGCCTGATTCCGCTCGTCGAAGGCCCCCGTTTTACTTGACAGAGACCTCTCCTGTTCGCTCCGGGCAGATATCTGCCAGGTGGTTCGACGTAAAATCGAACAGCCATGTCACCAAGGTTTGAGGATTCCATGAACGTCCAAACAGATGATGAACTTGCACGCCGCCTAGCCGCTGCCTATGTAAGTTACATTGCGGGCTATCGAGGAGTTGATTATTTGCTGAAGCGAAAATACAAACCAGCAAAATTTTGGAAGGATCTAGCCGCATTTGTCTCGAAAGCATTGGCGGGACAATCGGAGATCGAAGAAGACCTGCGGCTGCGAGAAGCTATCACAAAATATATTCAATGATTCAAACCGCTGGTTCCGGGTGGTTGGCTCTGTCCGAACAAGGCTGCCTCTACCTTGGCAGCCGCGTCATCCTGCATGTGCGGGAGGACATGGGAATACACATCCAATGTAAAGGCGGCACTAGTGTGCCCGAGTTGCTCTGACACGACCTTAGGCGAAACGCCTACCGTCAGTGCCAGCGTCGCAGCAGTATGCCTCAGGTCATAGAGTCTGATGTTCGGCAGTCCGGCTCTTTTCAAGATGGGCTTGAAGTGCTTGTAGACTAGGCTGTTCACGTTGACAGGCCGGCCGAATTCAGTCACGAAGAGCAGGTCCACTGCTTCGGGCCATTCTTCGGGATCAACAACCGGATTCGCCAACTGGAGTTCCCTCAATTGCTTCAGTCTCGCGAGAACCCAATTCTGCAATCTGATCAGCCTTCGACTGCCGGCGCGCTTCGTCTCACCATATTCCCACTGCCCTGTGGGCCCTTTTCGAAGCGTCCTTTTAACGCTCACAGTTGCACGTCCCCAATCGATGTCCTGCCACTTGAGGCCGATGCATTCGCTTGGGCGCATCCCGGTTGTAATCGCAACAGCGAACAGAGTTCCGTACATTGTAGGCAACGCGAATTTTAGGAATGTTTTTGCCTCTTCTATACTGAACACGCGCATTTCACGCCTTCGGATACGAGGCAAATTCAGTCCTTTGGTCGGAACTTCCAAGATCATTTCCCAGCGCAGAGCCTGTCTGAATGCAGCATTCAAGACCCAGTGAGCGCCTTGGACCGTTCTTGGTGAGAGCCCACGATCTGACATCTGGACGTCCAACGGCCTGATGCTCACAAGAGTCTTTTTCCCGAGTGGCGGACGGATGTACTTTGCGAGCAGGCTTTCGTAGCCTTCATACGTCTTGCTGCAAATCTGCGATTTGGCTGTTTTGAGCCACTGATCGAGGTATTGGTCCAAGCGAATCTTTGCACCGTCCCGCTCGATATAAGCTCCCAGTTCATTGACCTTTTTTCCTAGGAACTTCTGCGCCTGCCGCAGAGAGCCATGAACGGTGCGGTTGTAATAGTTGCGCTGTTTGGTTTGAGGATCGCAGCCCATCGGGATACGAATCATCCAGGTATTCTCACGAACTGCGATGATCTGACCTAGTTTGCGAGACACAAGGACACCTCCTTCCTTTCCTGGCGCACATAGAGGCGCGGCTTCTTGGTTTGTGGGATTGAGGGGATTTGGCTACAGCGAAACGCCGTTCATTAAAGCTGCTTCCATCTTGGCAGCAGCTTCTTCCTGCATGTGCGGAAGTACATGAGAGTAGGTGTCCAGCGTGAAGGCAGCGCTAGCGTGGCCGAGTTGTTCGGATACCACTTTGGGTGCGACTCCAACCGTAAGAGCAAGCGTTGCGGATGTGTGGCGAAGGTCGTACAGCCGGATGTTCGGCAGACCGGCTTCCCGCAGGAGTGGCTTGAAGTGCTTCTTTACCAAGTACTCTTCGTTGATCGGCTCTCCATGGGCAGTGGTGAAAATCAGATTAGCGACTGCGGTGTCGCACGCTTCGCCAGCCCGCCCAGTCTCATCTTTCATTCTTCTGAGTAGATCGAGCACCCAGGTCTGCAACCTAACCAGTCGACGGCTGCGGACTCGCTTCGTGTCCGTAAAGATCCATTGCCCTTCGTGCCGGTGAATCGACCGAACCACACTCACCGTTCCACGATCCCAGTCGATGTCCCGCCAGCAAAGGGCGAGGTACTCGCTCGGGCGCATTCCAGTAGTGAGGGCCACCGCAAACAGGCATCTTTGTGGGGAATGCGCTGCAGCCCTGAGAAACGATCGGGCCTGATCGGTAGTCAGCACCGACATTTCTCTACACTGTGGATTCGGAAGCTGGACTCCCTGCGTTGGATCCGTGATTAGCAATTGCCAGCGTATGGCCTGTCTGATCGCTGCCCGCAAAACAGCATGCGCATACCGAATAGTTCGTGCCGACAGCTTCCGGTTGACCATGATCTGATATGCAGCCTGGATCTCGAGAGGCGAGAGTGAGGCCAACATTCTTGCGCCGATCGCTGGACGGATGTATCTCCGCAGAATGGCTGCATAGTCGCTGTACGTTTTTCCACGGACTTTCGGTTGGACGGCCGTTTCTAGCCAATGATCTAAGAGCTCGTCTACGGTGACCTGAAGCCCTTCGACTCCGCGAGAGAGGTCGCGTTCATGCAATCTTCTCATTAGGTATGCCTGGGCGTACCGGAGCGACCCATAGATTGTTCGATTGTGGTACGTGCGCTTGCGCGTTTCACGATCGCGCCCCAAGTAAACGCGAACAAGCCAACGACGCTCGCCTCGCGCAATGATTTGACCAACCTTTCGAGACATAAGAATCCCTCCTTTCTCCGGGATCAAGCGCACTCGGTGCATTGGGAATTGACTGTTGGTACTTTGCGGCAGAATTCTGCTATGAACGGAAGCGCAATTGGGCGGGATGGGTTCTCCTAGCCTGCGGTTTGCTGAAGCTCGCGGGTCAACACCGCCGCCATCCTGCGAGTTGCAGGGATGTTACGTCGCATGAGTGCGCATAAGGTGCGAACTTTGCGTGCATAACGCAGTTCGTGGCTTCGCTGGGTCGTTTTCTGAGTCTTTATGCCGACGAGGCAGTAGCAGCTGGCGAGAAAGAGGAGCACATCCAGGGGCCAAGCATTGACGACACTTCCACTGACAGGCCCGGTGCCCATGATAGTGTCTTAACGCGCGGTACAATGAGAGACTTGAGAACCATGACGGCTGATCCCAAAACCACGTGCTTTGCTGTATTCGAGCAATGTGTTCTCGCCGTTCAGGCCGGCGAGCTCATTGAATCTGTTAGCGCCAAGGATAAAGAATTCCACTTCCAGAATTGGTTTCAGAAGCGCATCCAAAAGTTGGGCATTCACTTCGAGGGCTCAGGCCGCAATACCTACCCAGACTTTAGCCTAGTCGAGTACACCGAGGGGTACGAAATCAAGGGGCTTGCCTGGCCAGGTCGTGAGCGTGACTACGACTCCAACAGCCAGGTGCCTACCGGATACCATAACGGGCGGCAGATCTTCTACGTCTTTGGCCGCTATCCTGCGGATCTGTCCGTCTATCCGGACCAGGGCAACGGGCGCAGACAGTATCCTGTCGTCGACCTGGTTGTCTGTCACGGCGATTTCCTGAACGCCGACCACGAGTACATCCACAAGAACAAGAGCGTCAAAGGTTTTGGCACGTACGGCGACATCATGATCCGCGACCGCAAAATGTACGTCGCGCCGACGCCGTTTGCCCTGACCGAGGGAACCACGGGGCTGCATACGCTCATCGTGCCGAAGAGCTTTGCTCCCGACCCGCGCTTTGTCGTTGTCGGCGAACTCACCCGCATCGAATCCGATACGCTGGTTGTCGGCTACACGTTTGACCTTCGTACCAACGAACTCAAAGCCGAAAAGCTTCCCAATCCGCGCGCCGGGACGGAACATCGCTTTACGGCCTATCGTCTGAAGTCTCAAGCACCGAAGGCTGTCTCCATGCTCTCGCGGGCAGCCATTCTTGAAACCGTTAAAGAAATGGAAGAAGAATGAATCCGCTCGGCGCAAAACTGACTTTCGACGATGAGCGGCAGGAGACCGCTCTTGAGCACGGCTTCCCCATCCTGGAGATCAGCCAAGTGGCGGAGCATGAGAGTTGGCGCAAAGAGATCAACCGGCCGCTCTACCACATCCATAAATGGTGGGCGACGCGGCTCGGGTCGGTCTTTCGCGCGATTACGCTGGGCGCGCTCAGCCCGAAGGACACACGGATCTGGGATTCCTTCTACCACCACCATCACTTCACGGGAAAAACCGTGCTTGATCCTTTCATGGGGAGCGGCACGATTCTGGGCGAATCGCTCAAGCTGCGAGCGAACGTGGTTGGCTGCGACATCAACCCGGTCAGCACTTTTCTCGTGCGACAGTCTCTCGCCCGTGTTCCCGAAACCACGCTTCGTGAAGCGTTTGCTCAGCTGGAGCGCACCATTGCTCCCGCTATCCGGCGTTACTACCAGACCAAAGACCCGTCCACTGGAGAACTAATTCCCGTCCTGTATTTTTTTTGGGTGAAGATGGTTCGCACTCCCGAGGGCGAGACCATTCCTTTATTTGGTAGCTACGTGTTCGCGCAGGACGCATACCCGACGAAAAAACCCAAGGCCCAAATCGTCTGTCCTGAGTGTTGGAGTATCACCGAGGACCGCTACGACAGCACCAGTCTTGTCTGCCAGGCATGTAAGCATCAATTCAACCCACAGCAGGGGAGGGCGTCTGGCCAGCACATAACCTCCGCGAGCGGGCAGAAGCACCGAATTAAGGACCTGCTTCCTGCAGACGGATCACCCTTGCCTCATCGCTTGTACGCAATCATGGCACTGAAGGCATCGGGCGAAAAAATCTACCTCAAGCCAGGTCCTGAAGACTTGACTCTCTATGCTGAGGCGGAAACCTGCCTGGCGACCGAGAGCCTTCCCTTGCCGACGCTCGCAGTACGGCCAGGGCATAACACGGACCAGGCGCGCGGCTACAACTTCCATCACTGGCGCGATTTCTTCAACGCCCGGCAATTACTGTGCCTCGGTTTGCTGTTGCGGGAAATCCTTCGACTAGAAGACCGGGCGGTGCAGGAGCAGATGTTGTGCCTGTTCTCCAGCACGCTTGAATTCAACAATCTGTTCTGCAGCTTCAAAGGGGAGGGGACAGGAGCCGTGCGGCATATGTTCTCCAACCACATTCTGAAACCGGAGCGCACACCCCTTGAGAATTCTGTGTGGGGAACCGATAAAAGCAGCGGCACATTCTGTTCCTTGTTTGAATCAAGATTGATACGCGCCAAACGCTATCTCGACGAACCATTCGAAGTGACACTCGACGCAGACCTGCTGGGGAACAAGGCCCAGGCGCGGAAGATTGTGGCCAGCGATCCGATTGATGTGCACCAGGTAGGCTCATGGGACGAACTTAGGAAGACGAGGCTGGGGGCGCTCATCCTGAGCGGCGATAGCTCACACCTTCCAATCCCGGACAAGTCCGTCGATGCAGTAATAACCGATCCTCCGTATTTTGATTTCGTGCACTATAGCGAGCTAAGCGATTTCTTCTTTGCATGGCTCTCACCGGTACTTCGTCATCGCTATGCATGGTTTGACAGGCCGGATTGTTCGGATTCAGGCGAAGTACAGCACAAGGACCCGCGCACATTTGCTCGTCAGCTTTCTTATGTGCTCTCGGAGTGCCAACGAGTTCTCCGAGACGACGGAGTTCTCGCGTTCAGCTTCCATCATTCGCGCGCGGAAGGCTGGGCGGCCATTTACGAGGCCATCACCACAGCCGGTCTTGAAGTGGTCGCCGCACACCCTGTTCATGCGGAGCAACGAGGTGCTAGTCCGAAAAACGCCGCCAAAGACCCGATCAGCCTGGATGCGATTCTCGTGTGCCGCAAGCACGTGCAGGCCAGCGCCAAAGCATTCGACATCGAGACCGTGCTTGAGAAATCTGCGTCATTTGCCAAAACCCTGGTAGATGCAGGGATGGAAGTGTCGGGCGCGGATCGTGTCGTGATTGCGTCCTCGCAGACGCTGATCGCCTCTTCGGCGGAACAGCTTCCGTTTGAAGAGATCAAGGCAAGGCTCGAGCTGGTGCGGGAACGCCTAGTCAATGAATCGCTGTCATACGCAAACGCGGTGCCACGGAATCTCCTGGAAATCGCAGGTTAACGCATTAGAGATCGTTACAGTCTTGCGGTCTGTGCGAGTTCGACATACCGGCACAGCGCATTGGCGAGCTGCATTTGCCGTGGAGTATGACATTCAGGCTCCAGAAGCCTGGGACTCGCCACAACGATGACCATCGCCTGAGCCCGTGAAGTCGCTACGTTCAGCCGGTTCAGGCTGTAGAGAAATTCCATTCCTCGCGGCGCGTCTTCGGGCGATGACGTGGTCATCGAATAGATCACGACAGGTGCCTGCTGGCCTTGAAACTTGTCCACGGTTCCTATCCGAGCGTTGGGAAGACGCAAGCAAAGATCCGACACCTGGGCGTTGTAGGGCGCGACAATCAGGATGTCGGTCAACTGCAATGTGCGGCCGTTGCCCTTGTCATCGACCCATCTCACGGCAGGCTGAGTCAAGCTACCCACCAAACCGGCGACGATTTCAACCTCTTCCGGCGAAGCATTCTGGTTGCCGTGATGCTCGGCCGGAACATACCAGAGACCGGATTCTCCCAGCCACGCATGCCCTTCGATGCGTTGATTTTCGAGCCCGGCGCGCGACTGCAAGCGTCCTTCATAGAACGCCTCGGAGGTGAACTCGGTGAGCTTGGGATGCAGTCGCCAGGTTCTTTCCAGGAAAAGACCTCTCTCAGGCGGGATTGTCTTTGCCCCAGCGAGCAAGTGTTCCAGCGCCGAGAGCTCCGTTCCCTCCGGATGACTGCCCCGAAGCGGTTGCTCCAACTGCTGCGGATCGCCCAGCAAGACAGCGCTCTTGGCAGCTTGGGAGACCACCAGCACGTTCGCAAGTGACATCTGCCCAGCTTCATCCACAAAGAGCACATCCACCGCCTCACAATAATCCGCCTGTGCCCACAGCCACTGCGTCCCTGCCAGAATATGGGCGCCACCCAGGAACGCGGCGAGCGTCTCCTTGTTGTCAACCGTGGTTTGAATATGAGGCGGGTCCTGTTCCGGCTTATCTTCCTTCTTTACCTTCTGTACGCATTTTAGGTCATCAGCTAGCCCCTCTTCACCGGCAGCCTTCACAACCTCCCTGAGTAGATTGCTAATGACTTTGTGGCTCGTTGCCGTAATTCCCACACGCTTACCCTGACGTACTAACTCGCAGATCATGCGGGCTCCGGTGAAGGTCTTGCCTGCACCCGGCGGTCCCTGAATCGCGAGCAGCGAGTGGTCCAGCATTGCGCCCAGACGTCTTGCAGCATCGACCGTTGCTTCTCCGGCGAGAACGAGATCTCTGGAGCCATCCGCCAGGCAAGGAGACCTCCGGAGCAACAGGTCTCGCGCCGCGCGGTACGACCCCGGCGCGTCCATTCCGTTTGCGCCAACCCATGCACCGATGCGGTACAGCGCATCGGCGAGCACATCCGTGCCAGGGCCAATGTCTTTGACGTACACAGCGTAAGGGTGAACTTCGGCCGTCTTCTTTGTTTTCTTGATGTCCACCGAACGGGCGGCGAGATCGATGGCGACCACCTCCCCGATTTTCTCTTTCTTGGCGCACATTTCATCGCCGATACGCACATCAGTTTCCTGTTTTTCAAAATCGTAACGGTCCGTTGGTATGTTGCGCTGAATTCCCAACCGCTCCACAAAGCGTAGTCCAGCTAGGGCGGAGCGCTCATCCAGAAGTTCGTCATCCGACAACTCGCCCAGGCGGTAAAACTCCCACCAGTCCGACTTCAATTCCCGGCGATGCCAATCGAGCAGGTGTGAGAGCAGCCAGAGCGCTGACTGTTCGTCGCTCCGTTCATCCGGCTCCTCCGGCACACTCGTCCGAAGCGTCGCGGCGAGCGCAGCAGCGCGTTGCTGCCGCTCGTCCAGTGCCTGCGGCGGGGCCCCATCCGGCGGTTTCGGCCGGGGTATCGGATGTCCAGCCCCTTCCAGTTTTCGCCGCTCGCTTTCCAGCCAGTCACGCAGCGCCCGCGTCGAATGGCAGTCGTCCGCGTTGTACGAGATGATCGTGCCGCGCAGCGGCTCGTCGATTTGCGCCGCCTCACCAAGCTCAAGGCTGTGCTGCACCTGGCGCATGGCGGCGCGTGCATCTTCCAAAGGCACCTTTCTTTGAAAACCGTAAAACGCCTCCAGCGCCTTCAGCGAATATTGCTCGACGCTTGCGCGCACAGCCCGCTTCACGACCGTGTGCAGGTCCACCAACAGAAACGCCCGCAGCATCCGGTCAATCTCATCTTCGCGCGAGGCATAGCGCCCCATTAGTCTCTTGAGCGCTCCCGATTCATATCCGGTGAAATGATAGACGTGCATCGTCGGGTGCTGTGCCCAGCGAGCCATCACCAGATCGACAAACCACTCAAATGCTCGCTTCTCCTCTTCCGCATTCACCGCCGATTGCGAGACATGGGCAAGATTTCCCGTCCCCTCATCGGCGACGAAGCCAAATAAATACTCGCGTCCACCGCGGTCGATGAACGGATCACCCTCCAGATCGAAGAACATGTCACCGGGGGAAGGCTCCGGCAGAAGGAAAAGTCCGTGTTCCTTGTTCAGCTCAAGAATTTCATGTATGGGTTTCTCTTGAGTGCGTCCTGCGACCTGAACTCGCGCCTGTTCCCTGACGCGAACGTATCCGCCCGCCGATCCATGCGCAGGGCGTCGTTCAAGCGGCACTGGAAGCACTGCGAGAGTTCCCATGGCATTGATGTCCCATTCGTGCAATTGCTTTCGCTGCAAATTGCTAATGCCTGCCACCAAGGATAGGTGATCGTCCTTCCGTCGTTGAGTGTCACACTCGGGCCACCAACGGCAGATCGAGCAGTGTGGCGTCGGCTCCGGGTAGCTTGCGGCCACACGAGCGTCGTTCTCGATTGCCCTTTCGAGTCGCTTCTTTATGTGCCGGTAGTACGCGGCGTAGTCAAACACGCGGTAGGGTTCAGAGCTGAAATCATTACTGGGCGGAACGACGTGCATGTACTCCGGGCATTCCCCTTGAATGCCACCAACACATTCCGAATAGAGGGAGAGTTGGAGGATCGTTGCCGCCTTCGTTTCCAGCGCGAGCTTACAATCGTAGACTTCATACGACCACGCGCCGAGCCTGCTGGCACGTTCCACACGGCGTAACACGTCTGCGCGTCCAAACCACCGCCCGCTCGCGAGTGTCGGCTGGACTATGATATCGACACCCTTCTCCATCGCAGCCCCGACTTCACGGCTCGCCTCCTCTTCACTCACATCCCGCAAATCGACAACAAACAGCCCCTGGGCCGCTAAATGCGCAACATATGCGCTCTCGTGTTCCAATCCCCGCTTCTGAAGTACCCACAAGTCCGGCGAGTGCCATGTCGGCGTGGGCCTTGCGCCGATTGCGACGGCAAGGTCCAAAGACGTGAGATGACGGCAAGCCAAGTGATTGCTGAGGTCACTTGCAGATAAGCCGAACTCGCCGGATACAGATTTCATTGTCAGCAACTCTCTTGATCCACTTACCTAAAAGGAAACGTCGAGCCGGTGCGGACCGCGAGCATTCGAATACCCGCAAATATGATTCTCGTTTGCGTGCAGCGCTCCACGCCCTAGTTCCTCTCTCCAGTTCTCTTTCAACATGGGGAGCGCTCGTTCAGCATTTTCCACCGCGTCATGAAATCCGATTTACCAGACCGCCTCCGCCATCGTGAATGATAACGTCCCTATTGATGATCTAAACAAACCTTTATTAACGAACCACAGAAACACTCTTGCCACTTGAGCCAGGACGAGTTGCAATCGGGGTCGCGGTAGGGACGACTCTCACGAGTCGCCCCCCGCACAGAACCGTACGAGCGCATTTCACGCATACGGCTCCCACCTCGGATGAGTAACGTTGAAGCGTTGATACGGGTGGGGATGAAGAGTCCGCGGTGGGGGCAGGTAACGGTTGCAGATGCGAGCGAACTTCGCCCATGCGATCTTCCGCTGGTCGCCGCGTTGCCGCAACTGATGACGCCAGATGCGGCTGAGCCGCGCGCGAAACAGCGAAAGGCTGGTGAGGTTCCCGGGAACGGCGTGGTAGTTGTAGTAGCCAGTGACGACCTGCTGTAGCCACTTGCCCACAACAGGAATCGGCTCGTGGCGTCGTTGCTGAAGCTGTTGCTTGATCTGCTTCAGTTTAGCCACCATCCGCTTACGAGTCGTTTTTCGCCAGAGGCTAAAGAAGCCCTTCTTGTGCCGACCACACGAATGTGTAAAGCCCAGAAAGTTGAACGTCTCCGGCTTCCCTTCTCCTCGTCGCTTCCGGTCGCGTTCGGCCCGACGACCGAACTCGATGAGTCGCGTCTTGTCCGTATTCAGTTCCAGCCCGAATTTTGCCAAGCGCTCCGAAAGCTCCTTCTGGAATCGCTCAGCGTCTTCCCGGTACTGAAACCCCACGACCAGATCGTCAGCATAGCGCACGGTCACGACTGCACCGCGCGCCACTTTCCGTCGCCAGGCGTGGACCCACAGGTCGTATACATAATGAAGATAGATGTTCGCGATCAGAGGTGAAACCACCGCCCCTTGTGGCGTCCCTATCTTCGTTTCCGACCATTGGCCGTCTTCCGACACTCCTGCCTTGAGCCACTTCTGGATCAATCGCAGGATGCGTCGATCGGCCACCCGATGCTGGACAAACTTCATCACCCATTCGTGATCTACGTTGTCAAAGAAACCACGAATGTCTGCATCCAGAATCCACATCACCGGCATCCGCTCGATGGACAAAGTCAGCGCGTCCAGCGCTGCATGCGGCCCGCGTCCCGGCAGGAACCCGTACGAGAATCCCAAAAAGTCCTCCTCGTAAATCGGTTCGAGAAGGCTCACCACCGCCTGTTGGACAATCTTGTCCTCCAGAGTAGCGATGCCCAGCGGACGTTGCCGCCCGTCGGCTTTTGGGATGTAGACTCGTCGCGAGGGTTGAGCTCGATACGCTCCTCGATGAATGCGACGCTGGAGCCCCATGAGCCGGTTCTCCAGATCTTGCTCGTACTCCTGCCACGTCACCCCATCCACTCCTGGCGCTGCCTGTCGCTTGAGGGCGTAGAAGCAGTCCCGAAGAGATGAAGTGGTGACATGGTGAAGCAAGGCACTGAAGCGGATTTTCTTGTTCCGTTTCGCTGCTTCGCGTACTCTCCACAGTCCTTGGAACATGCTGGTCCCGCTCTGCGTCGAGGGCATGCCAGACGATGAAGAGTTCTCCTTGGCCCCAAGCCTTCCCTCCCCAACCTCCTTGGTCGCTTGCAAGCCGACTTTGTTCGATTGGTTCATTGGTACTATGCCAGGGTCCGACTCCTCCGTAACGTTCGCGCTCGGTGTACGGTGTTGGGCCTTCCCGAGCCGTCCTGTCCCCATTGGGAGGCAGGCATTGCGGAGGTCTCCCGGTTCTCGTGCATGTAGTTTCTCAGCGTGCCAGGGGTCTACGACTACGCGGAGTCACCGTAGAGGCTCGCGATCAACGCCTCTGAGCATGTTGCCTTCCCCATGTGTGCACAGGGTCGGCACCCCGAAGTTCAAATTTTCGAAGCTCAATACCCTGCCCGCCGATGCCTCTGTTTACGCTTCGACGCTCGCCTCGCGACGATCGCCGCAAAACTCGAGGTCAGGATGGTTCGCTACTCCTTTCCTGTAGGACTCTTTCATTCCCTACTACATGCCGGTTTGATCCCGGCGCACGCACACAATCCGCACAGTGCGATCTGTAAGCTGCTGAACATGATTGTCTGACAAGGAGGAATGATTAGACCGTGCGTCCCATCGCACGTAGCCTACGAGGTAGAGGCGGGGCGGCAACAATCCGTCTGAAGCCCTCGGACAATGTACCCACAATCGCAAGGTTGGCGCTGGAACCGCGAGGCAACGGTGTATCTGCCAGCATAAGGGCGGAGAGGGGCTAGGCTTGATGGTAACGGTCAGAACACACAAATGCTCGTAAGCGTCGGGAATGTGAGGGAGCCTAATATGCTGAGTGGCTCTTGCTGCCGTGGGTACGGGGCCTTGTGCGTGCTCCGTCATGGGCAATCAACACGGCCGGCGTAGTGAGCGGACCTAACCTATCGTGTCATTTCAGCGGAACAGAGTAAATCCGTATCGCTCCCCGGCAAGAATGGGGAAAGTCCGTCGCAAGATGGTCCCACGGCGGTGCGGACAGGACATCAGGGAGGAAGCGAAGGCTGTTCTGTAATGGAGCAGATATTGGTTGCGTTGGTTGTACTGACAACATCACCGGACGCGAAAGCGAGCAGACTTCCCTGTGGTACTTCCCGCGAGAAAACTAGGCAAATCGGCTCATGAGACAAAGCAGATGACGACAGCGCAAGCTGTTGGTGCGGTCTCAAGTGAAGCGCAGGAATGGTACGCCATCGATTGGCGAACCATCCAACGCAACGTTCGCCGACTCCAAGTGCGTATCGCGCAGGCTGGAGCCGCTGGTCAAGAATCATTCGCTGCTCGCGGCAGAACGTTGGGCTGTCGTGTCTACGACCTATCCGCTGTTACGCATTGCGATGGTGCACCACAGATCGAATCGCCTGCGCGTCGCCCAGTTTAGTTGCAAGGATTGGGACGAATTGCCGCCGGAATTCGACCTTCTTGATCCTAGCAGCTTAGAAGTACTGCCTGGCAATAAGTGGCCCACCGGGCCGTACTGGTTTCAGAACGGCTGGAGCCACACACGGCTGCTCGCGACTCCCAAACCCTTTCTGTGCATGCGCGGCCTCCGCGAATACCACACTCACTTCCAGCACGTCGACGATTCCTGGGAGAATTATCGGGGGAATCGCGAATATTCGCTGATTTCCATCGTTCAGAAGGTCGGCCACAAGTTTCAGGATGCGAATGTCTAACCTTTCAGATCAAAACGTGAGATTTCTGATCCCCCGATCGACGGTTGAGGGAACGATCGGTTTTCTTAGGGAACGAGGGCAAAGTCGGGGTCATGAAGGCGTAGTCCTTTGGCCGGCGCGACTCGAGGGGTTGAAATGTCGAGTTGAACCTCTGCCGCTCATACCAGCACAGATCACGTCTCGAAGGAGCTACCGAATTCCGGCCGAGGAGTCCTTCCGAATAATCGAATATCTACACGCGAACCGCCTTGTGATCCCCATTCAGGTACATTCGCACCCCCACGAAGCATTTCATTCTGAGGCCGACGATGAGTATGCGTTCGTCCAACATCGGAATGGAATCTCCATCGTCCTGCCGGACTTCGCAGACTGCACTCCCGCTGCATTCCTATCTTTCGCCCGCTTTTACTACCTGCGCATAGGCACCGAATGGATCGAGATGTCAGCTCTGGAGGTCGAATCCCGTTTCTTGTTTTTCCCATGATATGGACTGGCTCGATTCTCATATCGAAACCCTGTGTCGGCTGCGCCCCGAGATGTCGCCGGCCACGGCACGTAGGCTTTTCCTGCAGCCAGTATCCGTGTCCATAGACGCCGCGCTTGTCACACACCCGACCTACCGCCTTGCCTATGCAGCTGCTGTAAACCAGATCTCGCGGATCTTTCCCGTTGTGGCCTTTACTGAAATGCCAGCGCAGCCCATCGCCATCACACCTTGGGATACGAACGCTCCGATTCGTTCTGTCCGCGAACCCAGCCTGGTTGTCCATTTCGGAATGGAACAATTCGGAAAGCCTCGGCTTGTATCCGCGAATGCAAGCGATTGGCATGTCTACCTCGACACGCCCTGTGATCCTCCCCGGGATGACTTCAACCCGGTACTGGCAATACTCACCGCTGCCTACGCGTGCTCGCGTGCAACGAAGCTCCTCCTCAACGATGCCGTCGAAGGCGCCAAATGCTGGCGACCATTTTCCATCCTTGATTTCGATTCGGGAACCGTCGAGTTCGACTGGTCGGCACCGATTGCGATCGACAGAACAACTCTTGCCGGAGTGGGAGCAATCGGAAGTGCATTTCTGTGCACAGCGCTGGCTCATTCTCAGCTAGTCGGTGAGTTGGTGATCGTCGACGAAGACGTAATCGACAAAACCAATCTGGGACGATACGTCCTGTTCAGCGCCCACGATGTCGGACAGAAAAAGGTGATCGCCGCCGAGAGGCGCCTAAGGTCGCTCAAACCCGGACTCACAATCAATCCCGTTGATCTACGTTTGCAAACATATAGCAAAGAGCAATCGGCGAAGGATCAGCATTTTAAGATCCAAAGGCTCGTTTCCGCCCCCGATCGTCGTGACACGAGGCGTTCCTTCCAATCTGAACTGCCGCGCGAAATCATCGACGCTTCTACGGGACCGAATCAAATCGTCATCCACCGCAACGGTTATGAGCGAGAATGGGCATGCCTCGAGTGCATCTACCCCCGGATCGAAATTGAGGACGCTCATTACGAGCACGTTGCTTACAAACTTGGAATCCCCCTCCAGCGAGTAAAATCAGGCGAATTGATTGATGTGTCGGATGCTGAGGCAATTCACAGCATTTACCCCTCGCTCGCAGTAGATGATCTGCTTGGCCGCGCCTTCGATAGCGTATTTCGCGAACTCTGCAGCGCTGGAGAACTCCGCGTTGAAGATCGAGTTGTCTTGGCACCAATGCCATTTGTGTCTGCCGCCGCTGGCGCATACCTATATCTGGAAATGATCAAGTCTATAAAACACGGTATCTTCGCCTCATTCCGCCGCTATAACTATGTGCAGATGAACCCGTTCTTCCCGCCGAACCCATCCTTCGCAGAAATGAGACCGTCTCGTGAGGGTTGTACGTGCCAGTCAGCCGTATATCGTCACGCGTTCGAGCGGCTATGGTCTGAATGACAATTTCTGCCTTTTGGGGAAACAAGCGAAGAAAGTGATGAGGCGTTTCGTTCAATGTCCTCTTATCAATGCCGAGATCATCAAAACGCTTCGCCGCAAACACTCTGGGGGAATAAGATCAAAAGCGCATTAGGAGCTGCCGTCGGTTAGACCTGTGTCAGCGATTTAAGATATCGATTTCGCGGACAAGGAGTTGAGGTCGATTGCAGCAAGCTCGTTGATCAAGACGACAAAATTGTGCGTCAGTTCGTCCATGAGACGACTGAGATATTGCGCCCAGTTCTTTCCTTGAGCAGTTGCACTCCCGATTCTCACGAAATTGACGAGCGCATCCCCGTGCGTAGCCGGGTTCAGAACATCTTTAAGCAGGGTTCGATCCGGGTCGTTGACAAATCCGCTATTCACTACTTCGCTGAGCATGTCCCGTGCCTTGGCTGGAAGAGTTGATATGACTTGCGGCAGACTCGAAGGAATGTGAGCGTCCCCTTGGCCACTCATCCATTCGTCTGAGGCGACGCACGCCATCCAGAAACCTGCAGCAAGGGTATCGAGCCCAAAACGAAAAAGCGTTGAGCTCGCGAATTCGGCATGTCTTTCTGTGCACTGTGTCATTAGATCGCAAACATCCAAAGCCTGTAGATACTGCAACACTACTCGCGTTTCCCGAGATTGAAGCGAAGATCCTAGGGTCGCAAGCCACTCCCGCAGCCTCCTCTGGTCCCGCTTCCGAATTCCCTGCTCAGTAGGCATAAGAGTTCCTATGGATCGCTTTGCTCCGCACAGTGAATTTCAAACTGCACCGAAAACTGTGCTACACTCTCCATCATTATGCACCGGTCAACGGTGACGCCGATACCGCTTCGCGTCGGGGATGAATTGCGCATCCCGGGCGTGCCCGTTCACGTCATGACCTATGTCGGCCCGCTTGGGCCTTATGGAGAAGATGTGCTCGATGCCCCCAAAGGCACGGAAGCCCGCCTGATACATCTTGTGAACGTCTTGAATCGTGGCAATGTGCTCCTCGGAGAGCGCGGACCCGAGTCATGCGATGAGCAACGAGCCGTTCGAGAACGGGCGATATACCTACTCGGCACACGCAACCATCCGCTCGGTCCTAACTGTGAACACATCGCATCCTACGTTCGCACGGGAGTCGCAGAAAGCCCCCAACTTCGGGGCGCTGGCTTGCTCTCACTGATCGGTATAGGTCTGTTTGCTCTCGCTGGATAGGCTACGAACACCTCATTTCGATTCCATGCCGTTTTGGTTTACTTCCCTTCTCTTCTCTCTTCTGTGGCGCCTGCTTGGAAAAAAGACTCCGAAGCGGCCCTTCTCCGTCAGCATCGTGGCACCTTAAGAGACGTAACCGTTGGCGGTAAAATCGGAGACGGAGGGCGAGTGGCGACTGTCTTCTTCTCCTATTCCCATGCCGACGAGGATCTGCGCGACCAGCTCGAGATCCATCTTTCGGGTCTTAAGCGTCAGGGCTTAATCGAATCCTGGCATGATCGCCGCATTGTCGTGGGCGAAGAGTTTGGGCCAGCCATTGACGCCCATATGGACTCTGCCGACGTTATCCTTTTGCTGGTAAGCCCGGATTTCATCGCTTCTGACTACTGCTACGAACGCGAAATGACGCGGGCTCTCGAAAGACACGAGCGCGGCGATGCCAAGGTAATCCCTGTCATTCTCCGGCCCTGCGACTGGCACGACCTGCCTTTTGGAAAACTTCTGGCGACGCCAAGGGATGGACTTCCAATCACGAAGTGGCCAGACATCGACGAGGCATTCCTCGATGTGGTTACTGCCATCAAGCATGCTCTGAGAGATCGCGGGCAACGTGCCAAGCGGGTAAGCCCGAGAATTTCAGAGAGTGCTGAATCGCCCTCGCCTTCGACGGAGCAAGTAAGGTCCAGCAACTTGCGGATCAACAAGCAGTTTACCGATCTCGACAAGGACAAGTTTCGTCACGAAGGCTTCGAATACATCGCAAATTTCTTCGAGAATTCGCTCGCAGAGTTGGTTCGGCGAAATCCCGATTTGCAGCAGAGCTTTCGCAGAATTGATCGAAATCGGTTTACCGCGGCGGCATATCGCAACGGAGAAAAGGTCTGTCGCGGATCGGCTTCGCTCGGAGGAAGCACGATGGGAAGCGAGAGTATCGAATACTCGATGAGCGATGAGCCGCGCCATGGAGGGATGAACGAAGCCGTTATGGTTCGAGCCGACGAACAAATGATCTATTTCGAGGCTCTGGGTATGCAGTCTTACGGCAACAGCAAGGACAAGCTCACATTTCAAGGTGCCGCCGAACTCTTCTGGGAGATTTTTATGCGCCCGCTGCAGTCGCAGTAAATGCCACGCAGCACGTAGCCAGCAGAGCTGATTGAGTAAGTCCTGCTTTTGTAACACATCGATGGGATTTAGCGTCTACATCCGTCCTCTATCAGCCAAAATATTGGCTTTTTTACGTTCTTGTTCTGTTTTTGGAACATCCATGCGCCCTTTTTCTTTCGCCCAGTAGAAGCGCTACCATCGCCGCCATATCCCCCATCGCTATGTGAACTACTCCATGTGTCCCGTGCGACGCTAGGTGCTGGAGTGTCGTTCCCAGAGTCCGGTCAAGTTCCACTGATTCTCAAATCATTGCGGAGGTAATCAATGACACGAAGTCTTGGTCTCTTCTGGTTCCTTGTATGCTCAGTCGCCGCAACAGCCCAGTATGGAATCAACTGGCCCAAGCAACCCTCCACTTTCACCTCGGTACAGCCGGGCTCCCAGAAAGTGAGAATTGGAGGAGTCAACGACTTTCTCTATACATACGACGTAAACGTCATTGAGATCAGCGAAGCAATTCCACAGCCGCAAATGGCACCGCAAGGGGCGTTGGCCGGTTGCCAGACAGCAACCGGCCAGCCGCAGGCCGATCTCGGAACATTCTCCGACGAGGCAGATAAAGCATTCGCTGCCTACAACAGCCTTTTTCCCAAGGCTGCCATCCCGCCAAAAACTCTTGAACAGACATCGGCGGACTGGCGGGATAATGTTCAGCCGCACTATGACAAGCTTGCCGACGACTCCAAAGCCGCCCAGAAGGTACTCGATGCCATCACCGATCCAGGACTGAAAACTGCATGCCAGGCTGTGATGGATAGCGCAACGAGCGAGTACAAAAAGCTTCAGGACGCTGACACAAAGCTGAATCACTCCCCGCATGTGGTTGAGGCCACGTTCACGGCCAAGAATTGCAAGAGCGAGATACTAACTGTCACCGAGAAATACAATGGCACTCCAACCGGCCAGTCGTTGACCGCGCAGTTTGATGTCGAATGCGATCAGGTCACCGTCGGAGGAGGCATACTGCTCACGGAAATCCAGTCTCGGACTTATACCTCCTCCACGAGCCCTACCCAGTCGGGTCAATTCCTTGTCGTGGGCGGTACCGGAAGATTCCGGCCGACATTCCTAGTGGGCCTGACCAGCTTCAACTTTCCTTTCGAACCGCTCGGCCACAAACTCTCTTCGGCGCTGGGAGACATGCGATTGGGAATTTCAACGGGTCCTGTGTTGCAGAACAGCAAGAGCGATGTGTCGGCCTTCGGATGGTTCGTGGGGCCTACCGTCAGCTTTATGCGCCGCTTGTACCTGAGTCCGGGTCTCCATGTCGGCGAATTTGCGGATTTTCCGCTGGGCTTCACCAAACAGGGAGATCCGATCCCGTCAAATTTCGGATCGCTCACGCCGAACAAACGGTGGACCGGAAGGTTCTCCATTGGAATCACCGTGAAAGGATGGGATCTGACAAAGACGCTCAAGGGATCGCAAGATACGCCCGCAGTACAGCCAGCAAAGAAACCACAAAGCTGATGAGAAATAAAAAAATGAGCACTGTCTCGAGAGTGGCGTGCATCGTTGCCCTCACTGCCGCCGGTGTCGCACAACAGGCTCACGTCTCAACGATTGCCAACCCGGCGGGCAGTTCCGGTACCGAGCGCCCGAAAAGTGTCGAAACCGGGGCCGAAACGTATAAGAAAAACCAGGGCTTCCTTGCGTGCGCGGTCTCGGTCCTATCGCCCGAGTTCCGCCATGACAACACGGATATGTTGTTTGGCCAAGCCGCAGCAATGCCTGATACCGCCAATATCTTCCTTTCTGTTGGCCACGGAGGACCAGGCTTGCAGTGTACCGGCATGGGCGATGGCTGCCCCGGCCACAATGATCTTGAACTCGGATACTGGAACAAAACCACATGGCAATCTTCTGCAGTGCGCATCCGCGACGCTTTCCAGTCCATGACATTATTGGGCTGCGAAATCGGCAAAGATCAGAACGGCCTCACACTGCTCCACGAATTGGCCGATACCATTCAGATGCCGGTACGTGCGCCAGACTCTTTCGTATACTGCGACCCTTCCAAAGGCATTTACCTGGAGGATGGAGGGCGGTGGGTCGAGGTTTCCCCGAAGAAGGAACAGCCTGCCGTGTCACCTCCAGTCACGTTTCCTCAAATCACCGTGGCTCCGGCTCCTCCGGGTCAATATAAATTCAATATCAATGGAGAGATGACGAACGTTTCTGCGGCAGACGTCCAGATCGTCGATTTTGAATACCGCGGTTACCGGAACAGCGAATTTCGGGCGCTTCCGAACAATTCGTTCAGGTCGCTGAAAGAGCAAATCGACTTTGCTCACCCTCTGATTCGCAAAGGAATTCCTGGCGCGATTGTCACTGGGAGATTTCATATTCAATACACCATCAGTGGGAAGAAGGACGTGCGGGAATTCGTACTCCTCAATGACACGCTGGCTGCCGACAACGTCGAAACCGACGTGTACTATCGGGCAAGCGATAAATTAGAACAAGCGATCGAAGGTTTCTTGAAATAAAAGACGACATGGGCGCGCAACAAAAAATGAACCGTCGATCAAAGCACTGCCCGGTGTTCGGCGGGCTTTTGCAGTTGATTTCGAACAGCAGTCCGAAGTCCTGCGTCCCAGAGTTTGGGAGCTAAGCGAAGATCGACGTCAGCGGCCGCAGGCAAACGAATCGCAGCGGCGCACAGCGCCCGTCGGACAAGATGGATGGCGGTGCAGCGCCGCAACTAAGCGAAACGACGCCCGTTTTTCCAAACCTCTCCACAGTTCCCTTCACAGATATCTTGTTTTGTCGCTGGATTTTGCGTTGACATAGATCAGCCAATTATTTAATTTGTTCGACGTCGACGGCTGAAAGGATTGGCGAAATAAAACTTGCCAGTCCGAAGTAGGCTGAGTGATCTGCTCAACAGGGTCACCTGAAGAGCAACCAGACCCGAAAAAACCGACTGACTCTGCGAGGAGCAGTTGGGGTTTGGAACTGCGAAAGCAGTGATCGCATCAAGGGCTGCGACGGTGCATGTATCCACGCTGTAGGCTCTCTCGCAAAGAGCAGATGGCTGGAGCATAACCAATGTCGCAGCCTTTCCCATCTGCAGGACGCGCGTTGCGAGTTCAGCCCACATCTGCAATTCTTTTTTGACGTTCCGGTGCACGGAGCCAGTGGTCAATCTTCAGCCGCAATTGCGAATAAGCTTTTGCATCGGATCTTCAACCGCCGATACAGTGTGACGTGGACTGCGTTGCACCAGCCCGGGGACACGATTTTTGTAGAATCCGATCACCACGAATCGATTGGAGGCAGCCCAACGGTGATGAATCACGTCAATGACGCTTCCGAACGGCTCGATCGACTCATCGTTCGCGCATTGAACCGGATCAAAAGACCGAGCTCTGCAGAGGAAATTACCGAACTGCTCAATCGAGAGCTTGACTCAAGAGACCGGCCGCTCGATGTGGAGGAAGTGGAAACTGGACTGCGGAGGCTCCGGGACAAAGCTGTTCCGCTTTATTGGCTCGTAACTCGTCCTCGGCGGTGAGATAGCTCGATACGACGCCTGCGGCACTCGGCTTGGCCCTTTGTCTGGTTCGGAATCCCGGCATGTCTCGTATCGGCTCGCACCAGCCCGATATGCGCTCCGCGTTTTGGGAAGAACTGCTTCCCCAAGCTGGGCTTGCCTCAGGCCGTACACGATTTCAGCCACTTCTCCAAGGCTCGAGCCGCCACTTTCGCGGCTGCTTTCCACTCCAGAGTGCGGACTCGCCGGCTTGTTCCATTTTCCGAACAAATTATTTTTTGTGTTGCAAAGCCGTAAAAGCAGCGTAGGATTCGCCGCATTCCAGGGGCGCTTCTTCGCTAACGGCCTGTTGCTTGCCTTTTTGACAGTCATCCCAGGGCTGAGTCTTCATTTTTGGTCATCCGCGACGGATTTTTGATTTTCTCGGGGGGACGAGATGCGAACATCCGACCTGTTCGTGGGCCTTCTCTTCGCCTTCTCCAGCTGTGCCTGGGCTCAGAATTATCCAAAGATTGAAGCCTCCGCCGGCTACATGTATTTGCGCTTCAATCCCTCCACTGGACCTGCCGCCAACTGCTCCGGCGGATACGGATCCATTGGGGCCAACTTGAACGATTGGTTCGGAGTGGTCGCCGACGTCGATGGCTGCAAGACGAACCGCCCAGCGCCAAACACAAATGGAAACGCAACCACATTTCTGTTTGGTCCCAAGTTCGCCTACCGCAAATGTTGCCTGCTCACTCCGTTCGGCCAACTGCTTGTAGGCGGGGCGCACGGTTCCGCGGGTTTGCCGGGGCTCGCCAATTCCGCAACTGCATTCGCGTTCGCAGCCGGGGGCGGCGTCGATTACAAGCCCTGGCGCAATTGTCTGTTTGCCATTCGCGTCGTGGAAGTGGATTACCTGCTGACTCGATTCAACGGATCAAACCAGAACAACTTTCAACTGAAAACCGGGATCGTTTTGCGGTGGTGGTAATGAGGCCTTCAGCGGTTGAGATTCTTCGTCTGTTTTTCTAGCGCGAGGTGCAAATATGCCTGGCCCCTACATCCACATCAGTTCCATGCGCCACGCGGCCACGCAGTTGGCCCAGAACGGCTATCAAGCGGCCGGAAGCACGTGGATCAATCCCGCCTGGACGGGCCCCGACTTGAACACAATCGGCCAGATCATGCAAAGTCATCCGAACTTTGCCGCGCTCGGAGCCATTGGCCCGGACCTTTTCTTCTTCCTGCCCGACTTCCGCAATGCCAAGGTAGGCTGCACTTCGATCAATATCTCGAGCATACTCATCACTGTCCTCGATCTTCTCGAAGAGCTCTATTCCCTCATCGATCCCTTCATCACGAAATGGGAGCAGTATCTCGGTCCCATCACCGAGAATATCGCCGAAGAAATGAGTCAACTGACCGGTGGCCTCTCCGAAACTGTAGGCACCATTACAGGGGAACTCACCAACATCCTGATCACCGGCCTCGAAACTTACGTGGTTGGCCTGAACGACTGGTGGGAATACTTCTCCCTCGGTTTGGACAAAGGCTTTGACGATCAATCTTTTCTCTGGTCCGACATGTTGCACTACCGCGCCAGCGGCCGCTTCGCTCAGAATCTCTGGAAAAACGCCAACGCCTCGGGCAGCGACCCGGTCCGCGCCTATGCTCTCGGCTACATCACGCACATCGCCACTGACGTCACTGGCCATCCCTTTGTGAACTCGATCGTAGGCGGCCCATTCCGTCTTCACTGGCAACGCCATCACCTCGTCGAAAATCACATGGATGCGCTCTGGTATCTCAATGATTCCTTTTCCCCAAAAAACGGCGACAACTATCCGCAGTTCACCGAATCCGCGCTCTACTACGACATCGCCTTCAACCCGGACGGCAGTTCCATTCCGCGACCGCCTTATCCTCCGGGAGGTACCTTGCGCGATTGTTGGCAGCGCAGCCGGGATCTCGATGAAGATTCTTCCCTTCCCGACCCATTACCGGACATCCTTCGCCAGACGATGTTCGACACCTGGTACACGGACAGCCTCACGCCGCCCGATCATCCGTTGATTCTGGATCCCACTGATGGCCGCCCCCAGGCCGACC
This sequence comes from Candidatus Sulfotelmatobacter sp., assembly GCA_035946775.1. Classification (GTDB taxonomy): domain Bacteria; phylum Acidobacteriota; class Terriglobia; order Terriglobales; family Acidobacteriaceae; genus Sulfotelmatobacter. The sequence continues at coordinate 28,870 of DASYZA010000191.1, read as the reverse complement.
AGATCCGGCAGGCCTACGATCTTTTTTACCGCTACCTGAAGTATGCAACTCTCGACGGGTTCTCCCACGAGCCGCCGGATCCACCCCAGGTTTTTCCCAACATCAACTTTCCGGCAATCCCCGATATTGGCTCTGCTCCCGACAGCTCCGACAATAACTTCTGGAACGACCTTCTCGACTTCGTACTGGCGGTCATCAGCGTTCTCTTGTTCATCGCGCAGGTTGCCATATTTCTCGCGCTGCTTCCTTGGGCACTGCTGGCGGACGTGATCACCTATCCTCTCCGGCTGGGCGCCTATTACTGCTTCGAGTTGCCGCTGTTCCAGTTACTCCAGACTTTCCGCGGAGTTCTTGTGATGACCGGCTATATGCTCCCAATGAAGGATGAAATCGCCCCGATCCTGGTCATGGTCGGCAACACCCAGCCAGGTAATTTCACCGAAGTTTTGAACCTTGACGGTGACGTATTCGGCGGCCTGCTGCCTCCCCCCGAAGCTGGTCCGCCACAAACTTATCGCGATCCGAACTACCCCCACTCCATCCCGCTCGACCAGTTTGGCAACACCTCCGAATACCATGCACCGTGGAGCTATCCCTCGTCTGTGCGCGAACTTCATGACGATCTGGGGCGCACGCTCCCCACCACTGCCGGGCCTTACGCAGCCGGGACGGATCCCACTGCCCTGTTTGGACCCAACGATGCCGATCCGGAAATCCGCGATCGCATCGATCTCGCCACAGACCCGGCTTCGGTCGACAGCGCCGGTGCCGCCGTCACCCCTAGCCGCTATCTCGGCGACTCCGACATCTTCTCCAAGTATCTGATCTGGCTCGAGACGCGCGATCCGATTCAACCCGACGGATCGAAGGTTCCTGTTGTCGATTGGAATCTCGACGCGGATGTTGGCTACGGCTATCACGCGTGGGATTGGCTGCGCAGTATGTCGCAGTTGGGTGGCCCGCAACCCGATCCGGAGGGAAATACCTTTATCCAGCCCTGCACGTGGCCGCCGCAAGCCGATCACTCCCTCGATTTCGCGGCGCCGCAATCCTGGAATTCGAGCATTCCACTGAAACTCCACTGGTGGACACGAACTGCAGGCAGCACCTGCGAATTCAACTTCGAGAAGGGACCCCGCTAGACGGGCCGCCTTCAAGGATCTGCTCAGACCAAGACCGAATGAGGAGCAAAATTGATGGAGCCCAACAAACCGCCCTTCCTTTGCGAATGCCCGTGCCACAGTGATTTGTCCGATCCTGGCCGGCGCGAAATGTTGAAGAAGCTTGGCTGGGTGACCCTCGGCAGCATGGTTGCTCCCCATGTGCTAGTCGCCCATACCAGTTCCACCTGCAACTGCGGCAAACCCGTCAAGTGTCCGCCGCCGAACGTCGTCACGCAGCCCGGCACCGTGGTGATTCCAGAAAACATCCCGCCCCTCAAGGTCAACACCACCAATATCCCTCCTTGGAAAGGCGGCAACAAACCTCCCATCGGAGATCCCGGACAGATCCCCTGGTTTAAAGGGCAGATACAGAACATTCTGAAAAACGGTCCGAGTTTCGGTCCGCGGAAAGACGAATTCCTCCCTTATCTGCTGATCCGGGCGGCTGCTGGAGATCGCGGCAACCGCCCGGTCGATCCCTTCTGGGAGTCGCCTGATATTTTTGTCGTTCCTAACCAGGACGCCGCCAGCGCTCCACCTCTGCCTTCGACCTTCGGAGGCATCGCACAGGCTGGCGCTCCCAATACTCTCTACGCCCACGTGTGGAACTTCGGGAAAGCACCGGTTCACCGGGCTCGGATCGAGTTTTATTGGTTTAATCCCAGCCTCGGCATCACGCAGGCAGATGCCAACCTCATCGGCGCGGCGTGGGTGGATCTTTCCAATCGGTTCACTCTCTATCCGACCTGGGTTCCGATCAGTGAATCCTACGGCCAATGGATGACACAGGGCTGCCATGCCATCGTGCGCTGTCCCACAACGTGGGTCCCCACTTTCGAGAACAATGGACACGAATGTCTGGTCGTTCGGGCCTTCGAACCCATTCTCGACGCGGTAAGCCCGAGCCAGTTCTCGGCCAGCACTGACCGCCACGTCGGACAACGGAACATTGCGGTTGTTCAGGCCGCTTCCCCGGCTACGATCGACCTCAACTTGAATCTCGGATATCCCGTTTCTCCCGCCAATGCCGAAGTCGAAGTTGCCATGGATGCTCCCTCCGCCATGGACTGGCTGAAGCTCTACTCGGGATCGCGGAATCCGGGCTTCAGACCGCCCACCAGTTCAGTGACGGCAGGATTCTCTACCCCAATTCTGCGCAGTCAGCCTCCGCCCCCACCTGTTTTCAAACCGCATGTCAAATTTCATCAGCATTGCGAACCGCTGAAAGTCGCCTTTCACGCCAATGCGCCCGACCTGAATCCCGGCGACGCTCAGGTTCTTCGCTTGCGTCACCTGAATGCAGGCAAAGTTGTCGGAGGTTACACCGTCGTTTTGCTCAAGAAATGATCAAGCCAATCCCTGAGACGACTACACGTGAGAGGAGCCGCACAAAATGAAAACCAATACGTACATCCTGGTTTCCGTTCTGATACTCTCCGCCTTGGGCAACGGGCAGGATGCTCCCATTCCCTCGCCAGGGCCTCAAGGCTTAACGGGATGGGTCGACCTTCACACCCACCCCCTCGCCAACGTTGGCTTCGGTGGCAAGCTCCTGTATGGCGGCGTCGATATCGGCGCACTGCTTCCCGCCGACCCCGATTGCAACGCCAATGTTCGTGCCACCAGCATGCTGCAGGCTCTCGGCCATGACCGTTCCACCCACGGCGCCTGGAACCCTTTCAACAATCCCTGCGGAGATTCGATTCGCGATCTGGTCATTCACGTAGTTCAACTTGCGAACAATGCCGCCGACGAGAGTGACGATGCCGATGGCGCTCCTGACTTCAACGAGTGGCCAGTCTGGAACGACCTCACCCATCAGAAGATGTGGGTAGACTGGATCCGCCGGGCGCACCGATTCGGACTCTCGGTCATGGTTGCTCTCGCGGTGAACAACAAGACTCTTGCCGATGCCACCTCGGGCCCATGCGACTATCCGACCGACGACAGAAATTCCGCAACGCTACAGTTGGCCGAGATCAAGGGATTCGTTGATCGGCATAAAGACTTTATGGAAGTCGCTCTGACTGCCGACGACCTCGCGCGCATCGTCAATGCAGGGAAACTCGCGATCGTCCTGGGCGTCGAAATCGATAACCTCGGCGATCTCAATGCTGTTTCCCAACCGCCATCCCACGCGCAGATTATTTCCGAAATCGACAAACTCTATTCTCAGGGCGTGCGCTACATCTTCCCCATCCACGTTCTCGATAACCCGTTTGGCGGCACAGCCACCTACCAGGACTTGTTCAACTTCTCCACCTTCCGCGAGGACGGACACTACTGGAACCTCGATTGCGCTCCCGCACCCGATGTTCCCTCGGAAGCAATCAACTATCATTTCTCCTCGCCGAAGGCGGTCGAAGTGGATCTGCTCAACGTCGCTGCGCAGGTAAAGCTGCACACCAGCTTCGCCGACCCGCCAACCTATAGGTGTGCGGTGAACCCGGGTCCCGGACAAACGAATCAGCTTGGCCTGACTGATGCCGGCACCTTCGCAATTAAGGAGATGATGCGCCGCGGCATGCTTATCGATATTGATCATATGTCCGATCTCTCCAAGAATGCTGCCATCGCGATCGCCAATGGTGTGACCGGTCACTATCCTCTGAACAGTGGACACGCCAGCCTGCGTGGATTCTTCCCCGTATCTGGTTTTCAGACTCCCGCCGCCAACCGAGAGATCAATGAGCGCTCGATGAGCGCCGCGCAGTACAAGGCGATCGCCCAATTACACGGAATGGCGGGCCTCGGTAGCGGCAATCTGGACGCCTTCCAGTTCGCAGAGATGTATCAGCAAGTTATCCAGGCCATGCAGGTTGGAGCACCCGCCGGAGTAACCGTGAGCGCTGGATTTGGAACCGACACCGACGGATTCGCTCCGGGCATGCCACCGCGTTGTAAACCGTTTATCGATCCCTCGAAGTCAGACTGGAAGTGCACGGAGGCGCTGGGGAAGGTAACTTACGATGACTCATTCCCCATGAGCGGCAACTGGAACTACAACAATGTAGGCGTGGCACACTACGGAATGATCCCTGACTTTCTCCTCGACGTGAAAGACTCTCCCACCGAACAAAGCGGTCACATTCTGCACAACCTGTCCCAGGGAGCCGAATACTTCTACCAAACTTGGAAAATCTGCGAGAAACAGAAAAGTCAGGTGAACTGAATTGCTGTACAAAGAAGCGCTTGTTTTTTTTGGTCGACTAGAAAACCAGGTCTAACCGTCGATGCTCCGGTTGCTGCGCGTCGACGGAGAATGTAGAGATTCCCGTCGTCGTTGCGAACCTTGAAGAAGACTCTTTCCGGGTCGTATCAGCGGTCGAGAACCACCTCGACCATTCGGTTTCGCGTCAAGCCAGAACCCGGCCGGTTGTTCATGCGGCTTTTGGTCCGGGTGGCACTCGAGCCTGCAGTTCACCTATTAACGCCAACGTCGTCCTCCGCGAAAATGCGCCCCCCTTTGCCCCGGGCCTTTTCATCGTGAGAACTGAATCTGTCGCGCGCCTGTTTTGCTGTGGCGGGGTATGATGGGCATAAATTCGGCAAGCCTAGTTGGGGTTTATCGTGGATTCAGCCGACCACCCCCGTTCAGAATCAGTGACCGACGGAAGCGGGAAACAGCGCGGAAGCCTGGCTTCTTTCGGCTTGCTTGCAGCCTCAGCCTTGCTGCTCGTCGCCGTTCTGGTGGCCAACTTCGAGTCGCAGCGAGTGGTCGTGGCACTTCGCATTTGCCTGACCGGCGCCACGTTGGTCTTTGCTTTGTTACTGGCCAGCTTCATCCGCGAGCGGCGCAGGACGGAAAAGCAGGCGCAGACTGCCTTTCAGGACAATGTGCAGGACTTCCAGCAAATGGCTGACAACATCCAGGAAATCTTCTGGATGATGGATCCCAAAACGAAGAAGGCGACTTTCGTCAATCCTGCTTACGAAACCATCACCGGGCGTTCCTGCCAGTCGTTGACGGACGAGCCCTCCTCGTATGAGAAGGTGATTCATCCTGAGGATCGAGCTCACGTGCTCATCCAACTTGGGCAGGCAGCCGAAAGCGGGCACTTCGATGAGAGATTTCGAATTCTGCGCACCGATGGCGAGATTCGATGGGTATGGGTGCGGGGCTTTCCGCAACGCGATTCTAACGGAACCATCTTCCGGCTGGGCGGAACCGCCCTCGATATCACTCGTCTAAAGAAGGCCGAAGATCAGGTTGCCGCCAATCTGGCCAAGGCGAACTCGGCATGGGCCGAAGCGGAAGCCTTGCGCAAAGCCACCCTTGCGCTCACCGAAGACCTGCACATGGACTGCGTTCTCGAAACGCTGCTTCGCTCGCTGGCCGAACTCGTGCCTTACTCCTGTGCCCGCGTCCTTGTTCCTGAAGGTGGCCCTCATTGGCTTGCCTTGGGAGAAAAATCCTGCCCTGAGGCTCCTCGAAAATCTCCGCGCGCCCCGCTCACCTTCCTTGCCGGGGAATGTGCGTTCTTCGAGCGCCTCTGTTCGGAACGAAAGCATGTGCTGATTCCAGACACAAAAGACACAGAGGGATGGGAAAGTTTCCCAGGCCATAAACGATTTCGATCGTGGCTCTGCGTGCCCTTGCTGGCCTCTGATGATTTCCTGGGATTCCTCTCGGTCGGCCACATCGAACCGAACAAGTTTACCGAAGACCATCTTCGACGCGCCGAGTTGCTTGCCATACCCGCTGCGGTTGCAATTCAAAATGCACGTCTCTATTCGACAGCTGAGATCTATGGCTCCGAACTCGAAAAACGCCTGGCTGACCTCGGAAGCGCGCAACGTGCGCTTGACGAATCCGAACAGGGCCGCCGCGTGTCCGAGGAGAAGTTTGAGAAAATCTTTTATTCCAGCCCGATCGCATTCTCGATCACGACACTCGAAGAGGGGCGTTTCCTCGAGATAAACCAGGCTTTCGAAGTGCGCTACGGCTACACGCGGCGGGAGATCCTCGGACATACCGTCCACGAACTGAGGATGTGGGAAGATCCCGGAGACCGCCGGCTACTGGTTGCGCAACTGAAGCGCAGTGGTCCGATTCGTAACGTGGTCACGCGTCTCCGCGCGAAATGTGGCGAAGTCAAGCTTACTGCGTTCTCCGCAGACCGAATCCAATTCGACGGCCAAAGCTGCATCCTCGCGGTTTCTGGGGATGTGCATCAAGACCCGAAAACGATTCATTGAAGTGGATGAGCTATGGGTAGCTCCGGTGTCGTTCTCGTCCTGGCTTGCTGTCCAGAATTCCGACCGCCAGAAATAAATTTCACCACCCGCGCACAAAAATACGGCACGATGATGATCATTCTTTCCGCGAGTAGCCGTTGTGGGGACCAGCCGTCGAGTAGTCCGGAGAATCACCGCCCAACCGTTCGCCTCCAAGCGCGACAAAGCGCAGAATGTCGGTCTTGCGGCAATTGTTGCAAAGAAAAAGACTTGGCACGCAGGAAACTCCGGGATCGACGTCTTTCAGCGCTGGTGGCGGCTCTCGCTCTTGAAAGTCCCAGCCTGGCTTCGTGCGTTTTTGCGTCCGAGGATGGGCTGGTCAGAGGTTCCACACGAGGTCCACACGCCGGTTCAAGCTTCAAAAATGTATGGATTCCCGACCATCGCAAAGCCACACAGCATTCCAAGGCCGCGGGAAACAATCAGTCCATTCCGGCAAATCTCAGTTCGAGATAGATGGTACCGCCTGGCCCGGATGAATCTTAACTGACACAATTTTGCGCTCACTCGAATGGGAGGAGTCATGGCCTGTGGAGGGAGAACACTTGTCTGGTGGGACCGGGATATCGATGCTGGTGGACGGAGGATTCGGCCCGACGCACGGCTCGCCGCCCACGAGATCTGGCGTCACGCATGTCAACGAGCTACGGCCGTGCTGGCCGATCCTGCAGCGGCACCAGAATTGATGGAGAATGCCGTCGCGCAGGTATCCCGTTACCTTGATCGCATCGGTGCCCCGCTTTGCTCACGAAAACACGGTCTGGTGATGGTCGCTTTCTGCCGCGGTCTCCGGCGCCAGGCGGCAAAATTGGGCCGCTTAGAACTCGCGGGAGGACCGAACGAGATGGCAAGCTACGCGAATCGCTGGTCGTGGCTTGAGCAAACCGATGCGCGGCTTGACCTCGATCGAATCATTCGCCGTTTGAATGAACCGAGCGCCACAGTGCTCATGCTAAGGGCCGCGGGCTTCGAGTGGAAGGAAGTTGCCAGCCTGCTCGGAACTACGGCGGCCGCAGCCCGGAACAATTTCTGGCGGGAGATCGCCGTTTTGAGACGAGGCTTCGATGAATCAGGCCCAGGGAGTTGATCCAATCCCAGCGGTTCATGAAACTGGCTCCGAGCTTAAGGTTCTCCGGGAAGTACGATTCGATTTCGAACCGGATTCGCTCCGCAGCCTTGCTGTCTGGCACAAAGATGACACGATTTTCCGGATCGAGATTCTCGATCCGCATGCAATAGAACCCTCGTTGGGTTTGTCATTCCTGTGTCGCGCGTCAGGACCTGACGAGCGGTGGAAGCTGCGCGCTGAAACACACTCAAGGTCGGTTGAGAGTCGTCATTACCAAGGTAAATTGACTCGCAAGAAGAACCTCATAAGATCGGGGCAGTTACGTACCTCCGACCCTGCTCAGATTGGGATCTTCGCTTTGCGGGAGCAGTCCAATGAAACGCTTCGTTCGAGCATTCACGCTGGTTGTTTTGTTCGCTTCGTTAGCAGAAATATCGTTCGCGGAGGGTGCGAAACCAATCAAAATCGGTGTTGCCATTGATTCACTGAAAATCGAGCGCTGGCAAACGGATGTCGCTGCCCTCCAAGAACGTGCCGAGCAGTTGGGAGCGGAAGTACTCGTCAGATCAGCCGATGGCGATGACGAGCTACAACTGAAGCAGGTCAATGAATTGCTCGCCTCTGCGATCGACGTCTTGGTATTAGTTCCACATAACACTGACAAAGCCTTCAGGGCAGTGGAGGCCGCACATGCGAAAAAAGTTCCAGTCATCAGCTACGATCGCCTGGTTCGGAATGCCCCTGTGGACTTGTTCATTGGTTTTGACGCATTCTCAGTTGGGCTGTTGCAAGCGCAAGCCCTGGTCGATCGAGCACCGAAAGGCAACTACATTTTGCTGGGCGGATCGCCGTCAGACGACAATTCTCGTATTGTCCGAAACGGTCAAATGAAAGTGCTCGAGCCGTACATAAAGAGCGGAGATATTCATGTGGTTGCGGATCTGTGGGTTCCTGATTGGAGCCCGACTCAGGCCTATGTAATGGTAAAAGAGGAATTACAGAAAACCAGCCAATTAGCCGCGATTGTAGCGTCGAACGATGGAACTGCCGGAGGAGCGATTGAAGCTCTTGCCGACAGCGGAATGGCAGGAAAGGTCCTGGTTTCCGGGCAGGATGCTGATCTTGCAGCCGTGATTCGTCTGTTTGCGGGTACGCAGTTGATGACAGTATATAAACCCGTGAACCAGGAGGGCCGCCTAGCCGCGGAAGCGGCCGTCCAAATTGCTAGGGGAGAAACGGTGCATACCGAGGCGGCGATTAAGAACGGCAGTGGGACTGTCAAGGCTGTTCTGCTCATGCCGGTTGGGGTCACAACGGAAAACGTGAAATCCACAGTGCTGAAAGATGGTTTTCAGAGCCCAGAAATGGTCAAGCAGGGACTTCCGAAAACGCTTTGGAGTGAAGTCGGTCCTTAACTTCAGTCTTTGCTGGCTTATGCCGGAGATAAAGGACCACCCCGAGCGCGATCAAAGAAATACCCGCAAAGCTTGAGAAGCGGTTCGGTTATGAGGCGCATCCAGTTGCCTGAAGAGCTATGGACTCGAAGAGCGAATGATCTCTCAGGACGTACTGCCTGCGAAAAAGTCTGCAGTTGGGACTCGAATATCTGCGTAATGCTAGGAGCATTTTGAGTTCAAAGGGCCCGGAGGAAAGGAGCGTTAGAGACCGGGATCTTAGGACAGTTATCGCCCTACTGAAACAAGCAAGGGTTAGAAACGTTACGCCTGCGCCGGGGGTTGTACCGACATCTTCTCCAACAAGACTTCCAACTCTTTCACGAGTTCTGTGAAGACGTAGGGGTTTTTTTCATCGCTGATCCGAGTGCATAATTCAGTCAGAGTCTGTTGTTCGTGCTCAGTCATCGGCGTCATGGATCCATTCCTTGCACGCACGCTACCCATCAGCTACCCGTAACCCCGAGAGCCACCCTTAGTCTCACATTATTCAAGAACTTAAGAGTCTTTGTGCGGTAAATACTGTAGAACTTTCTACAGTCTGTTCGGCATCCTACAAATGCCAGCTTCGTGTAATGCTTACATCTCGATTCAATGTCTCCCCCTAACCGCAGGATCGAGGACCGAATACGCGAACTGTGCGCGAAGGCATCGGCCGCAACTGACGGTGATCTGGAACCGGTTCTACAGGAGCTATCACAACTTCTGCGTACAACGGTGGAGCACATGCGGGAAAGTGCAACGAAGTTATTGATCGAGGGAGCACCCTTGCAAGAGCCAAGACGACGAGCAAATGACAATCGTCTATTGAATCCTGGGACCTGTCATGACTAGCTTCCGAACGGCCTGATAAAACAAATAAGTATTCCAGCGTCTTGCTTTGTTTTGGGCTCCCCGGTGTTTTTCAGTGCGGTACTTTGTGATCGTGCTGCGGCAGAATTCAGAATCCCCGATCGGGTACGCATCTGCCTCTTCTCGCTTTTCACGGTTCCCAGCAGCGCGGGCAAACAAAAGCGCGTGTACCTGCCATTTTTGTTAGGCATCGCAGGCGAAGGAAACGGCCTCGCCGAGATACCTCCGACGTAGGCGTCAATCGATTGCTGATGTCATATCCCCTCAGACTCCTTGACGGGTCTATCAACCCATGCAAAGCGATGCCTTTGGGGTACCAGCATTTCGGCAAGCTTCATCGCTTAAGACTCCTGCGAGTGCGCCAGAACATTGCACAGCTCATGAACAATCTCTTGCCTAATCTCATATTCCAGCAGCTCGGAATCGCTCGCCGTGCCCAACATCCTGGACTCCAAGACTTCGTGCTGCTTATGCAGCAGTTCATTGAGCTCGATTCGTAATTCCTCCGCATGGTGATCTTTTCCTAACCTACCTCCATTCCGTCCTCGACAACAAGATGTCTCAGGCAGCCTTGTGGTGGACCACCCCTCGGGCCGCATCAATCAGTACTGACACTCGCTGCGATTTCGAAATTATTTCGGAGATGCCTACAGATCTTGCGGCTTTTTCGATGACTTTGTCATTTGTAGCGCTGTACATGATCAGCCGCACTTCAGGCATGACCCGTTTGAGCAAACGCGCAGCTTCCAGGCCGGTCATCACGGGCATTTTCATATCCAGGATGATCAGGTCCGGATGCAGGCGACGCGCTTCTTCAACTGCTTCGCGTCCGTTTTCTGCCACTCCACACACGGCGAAATCCGGTTCACGCTGGAAAAACTCATAAAGTGCGGTACGAATAAAGGCGCTGTCGTCTGCGATCAACACAGTCTGCATCGCGGTTCCCTCGCGTGCCTCCAATATTCCACCGCTCTTGCGGCAGATTCGATAGGCTACATACCTAAATAGCAAGAAAATTCTATGCCCGGTGCCGCCACGGCTCCCGCTAAAGACGGGCAGACCTAAACACAAATCAGCGAACACAAAAGCGCCAAATTGCGCCAGCCGCTTTAGTCGTGGTGTTGTTTCTAAGGTACAGCGAATACCGTAAGCGGAGAGCCGCCGCGGAGAATCACGAGCCATGACCCGATGAATCTGAATGGCGATTGCATCGTCACGACGGGGCTTGCAGAAGGTCGGTTGTTGGTGAAATCTGATTTCAACAGCTACGCGCGCGCGCCAAGTCCGTGTTCTTCCCAATCGGCCTCTCTTTTTTGCTGGCCTTTCCTCTGCTTCTCGTACGCTTCCTGTTCTTTCTTTGCACTCCTGACCGCCAGGAGTTCGGCATGGCTTGCAGGAAACACAAAGCTCTGCACGAAATTGAGCCGGTCTAGGTTGAGCCGGTTTCCGACGATTTGTTGGCGGCACTGCTTGCAGAAATCACAGAAATCCTCGGCATCGATCAACTGCCTTGTGAGACCATCGGTGCTCACGGTTCGGCATTTTAGCCGGCCTTGATCAATCCATTTCTGTACCACATCGGCCCGAATATGCAAGGCCTCTGCTAGGGCATGCTTGGTGAACCAGTCCTGGCCCATCCGTGCGTTTGCTCCCAATCGATGCAGCATCGCGCGCACCGAAGTCGGCGAACGCCGCATCACCTGTGTGACCTCCTCAAGAGAGTGCGAAGAGATCAGGTCCAGGAGTCTTTGTTGCTCCGGCTTTGTCCATGGCCGATAGCTGCGCCTTGCCTTGACTCCCAATTGCCGCACAAATCTCCAGCATGCATCTCGCGGGTTTCCCGAGGCTGCGGCTACCCTCGTGACAAGCGCCCCCAACGCGATTTTCTCGTCTGGCCCGCGGCCGATCGGCTCCGAGGAGCTCAAGTAAGCTGCTACGATCTCTCGCGCAGTGCAGGGCCAGCGAAACCTACGACGCTTGATCTTTCGATTCGGCTCATCCATATCGCAGCTGGATTATGGAAGACGAAACCCACAACCCCTTCCTATCTATATATGGCTGCGAAATTGGAACGTATCTCAGCGGGCAATGAATATTTGTCCAGCGCTGGCGAGAACCATGGCTATCCCGGAAATTTCAGTCGACAGAGACCGGGGATCGTGGGATTCTGCTGGAGGCGAAACCGCGTGAAAGCTGTTTCTATTCGAGCGCACGTTTATGGACCCGGAAAAAGATCTGATTGATGCATTCGAAAACGTCGTACACCGGGATTTTCCGAATCCTGAGCGCGTCGGCTGTCCCGGTCGTGAAGTTCTGGCACAACTTGTCCGCCTGCCCGCCGACGCTCAACGTTCTCACCTGCTCGAGCACGTAAGAAAGTGCGCCCCTTGCTTCGATGAACTGAAAAAACTGCGCAAGGGGTGAATCGAAGCCTCTTGAGGATTTTCTTCATTCATGGCAACAAGGAAGGCAACTACGACCCTGTCTTGGCGCCGCCGTGTTCAAAATCCGGCAAACTTAACGCCCCGTGAACATCAGGAAAAGATGAACGTTGGCAACGACGATCCCCCGGAGCCACAGGAGATAAACTGATATTTCGCAGGAGTCGCTGGAGGAGTCGGCGATCACATTGAAGAGGATGCAAACGCTCAACTTCAAGCTTCAGACGAGTTTTCAAGCGGAAAGACTGGTGATCAATCGCATTTATTATCCCACCCTGGAGTTCCCGTTCCATCCTGTCGGGGGACACAGCTGACCCTGGTTTCTGCTCCGAAGTCGGAGCTGAAAGTTATTTCGTTCGGGGGCGCCCACCTGCTTTGCCCCATCGCGATAGTTTTCTGCGATGTTTTTTAATCGTCGCTTTGCCGCCCCTGCTTCCGATACAACGGGGACAGATGAGCTGGGTATCTTTGTGAATTACACAGTGAGGGCGTTCGGGCACGACCGCGTATTTTCGCGCATTAAGAATCATTGTCAAGGAAATTTGCTTTCCGTCGGCCACGCCCACCTCTCTTACCCCACTCTGAAAGATTCTGACGATGCTTCGACACCGTTGCTCTTCCTCCGGCCGCCCCGATACAACGTGGGCAAACAAGGTTAGTGTTCATGTGATCGTGGCACTTGGGAGTCATGGAGTTAATCGCCAGCGCAATCTGATTCGACACTTCCTGAAGAATACGAGCGTCAACGATCGAAAACTCACGCTTTCTTGCGCTGAGGATGCTTACCACGCCGATGCTATTCCCGCGGACGATCAAGGGAACAGAGCAGATGGACCGATATCCCTCATTAATGGTGAGTCTGTCAGTCGGAAAGCGAACTTCTTTCGCCAGATCGCGCCGAATTATGCAGGTTTTATGTTCGAATACCCAGCCGGTGTGACTGGTCTTACGATCCAGGAGGTGCCCTAGGCGGAAAATGCTGTTTTCATGGGGACCGTGAAGAGCCACGATCTTTAGACTGTCGCTGTCCGGGTCGTATAGGCTTAAACCAGCCCGGTCATAAGGCAAAAGGCTTGCTAAGACTACACACATGCCCCCAAAAAGTTCCTCAGTTGTGGATCTGGTCAGTGCTACCTCATTGACCTGTAAGAGCGCCCTGTAGCGGTGTGAGATGGTTCGTAGGTCCATAGGTCAACATGGGAAAACCTCACAGCGCAAGATTGAGTGACATCGGCGCGGCACGAATAAGGCGCGGCCGCAGCGCACACCAACTCCGCCAGTGTGTCTCTGCGGCGGCGACATTGGGGGAGGCGCCATCACATTCCGGCGCAAAATAACACATCTGCCGCTGCCTGTCACATCAATATTTTATAAAGCCAGCCGCTCCCTTTGTTGCTGCCTGGCTAAATACGAACGAATCGGCGTTCAAAACCATCTTGCGGTGTGAGACAATGCGCCCCTATTGAGGCACAAAGGAACTTCCCAATGAGCTTGAGTTTTGCAGCACGTCAGACTGCACTCGGTTCCGGCGTGTACAAGGCGCTTCACGCCAAAACCATGTTCCGTCGCATTTTAATGCCGCTCCTTGGCGACATCTTCCCGAACTGAACGGAGTGCGGCCTCAAGCATTCCGGTGACACATGCTAAATCCACCGCTGAGAGGAGATAAGCATGCCACGCCAGCAGCAGTATGTGTCTTGTCCGTCTTGCGATGATCCGGTGCCCGGGCCATTTCCTGGCTCGGGCGAAGTTCTGGAATGCAGTTATTGCAAACATCTTTTCCCGTTCGATCAGGACGCCCTCCAGACCGCCCTCTTGGAATACGACGACGCCGAGCAGCGTTGGCTGGTTCTGCCCATTCATACCGAGATGGATGCGCAGACAGTTCGGATTCTCACTTTCTGTACTCAAGCGGCTCCTGGGTGTACCGTACACATCATGCCGGTTGGACCGGACAGCTTTAGGTTGAGAGTAAAGGACCGCGAAATTGTGCTTATCGACTCTGACGCGGTCTTATATACACACGAACTAGCCGCCCAATCGGACGACGAGTTGTGGACACTACTCGAAAAGTTCTCCCATCAGCAAATTGAGCGACGGTAAATGAGAGATCGCGAGTCGCATTAAACCCGAATCAGGTCACAGATTCACTCCGCGGGGCATTCGTTCTTCCCCGCCTGATTGTGAGCGAACCGAGCCCCGGAATATCTGATCTCGCAAACACCCTCCCCTTCGCAACTGCGCTTGAGGAACGAATTGCACGCAATTTCACTTCATTCCCGACTCAACGGCCCTGCAAGAAACCAGCGATGGGGAGGGCACTTCCTTGCAGGGCCAGAGCAAGCGAGGGCTGGGAGTCAAGTAAGGACAGATGAACGTCAGCAGCTTCGCAAAGTTGACTTCGCCCGTTCGAAAATGGCAACTGATACTACTTGATCTACCCATCGTTTCCGTTTGACCTTACGGCTGTTATCAACGACTACAGCCTTGAACGGGGAGGATTGAACCGGTTTCCCTCTCTCGGACCATTCGGTTTTCCCATGAACTCCTCGAGCAAATGTTTACACCTTGTCGCATCATCCAGATGCCACGGTCCTTTTGTCGTGATTTTGTAAAAAGGTAGCAGCTGGCTTCACGCCAGGAACGTTGCTGTGGTTGGCTACTCCGGCTGTTTCCCAATGCAGTGTGCGCCCGCAGCAGCGCCAACAAAACTGCGAAATTTCTCGTCTCGTATCACATCTGGATGTTCCCCTTATCCATTACGATGCCACGCTGTTCGCTCAAGTAACTTCGAAATGTACGTCTATTTACCGATGAAAGACTTCTTAGGATCTCAGCCGGCGCCTTCTCTGTATGTAGTGATCGGGCCAGAGAAAAATCTCTCATGGTTGTACAAACCACCGTTTTATCCGGTCTTGGCAAAGTGCCCCTGAAACGAAGGAGAAATACATCACTCTTCCGTTAAGTTCCGGGCAAAATCTGCGGTGAGCACCACGAGACTTCGAATTTATTTCAAGACCGGGTGAACGAAGTCGAATGGCCAGTTACCGGACCGAATTGTCTAAGGATGGTTGGCTTCGCCAGCATCAGTTGGCGTTTCAGAATCAGAAGCCACTGTTTTGGCGCAGCCGAATGTGCGGACCGCACTAGGAGCGCGGCACGCAGCAGTCCAGCTCCGAGCGTGACGACCGAGGCGGCTAGCACCGCGGCACCCGGATGAATCAGGGAGATGAATCCATTTGGCCTCGTGGCCGAGCGAGAAAGCTTGGAAAAGATAAACCCGGCAGGGATCAGAATCGCCGCCAGGGGCACCCCAACCCGCGCTATCCAAAGAGACGACGGAGGAAGCGCCGGACCATCTGCGAGCAACTGACAAATCAGAGACAACAACACAATCACACCCGCATGCTCTGATCCCAGTTGGGCGACTCTGGTTAATCCTCGACTGGATCTGGAGAAACTCGGCTGCGGTCTCAGCGATAAAGGCCGAAAGATGTTCGGCCTCCGCAGCTGCGGATATGAATGGAAGGAAATAGCGAACCGTCTGCACATGAGCGAGACGGCTGCACGGACAGCGTTTTGGCGCGAGATTAGACGTACCACTTGGAAGAGCTCACAGGATGGGTCAAAAACAAAACCGACCGTCAACATCAGCCGTAAAGATGTCGAAGACGAGCCTTAATCGCATCCATATAGAAGACGCGTTTCCCAGTCTTCCCCAATTGAAGGGCGACACTCGGAAGCCAATCTTCCCGATCTCGCTTTTCAAGGTTCGGGAATCAACCTTATCTTAAACTCCCCAACTCCGGTAACCTCAATCAGCTTGTTCAGCACCGGACTTCTTCACCAACTCGAGAACTGGTTTGAGCCACTCCCATTGTTCCGCTCGGCTCAGCCCACTTTGGCGCAAGACGATCAGTCCGGGATGGACGGGAACGTCGAGAAGTGCGATGAAGTCTCGTGCATTCGTTGTAACCACGCAAAGTCATGATCGAGCGCATATTGCCAAATGATATGATCCGGCCGACCTGCAAGACCAACGTGCGGTACCGACTGGGAATAGACGTCAAACCTGAGCTAACAGCCGTACCAGCGCTGGCGAAATGTTTTCATCCAGCAGCTGGCGCATCATGCGCTCGGTCCCCGCCGAAACGCCAGACGCTTTCGCGGCCGTCCAGGCTTGTCGCCCAGCCGGGAGAACAGCTGGGCATAGGCCAAGTCACGGATGCCGAGAGCACGAAAATCTTGCGCGATCTCCTTCTCTGGAACACCCTTCCGAAAAAGCGATGCGACATGCTGAAGGGGTATGCGAGTGCCACGAAAGACCGGTTCTCCCCCCATCACTTCGGGATTAGAAACAATGCGTCTTCTGCCCCAGCGGAAGGATGACAAATTTCGGGCTACTTTCTGCAGGAATGCTTTGCACTCAATCAAAACCTGCATGTCCCCCGCCCGGTAGACGAGGTCCGCACCCTCCCTCGACCAGCGGGCCGCAGTCCGGTCTCCATGGGAAAGAATCTGCGCCAAGGACCGCTTGTCTTCCTTGCTGAGAGCAAACGGAAACTCGACGAGCACTTTTACTAAGAGCACGTCTCCCACCGAGAACTGATAACGCACTGCCTTGCCCGTTTTTCGTTTGGATGACGGCGCCACCGACTTCTTTTCCAGGGCAGTGCGGATCGTATCCGGCGACACTTCCGCGATCGCCGCCGCTTCGCTAACAGAAAAGAGTTCAGGCATAAGCGAGCCTCCCTACATAAATATACCACCGCAGGTGGCATAATTAACAGTGACAAAAAGGGCGCTTGAGTAGGGTGCTTAGCGGTCAGCCGATCTCGAAGCCATGTTCTGCATCCGCTTCCACCCCATTGGATCGATTGGGATTGGAGCCGTGCGACCCGTCTGCAGGTTGACGAATCCGCCATGGTATGGGAGTCGCCCGTAGCGGAACAGTCGCGCCAGCATGGCGAGTGCCTGATAAGCGAGCGTCTGATTTACAAAAGGTTCTTGCCGTTCTAGCGCCTCCCGAGCACTGCAGGATGGCAGTGTATCCTTTCTGTCCAGTGCGGGATCAACCAACTCGGGGAACAATTCTCCAGCTGTCGGCAAACGGGTTTCGAGTGACTTATTTCTTGCATTCTCCGGCTGGCCCAGAACGAACTGGCCA
The DNA here is from genome assembly GCA_035946775.1 of Candidatus Sulfotelmatobacter sp. GTDB lineage: Bacteria > Acidobacteriota > Terriglobia > Terriglobales > Acidobacteriaceae > Sulfotelmatobacter. Next base: position 11,486 of record DASYZA010000191.1, on the reverse strand, counting down.
GAGTCGGCGTTATTGCCGAGATCGAGCCAATAAAAGCAATTCCAGAAAGTCTGCGCTCTGGTCATCGCATTCCGCGCCGCGCGCGTGTCCACACATCCGATCAGAATATCGGTCTCATGACCCCAACTTTCATCGATGAAGGCAGTCCTCCCCTTCCACCCGAATCCCCAGAAGAGGTTGATGCGGGTGGCGAGCACGGCCGATTTGTATAGGCCGATTTCGCTTTCGCTGAACGGTTGCCGGACACAATTCGTTCGTGAGATTCGGTCGCCGTCGATGAGTGTAACGTCTAACCCGTGTGGATGCCCCAAGGCCAGCATGGACTGATGGAGGTGGGGCAAGCCTGCTGCAATGGCGCTCCCGGTTCCACCACAACCAACGACCGTGATCCGGACTTTCTTCTCAAGCAGGCTCGCCGGAATGCGGTGCTCAATTTCGTGCTTGGCCTTGGTTCCGATTGTTGTGGTCATGATCGTTCACGAACTCCGCGAGGGTCTGCTGTAACTTCACCAGATACTTGCTGGGAAATTCCTTCTTTCCTTCGAGGAAGTGCCACATGGCTAACAGACCCTCAGGAAACCGGGTGGGCTTTCGCGTACCCGAGGCGTGGGTAAACTCGCTCTGAAAGAAGGACTGCTCCCATATCTCGATCCCTACTACCGATTTCTCCCTCGGAATCTTCATGCTTCCCGTGCACACCGCGCCGTTGTCGTAACAGTTCCAGTACGGGGCCATGCACAACCGCGTTTCCGCTTTCGGCCGTCCGCTTTTGTACAACCCACGAACCCAGAGATGACTCCCGCAAGCCTTGAACAGCAACGGAGGTTGCGGATACCGCTTGCCATTCATCTCCTTTAATATGGGATCGTCGCCGCGGTCACTGAAAAACATCGTTTGCTGCCCGGGAGGCGACCACCACGCAATGGTTTCGGCAGTTCGTACCAGAACGCGCTCAGGCAGGATCTCGACTGGAACGGATCGTCCCAGACTAGCCATCACATCCATCAGTATCTGCGGCGTCATCAACTGGCCTTCGGACAGGCGTGCGTCATTGCCGTCATGAATGACTTCATGCACAGTCACAAAGGGATGGCGGTACGGAAATCCCTGATAGCTGCTGGTCCCGTACACCAGCATGGCCCGGCTCAGCCGGAAGTCCTGACTGGACCCGATGTTGACGGAGGTGTTCATCGTAAAGCTCCCGAATGATCTCGACTACCCTTGCCCCTGAAGCTAAAGAGCGAAGCATGGCTCCAGCATGATCGAACATCCGCTGCACTTGTTGATCCAGCTTTTTGGGCGATCGGCATAAGTGAATCGGAATCGCGACGTTCGGCTGACAGGCACCGTTCTCGCCCATGTGTTCGGCTTCTTCGTCGAAGCAGGCATTGATCGCATCGCCCTCAAACCAGGTAATAAGGCAGCCCGGGCGGGAGGATTCGGCATCCATCAGCCAGTCGCCGATGCCAGGAACATCTTTTTCGGTGAGATGTCCCGGCCATGCGTGTTCGTGACCTTGTCCGGAGGCGTCCATTTCGAGGGTGGTCTGGATCAGTTGCCGCAGCGCAGAACGGCGAGGCCGAATCTGTTCGAGCAAGGCTCGCGCTCTTGCCTGCGTAAGTCTTTTGGAGTGCTCCTTAATGCAATCGGGAATTTCGACCGGCACCCTTCGATAGACAGACGCTTCCAGTTCCTCGTCAGTCATGTCCTCCATCCACATCTCGGCACGTTCCTGAGCATCGAGGTAGTCGTAGACTCGCATCCACTTGTACAAATTGGCAGTGAGGACGTGATAGAAGGCTGCTGGTAGAAGCCTGTCCTCGGCTTCCAGACACTCGAGAGTTGCCCCAATCGGGATCGAAGCGGCCGCCTCATAGTCGCCGATGAGAAACAAGTGCCGCGTTGCGTCTTCTCGTCCTGCTTCCATTTGATTACGCTCCTGCTCCGTCAGTTCGAACAGGCAGTCTGCAATGCGCAGGTCGCCGACCCACACCTTCTTGGCTTCAGCCGCGCCGTTTTCCCGGCAGAATCGGCTGAAGCCACGCTCCACAAAATCGACGGCGCTGCCGGACCAATCACTGGGCCGACAGATGCCCTGCCGCAGCAGACTCATTCCGAGCGCTGCCGCCGGCCTTTCATCCCAGCGCGAGCTGTACCGCCACCTGACTCCTTTGAGTTGTGGAATAGAAACCGTAACCGGAAGTCCGATCACGCGAAGGGAGGGAGGATGGTGCCGGGTGGCGGCATGATTCGATCTTCGTCGATGACATCGTCCTGCCAGTATTTGAGAGAGTCGAACGCCTTTCCTAGAATTTCTCCGACTTTGAATGCCTCTGGACATTGCCCTAATTTCTCCAGAATCGGATCGGTCACTTGCGCCTCGTTATACGCGGCCTCAGCCAGATATCGCATCACACGCTTCGTGTCAGTGGACCGAATGCGGCAGTTTCGCTGCTTCATCGGACTATCCCTTTGCTCCCACAGCTCGGGTGAACACATATTGCATCGTACCCCTTACCGGAGTGGGTCCTTCAATCGCCGCAGTTGCGAGTTCGGGATAGGTGTTGACGTACATGTCGCGTATTTGCTCGACCGAAAATTCCGGGTTCGGGTCGGGCAACGTTGCTCCGTTGAACAGAAATGTCCTCTCAAGCTTCTTGACTGTTACTGCCATTGCTTGTCCCTCCAATCGATGTTTTTAGTGAGCATAGAATTATCTGCACCGGTGTAACTTAATGTCCGTGGCCAGACAAAACTCCGGATTGTACCGTTATTAAACACTGCCGATCTTTCCAGCGGACCTGTGAGTTTGTCTTCGGGATTCAGCATTCGAGAGGTCACCGGGCTGCTTACATCTGAGACTTTTGGGATTTTCAGGCGAACTCTGAGCGAAGAAGACCTGGAGAACTTGCTCGCTTGGGATCTATGTGTCGTGCACGAGTTCAGCTCGGATTTGGTCCTTGGGAAGGAGGAGCTTGCGTCAGAGTATCTGATGAGATTCGTGATTGCGGCCATGCGCTGGCTTCAGCCTACGGAAACTACGGATACATGGTTCGTACAAGGTTTTCTGAGTCCCCAAGGTGCCATCAAAGTTCCCAGCTTCTCTGCCCAATCAAGCACTGCCATCACGCACCGCAGTTTGCAGCACGATGCCAACACATATTTCTCGAAGACTTCGAAAAACGAGGCAGACTTGCCGATCCCGGAGTGTTTGCGGGAGTGGCTCCTTTCCTTCCCGGTTTCGAACGCATCGTGCGCGATATGAGTACCGGGCAGGACTCGTACATTCCGATCATTATGGCTACCCGATTGTCGGAGCAGGCGTATCTTGATTTTGATCCTCGTCTGAGGCTCTTGAAGCGAGTGATGGCATTAGAGGCGCTGTTTTCGAGCGACACAACCTACGGTAAGAACTCCGTTGTTCCAGGCGTCCAACAGTTTATTGGGAGCTCGACTCCCATCTACCCAGGCGGCAGCGCACCATACATTGTCGCTACGACGATAAGTGACCTGCTAACGTTACGGAACAAGTTCGCACACGGGGACGTTGTGCCGCCGGCATTCTTAACTACTCCGCCAGACCCTTCAGTATCTTCAACGAATGTGAAATCCTATGCAGACGTTTTGCGGGAGGTCTCCACCGCGTTGGTGCGGGCGTGCATGCTCAGAATTCTTCGAGACGGGTTGGTCGAAACCTTCTGAGATAAAACGAAAATGGAAACACTGTTCTGAACTCACTCCAACTTAGCGGACGTTGTGCCAGCCCCCTCGAAGAGGGTCAAATTGTCGGACGCGATCTTTGCTTCCTCACTGTTTTGGTCTGATTTCGTATCATCCGCCTTCGTTACCGTGGTAGTTTTGGCCTTCGAGCGATTCTTCTCTCTTTCCTCAATGGCTTTGATCGCTTCGGCGATTTGCCGTTTCGCTTCGTCAACGGCATGCTCGAGCTTCAGGTGAGAATCGACATAGGTCGTCAGCTGTTGCGCTAGTTCAGCGTCGATTTCTTCGGGCGCCCCGGTCAAAGATAAGGGGACAGTCAGGGCATGAATTGCCGACTCGGGAACTTGGGCAACTTTGTCCTTGTTGGCATACCCGATCTTCTCGTTTACCTTGCTGTCCTTGGCTAGCGCCTGGGGAACGACATTAACCCTGATGCGGCCTTCGCTGAGTGCCGCCACGGTAATGGTTAATGGCCGATTCTCAATCAACGGCATGAGTTCGATGAACATGGAATCTCCTCGTTTTAGGCGTTTTGGAATAGGTTTCGGATGGGAGTGTCGCAGGCTACGGTGTCAGGCCGAACAAGGATGGCTGCCCGGGAATTGCGGTGCGCTGACGCCTGCGGCTGCGCAGTCCTTCTGGTCGCTGGCCGAAAATCGGAACTTGGTCCGTGCTGATCGCATCCTCAATCAAGCGCGCTGGTTCTGAGTTCAAAATCAGCGTACCGGGTGCCTCGACCGCTTCGCTGGGCAATTGCGACACATTCGAAGAGGTCGGAAACAGCTTTTGATGTTCGTGGGTAAGGGCTCGCCACACGTTGTCGGCGGTCTCTCCGATTCCGTTCTTCTCCACCAGTTCGCGGGCCATGGCCGAGAGCATGTCATCGTCCTCGTCCATCGTCTGCAGACCCTCACCTGCGAACTTGCCCTCCAGCGTCAGTGCGACTAAAAGCTTTTTGCCCATCAGCCGCAGACAAGCCGACTGCAGCGTCTGGTCATAGCACATGAACTTGACCCGCACCGGCTGCCGCTGCCCGATGCGCCACGACCGTCGGCTGGCTTGCCGCAGCGTGTGCAACGAATAACCCGACTCGGCAAAAATGATTGTGGGAAAATCCCAGAGATCGAGACCAGTTTCCACGATTTTCGGATGCGTGATCACCACCTGCACGCCCTGTTTCACCTGCCTGGCATACCAGGCTTCCCGCTTCGAGGTGTCAACACTGGCCCGTAATACCGCTGTGCGAATTCCCTCGCGCGAAATGATGCGTTCCAGCCGCGCGGGGACATCGTGTTTTTGCGTATAGACCGCGAATACCTGAACTCTTCTCCCCTCCGCCAATTCCGTCTTGATCTCTTCGATCAATTTGCGTTCCTTGGGATAGACTTCGTCTTCGGGCAAATCGGTGGTCTCGGCGATCACGAACTTTACGTTCCGTCGTAGCTCAGGATCGAATTCACTGCCGTACAACGTCCCTAATCCGTAGGGATGGTCGGGATAAAGCAACAGCGTGTTGAGCATGGTGCTCAACACCGAACGATTACCTCGGTGCTCCTTCAAAGCAGCGCGGATCTCTTCCTGCAAGGCTTCATAAGCCGCGAGGAGTGCGCCATCCATCGGCACGGAGAGCAATGTCTCTTCATAGGGAGGCAGTTCCGAGGAGATATCCTCCAGGAATACAAATGCGCACAGCTGCATCAGGTGCTGACCAAAGAGCAGCGGAGACGCGCCCGGCTTGCGTCGTACCGTTTTCGTAGCCTTGGCTTTTGAGCAGGCGTTATCTTCGGATTCAATGCGGGTGATGGTTTCGAGCACGCCATAGTCTTGTGTGAAAACGCTTCTCCCGGTCGTCCCGAACTCGTAGCCGGCTTCTTTCATCTTTCGGGGTTCGAGGCGAAATAGCGTGTTGTATACATCGTCTGCGTAGCCGCCCAGCAGTGTGCCCGTTAACCCCACAATTCGTCCGGCCGAGGACGCGAGTGTTCCGAGCGCATTGCCCTGTGCGGTATCACCCGCGAGCTGATGGACCTCATCGCAAATTGCGTAGTCAAACCAGCCGCCGTCGAGATAGCGTCCGACGAATTCAATCGGCGCCATGCGGTGCAACTTTGCCGGATCGGCCTGCCAGAGCGCACTATGAAAAGGTCGGCAGGATTTGCCGTCTCGGGTTTCGATGGTTTCCGAAAACTTTATTTTGTCGAAATCGTCCTGGGTCAGCCGCCGCTCATCGACCACGATGGGCTGGCCGGTATCCGAGTTGACGGCGCAGCCGAGGTTCGGCCCGGAGCGCGGAACCTGGTAAGCATGCCGCCAGAAATAGCCCAGCTTGGCTCGCTCCCGTCCCACGATGAACAAGGCCGGTCTTCGACACAGGGATAGCCAGCGCTTGCGCGAATTTGCATGTTGCTTGCGGAGGCGCAGGTCGCTGAGTGTCGTCTGCAATCCCCCGCGGATAATACTGCCACCCTTCAAGCGCACTTCGTTGATTCCGTGCGGCGACATCACGTCACCGCCGTTTCGCATGTCATCGATCAGAAACACGCGAATCCCTGGAAGAGTAAGGAACGCCTCTCGCGCCCACTTGTAGACCAGATGCGGAGGCACCATAGCGATCGCCGTATAGGGATGCCCCTCGCTCGACACGTGCATCGCGCCAAGGGAAATCAGGGTCTTTCCAGCGCCGCACTCCGCCACCACTAATGCTGTGGGTGCAATCTGCCAGCGCTTCACAATCCCCATGATGGCAACCGACTGCGCTGGAAATGGCGTTCGCAGCAGCGTAGCTAAACGAGCGGAAACCGTTTCGCTGAACTGGTGAAGTGCCGGATAACGTTCGAGAATGCGCTCCCCCAGGTCTGTCGCGAACAGGCGCATGTACGAATACAAGTCGGTTAGCTCTGGCATGGAAATGTCCTGGCTGATTCTTGGAAAGAACGGCTGAAGCGGAACGCGGAGGAAAGATTGCAGAGATTTAGTCGGCGGCGATTTGAAATAGGTGTCTCAAACTAAACGTGGGCCATTGAATCGGCCCGGCGTGCTGCGGAAAGGGTAGTTGGCGACTGCGTACTCCCTCGCTGAGCCAAGCAAGAAACCGCTCTCTGTCGCCTTTTACGAGCACCGGTTGACAGCCAATCCCGAGCAGCGGAAAGAGTGAATCATGACGAGACAGTTGGCGATAGAACCAGTTGGCCCATTCGGGGATACCCGGCAGACCGTGGATGTGAGCGATCGAAGCCCACACAAAGCTGGGGCCGGAATGAGCCAGCAGAGTTCGGCCGGCACGTGCCGAAGCTGTCGCGAACTCTTCCGATACGCCGATCACGTGTCGCAGTGCTCGCTTGCGGTCGGTGAGTTGAAGCGAGCCGCGATAGCATTCTGCGTTTCGTCCAAGCATTGCCCGGATTGGAGTCAGGCCCGGCGCTTCCAGAGTGAATGCTTCGTCCATATGGATGGCGGCAACAATCGCACTGATCTGCGTTTCACTACCGATCACGGATATTCTTTGGAATTGAAGCGCGCCTTTGCGTCATATCTCTGGTTTCAGTAGTATCGGAGCTTTTCCCCGGGGGGAATATTGACCAGCAAGTCGAATCGGATCATTCAATGGAAGCGCTATCCAAAGACATCACAATCACCCAACGCGCGGAACTGGTTGACGTTTAAGGCTGACCTGGGTCTCGCGGACAGCAGCATCAAAGCGTACGGGCGCGCACTGGAAGATTACTTTGCCTTTACAGAAACCCATGACATCCATGCTGAGCACGCTTCGAAACCAGAACTGGCGTCGTATGTGCAGAGCCTTCTCATGCGGCGAAGCCCGCGATCGACCAAGGATAAACGTGTGTTCGGACTGGCGAACGCGACGATTCAACAACGCCTGACCGCGATTCGCCTCTATTACGATTTTTTGATCGAAGAAGGCGTGCGGACCATCAATCCCGTTGGACGCGGCCGCTACACAGCGAATCGGGGATTCGGCGGATCTGGTCAGCGGGGACTCCTGCCCAGATACCGCAAACTGCCGTGGATTCCTGCTGAAGAACAGTGGCTGCGAATCCTGGATCACACCCGAAAGGAAAGCGCACGCAATCGAGTCATGCTGGCCATGGCGTACGATGCAGGTTTGCGGAGAGAAGAGCTCTGTTCACTCGAAATCCCGGATATCGATCCCTCTGCTCGACTGATAAGGATTCGTGCGGAGACAACCAAAAACCGGGGAGAGCGGATTGTTCCTTATTCGCCTGCAACGTCGATGCTTTTGGTCTCGTACCTCCAGCGGCGCAGAAGCTTGGGTCGCAGTCGCGGCCCATTGTTTCTGTCGGAATCTCCACGCAACCGCGCACATCCGATCTCGATTTGGACGTGGTCAAAGATCGTGGAAGGAATCTCCAGCCGCAGTGAAGTCCCGCAGCTTACAACCCACACATTCCGGCATCTCTGTTTGACGGACTTGGCCCGCGCAGGTTGGGACATACACGAGATCGCGACCTTTGCTGGCCATCGCAGTCTTCAAACGACGCTGTTATACATCCACCTCAGTGGCCGCGAACTATCGAGAAAGCTGGAGCGAGGCATGGCCCAGTTGCACGCATGGCGAACCCGAATGCTTGCAGGGCTGCCGGCATGAAAACAACCAAGGCCTCCATCTGGCCTACAGGGACGACGGGCTACGACCGCCGAATCTCTTTGTCTGGAGCCGAGAAAAAGGCCTTGGCGTCGATTGCCTCCCGCAAGGCTGGTGGAGGTTGGCACCAGTGGGCACGTAGTTCATTGTCGCGGCTGCTGAAGCCTCTGCAGGACGCACTTATCCATATCGGTTCAAGGGACAAGGTCCGGCAGAACGTACTGCGCATCGTAATCATCGAGATGTACCGCAAGCAGAGAGCGTATTGGGGATGGTCTCAGCCTGAATGGTCCAACTTCTTCTGCCGATCATGGGGGGAGTTCGTTAAAAAACATCCCGGTGAGAAACAGAGCCGCTCGAACCTGATGGCCGCAGCTTATCTGTTAGAGCTATTCGATGATCTTAAGACGATCGGATCGTTCAAACGCTCAACGCTTGCTGAGCACGTCTTCGGGAAGGCGCGCCTTGGCTCTGCCTGTCAGAAAGTTCTTCAAACGCTGGAGACATGCGGATACAGAAGCTGCAAATCCCGGCCTTATGGCTTGCGGCAATGCGTGAGCGAACTGCTGCTCCGGCAGCGCAGCCCCGAGCTGGCGAATATAACGATTGAGCTCCTCGAAGAGACTCGGAGTTGCAGTGTTTCGGCAAGGTTCAATCACAACGTGCATGCTGTTTCGCGTGCATTGCTGAGCCTGGGCATCCTGAGGAGTTCCTTGAGCTGCGGTTGGCGTGCTGGAACAAACTGGATTCAAGGTACTGCAACAGAGGGCGTACCTGAGGAATGGGCAAGGTGGGTCGACCGCTGGCGAGAGACGTCTGCACTTCGGCCTAAGACTCGTTACCGTATCTATGTTTTGCTTCAGCAGACGGGTCGCTGGCTTCGCGCTAGGCATCCCGAAGCATGTCATCCCAAGGAGTGGACCAGGGATCTCGCTGCAAAATATGTCGCGGCCATCTGTCAGATGAGAGTCGGCGAGTGGGTTCGTTGCTCGGCCACGTTGCGGTCACCGAGTTATGGGAAACCAGCTGCGCCGCGTACGCGCGTTGCCTTCTTAGGGGCGGTCCGTTTGTTTTTTCGAGATTGCCAGGAATGGGAATGGATACCGCGGCGGTTTAATCCAGGTCAGTGTTTGGTTCCTCCTCGGAACCTGCGAGCGCAGATCAAACCGAATCCGCGAGTAATAGCGGATGATGTTTGGGCCAAGTTGCTCTGGGCGGGTCTAAACCTGACACCTACGGATCTGCCGAAAAACCAGATCGACCGGGCATCGTATTATCCACCATCAATGCTCCGCGCCGTGACGGTCGTGTGGCTGTTTGCTGGTTTACGTGCCGGCCAGATTCGGCGTTTGGTCGCCGGCTGCATCCACCGGGAAAACCCTATTGCCGAGGGTGGATCGACAGAATCACAAAGCCCTGTCTGCATGTTGGAGGTGCCAGCGCACAAGAATGTTCCGTCTTTTAAGAAGCCAGTTGACTGTGTCGTTGAAGAAGCCATTCGTGATTGGGAGCGCGAGAGGCCACAGCAGGCGCCAATGGTTGACGAGACAACAGGGGAAATGGTCCATTACCTCTTCGCATGCCGTAATCAGCAAATCGGGCTGAGGTACCTCAACAAACACCTGATCCCGACTCTGTGTCGCAAAGCCGGCGTCCCCGTGACAGATGCTCGCGGTCGAATCACAAGCCACCGCGCTCGGTCCACGATTGCGTCGCAGCTCTACAACGCCAAAGAGCCAATGTCACTCTTCGAGTTGCAAGAATGGCTCGGTCACGGCACCCCGCTTACCACACAGTACTACGCCAAGATCAGTCCCACGCGACTGGCAAAGGCTTATACAGATGCCGGGTATTTCGCGCGGAACACACGAGCAATCGAAGTGCTAGTCGATCGCGATGTGGTCCTTCAAGGCAACGCTGCCAAGGAGCCTTGGAGATTCTACGATCTCGGACATGGCTACTGTACATACGACTTCTTTGACCAATGTCCTCATCGAATGGCTTGTGCAAAATGCGGGTTCTACCTGCCAAAGGAGTCGACGAAAGCGCATCTCCTGGAAGGTAAGAGCAATCTCCTGCGGTTACGTCAGGAGATTCCTCTGGGCGAGTTGGAGCTTGCAGCTATCGATGATGGCGTCGCAGCTCTGGAGAGCCTGGTCGCGCAACTTGAGAATGTGCCTACGCCTTCCGGTCCAACTCCACGCCAACTGAGCAATAGGCTTGTACAAATTAGCCCTTCTGTAGAACATCCAATCAGCCTTGTTCCAACAGGCACTTTGGCGGAAGCTGCTTCAGATCCTGAGGCAGTGTCCAGCACATAGGGCCACTTTGCGACGGAAAAACTATCGCGCCCCTTTTCAGCCCCCAACTTATCAGTGACAAGAACCTGGCCTTTGTGCCGTAAATAACGATGGGACAACAGCCAATGCCGAGCAGCGGCTTCACCAATTTCCGCTGCTGCAGCTCGTTCCAGAACCACTCGCTCCAATCCTGTACAACCGGCAGCCCAAATCTCGCGGCTAGTTGACAGAGGACAAACACTGGTTCCCCACGGAGCAGGATCGTGCGGTTCGCGCTTTCACTTGCACTCTCAGCTGTGCGTTCCAGTTCGTTCGAGACCGCAATCATGTGCCGAAGTGGTCTCTTTCTGCCTGGCAACAAAATAGAACCGCGAAAGCATGAGGCATTCCGTCCCAGCGAAACACGCAAGTCATCGCATGCGGGCCCACTCACCGTGAAGTACTCGTCCATGCTGACAGCACTCCAAATCGCGCTTACCTCCGAGTCACCGCCAATTACTGAAATCAGGTGCGCTGGTGCAAAAGCTGCTCCTGGCCTTTGGGATTCCCCAATGAAGCGGTCCATGTGAAGCTTGATATGCGTCGTGGTGTTCTTTGCTTGCTTAATGAACTTCAATTTTCCGAAGCGCAGATGCGCATTCTTCACCGTTGGCGCCTCCTTTCGTTTCGCTACTCCGATTCGGCGCCACGTTCTGCTGGAGCTTCCTCTTCGCCCTAAACGCTCCGCCCTTCGGGCTCCGCAGGGCTACGCTCCAGCCCCAGCAGAACGTCTCTTATTTGGAACAGATATTGGGAGGACAGCGACAACGCCCACGCTTGACTTCAATTCCACGTAACTTATA
>DASYZA010000190.1:0-2819 GCA_035946775.1 Candidatus Sulfotelmatobacter sp. | reverse complement strand
TTCGTGCATCCGCGGAGGTTGCTGCCGCAACTTCCCTCCGTGACGGCGGACGAGGCTACGGCGGCCCGCATTCGCTCGGGACGCACCGTCAACCTGCCTGATCTGTCTCGCGCGCGCCAGGTCAAAGTCTTCGCCGGACAGCGCGACTTGATCGCAATCGCCACCCGCGTGGCCGGGACGCTGTTTCATCCGAAGATGGTGCTGAGCGCTCAGCCGGTAACGGCTTCAGTTGGGTGAAGGAACGCGAGGAAGACTTGAGCAGCCGACGTGCAGGACCGGAGAGGGGCGAATGCCCGTGTGTAGAGGCCTACTCCCAACGGGAACAATCAGGCTCCGCGGTTCGTTTGATTGCACCTACTGTGGAAGGCCCTTGCAAATCAGTAAGGCTCACGAATGGACAGTAAGGATCGCTGCTCTCCCCGTCGCATTGGTCGTTCCTTGGGCAATCGGTTTGCACGGCATCGCGATTCTGTTAATTGGCTGGTTCAGCTGGCCATTTCTGATCATCCCGGTATGGAAGCTGTCGACAGCTGTCGTGCGGCCAGTTGTGATTCCCGAGTCTCCGAAATTCACCACGCTTGATCTGGGCGGCAAATAGAGAGCGGCCCTATGCAAGCGTACTCTCCTAACTAGGGTCCACAGGCTGGCGGAGCTTCGCTCCGCCGGACAGCCGAGGGCGGCTATCCCCACGTGCTTAGCCCTTAATGCAATGTCCGATAACAGGTATTATGTAAAGTGATGTGCAGGATTATCGAATCGTCTCCAAATGATGTTCCTTTCCTTTTCCGAAGAATTGCTCGATACCCCGGTCCAACGTAGCCAGTTTTCCCTTGTGGTGAATAGCCAAGGCCAAGAGGTACGCATCGGTGACTTGCTTGTGCCCCATTACGTGAGGTCCCAGGTTTTCCCAAACCTGCGCCAGCGACAACGAATCGGGCCAAAAGCTATGCGCAGGATGCCTCGTACTTTCTTCTAAGGCCGCAGTTGCTTCTTGTGGTGTGACAGCGAGCGGCGAGAACGCGGGATTCGAGAGAATCCTCACAAAACCCGCTTCGACGAGAGGACATGTCGACCAACCCTTCGAGGCGTTACGCGCAAACCATCGTTGAGCCAAATCGTGGAATTGATGGTCCGGCCAGGATAATGCGATAAGAACGTTTAAATCCAGGAGATAACCAGTCATTCGATTTCAGATTCGAGTTCTTTCACGCGCTCATTCGTGATGCGCGGTCCGCCAGGCGGCAGATCAAACACAACCAGGCCATTCACGATACGAGTCGGGGTTGCACTAGAAGCTCCCCTGCGCACCAATTCAGAAGCGGCTTTGCCCATCGCCAGAGATCGGGCCTCAGAGTACCGGCGAACCAGTTCCAAGGCATCATCATCGAAGTTTAGAGTGGTGCGCATAACGACATAATGATGTCATACTCCGATGGTTGATGTCAATAGATTTGACAAATCATCAACGCAGCGGTTAAGGTGCTGAACTTCCCAATGTATGGTCGGAGTCTGACGGCTGAAGGCTGATAGCTGACGGCTGCGTTCTCACATCTTGTACTTACCCAGATCCTCGTCGTTCAGGCCTTCGAGCCATTTGCGGAGTTCTTCGCTGGTGACGCGGTCCGACATGTTAGCCGCCAGCTTTGAGGTCTTCAGAACGGTTTCTTCCACGAATATCGGACAATCCACGCGCAGGGCTAGCGCCAGCGCGTCTGATGGGCGCGAATCGATGCTGATGACTTCGCCGCCGCGATCGAGCCAAATGACGGCATAGAACGTATCTTCCTTCAGTTCGGTGACCACAACCTTGTGCACCTGCGTTTCCAGGCCGGTCAGGACGTTTTTGATGAGGTCGTGCGTCATGGGGCGCGGCGTCGAAACTTTCTCCATCTCCAGCGCAATCGCGTTCGCCTCGTAGACGCCCACCCAGATCGGCAGCACGGTCTCTCCGCCGATGTCCTTCAGGATCACGATCGGCATGTTGCTTACCGGATCCATCATCAGGCCGCGGATTGTCATCTCTACTTCCATCGGAGCCTCCGGACTTCTCCTTATACCACCAATTCGCCGCCCAGACTGTTGGGAAAGCTGCGCGTGACGAGGACTTGCGCATAACTTCCGATGCGCGGCGAGGCGTTCGCGTCGGCGGTGAAATTCAATGTTTTGTTCTGCGAAGTGCGGCCGACCCACTGGCCTCGGGCTTCGTTACGTGCTTCAACCATTACTTCAAGTGTGCTGCCGACGTAATTCTTGTAGCGGCTGATCTGGATATCTCGCTGGTGGGCCATCAGGAGATCGAGGCGGCGGGATTTCTCTTCCTCGGGGATGGCATCTTCAAGGCTTAGCGCGGGCGTGTTCGGCCGGGCAGAATACTTGAACGAGAAGACGCCGTCGTAGCCGACCTCATCGAGCAGGCCGAGGGTCTCGGCAAAGTCGGATTCGGTCTCGCCCGGAAAGCCCACAATCACATCTGTTGTGATGCTGATTTGGCGCTTCGCGGATTTCATCCAAGTGATGCGTTCGAGATATTGTTCGCGGGTGTAGAGGCGCTGCATAGCGTCGAGCATGCGGGTCGATCCGCTCTGCACGGGCAGGTGAACGTGATCGCAGAGGGACGGGACGGCATCGATGGCGTCGACGATGTCGCGTCCGAAGTCGCGCGGATGCGAGGTCGTGAAGCGCACGCGGCGGATGCCCGCGACTTCTCCGACGGCGGCGAGCAATTCGGCAAAAGAGCACTTCCCTTCCGGATCTTTATAAGAATTTACGTTCTGGCCGAGCAGCTGAATTTCGCTGTAGCCGAGATCGGCCATCTGGCG
>DASYZA010000189.1:0-8551 GCA_035946775.1 Candidatus Sulfotelmatobacter sp. | reverse complement strand
AGACTGAGGTCGAAAGCATTTTCCCTGTCGTAACGGTTTAAGCCCACGATGAGGCCACAATGTGAGTAACACCGCGCGAGATATGCGACGTTCTCTCCATTCATGCTGGATGTCGGATCTACATTCAAAAGATCATAGTCGATAATCAGCATGGCAGCACTATCAAATGCTTGTTCTTCCCACGCCGTCCGCCTTCCACTGCGCCTTGATGTCTCGCGGCGCCTTCCGAGCGCCTCGATGGCCGTTCCCAGACCTTGACCCGCCAACCCTTGGACGCGAAAAGGGATCTTCAGTTGTTCCAGTCGGGTCTGCCAAGCGTCCACTCGTGTCTGATCATCGTCGCAGACGAGAATTGTTTGCTTGCTCATTCCTCTTCGCTCCATGACAATTGAAAAGCGGTATTGAATCCGGCGGACGCCTGCGTAAAGCTAACCCGGCAATTCAGGCTCGTGGCAACCATGCGAACAATGGTTAGCCCCAGACCGGTTCCACCGAGGCCAAGAGATTTGCGTTCCTGTGAGATTTCTAGCTTGCGCACGAAAGGATCGAACAGCTCCTCAGAAGACGAGAGTGCAACACCGGAGCCAGTGTCCTGAACCAGCAAAGCTCGCGTTCTCCCTCGCACGGACGAACTCACTGCGATGACTTTCACTGGAGAGTCGAGCGTTGCATTTACCGCATTAATGAAAACATTTTGGAATACGGCGCTCCACTCGGCAAATGTACCTTCGGGTAGCATGAGCGCTGGGTCGATCTCAGCGGTCTGGATATCGATTTCGCGCGTCAGAACCACCATCTGCGTTTTGATCTGCTCAATTACCAGCCCCGCCTTGTATCTCGCTCTGCGTTGGCGGTCCTCCTCGTCCATGACATGGGAGAAGAGGGCTCGCATCGAACGGGCGCGCTGAACCCAACTGAGTAGCCGCTGGGCAAGTTCACCAACTCGTGCTGCCGCTCCACCTGGCAGCCGCATATCTTTCATTTGCGCGGCAATATCCTCCAGAACCAGGAGTTGCTTGCTCGACTCGTGTTCGTACGCGACGGCGGAAATACCTGCGGTAGCGAGTGCACCAAGAAGGCCGACGTGTTGGATTGTTGCTGTTTTTTCGGCCTCGGTCGCACGAATCGCCTCCTTGACGTGCTTACGCAGCACTGCATAGACCGGCGGCGCAATCTCGGAGCGGTGTGCCTCCAAGACGTCTTCGACGCGAGTAAAAGTCTGCTCGGCAATACCCTTGGCGATCTCGGCTCTTTGCAGCGCCCGCTTCGACTCCTCCATCGCGTAAAAGTCCAGGGCATAGCGCACCAGTTTCTGCAAGCCTTGAAAGGATTCGTTATCAACCAGTCGATCCCGCGTAACCTGGATGTTCAAATGCTCGCGGTCCCGTCTGCTCAGTTGGCGCTCCCGTGAGGTGTCGACGTGAACGACACCATAGAGCCGAGAATTCGTGGGCAGAAAACTCATTCCGCCGGATACCTGAAGCCGCTCAGGCAGCAGTCGAGACCTGGACAAACGGTGCGAGTGATCCATTTCGATCCCAAGCCAGTCCGTGTCAGCTCCATAGTAGGGCAGGTGAAATCCCGCGTCATAGACGTGGACGCCACCAAAAATCTTGAGATATTCCCTCGCGTCTTCCACCCTTATGCCATGAGCTTGGCGGTGCTGTAAGTGGAAGACTCGAATCTCAAACTCCGCGGCCTGAACCTTGCAGTTAGGGACCGAGTATTCGCGGGTGAGACGTGTCTGGTCGGAGAATTCCAATGACAGCCGGACCTTCTTGGACTGGTCCCGGCCATCGCCCGTGACCAATTTCCCGGCGAGCCGCGCCTCCCACAAATCCAAGATCGCGCTCATTTGCGCTTGGAACTTTCTAACCTCCTCCTCCTGCTCGCTTTCAAGCCTAACCTCGAAGGCCCTTTGCCTGTCGCTTGTCAGTTCGGGATTGCTACGAAATGGCGGCTGAAGGCGCCAAATCTCTCTGGCAAGACCCTCAATCGCTTTCGCGTCCCACTCTTGGTTCAAGCCGGTGAGGATGATTCGCGTGCCGTGGTTAGTTCCTCCGGGGTAGGCAGTTGTAAGTGCGGCTGTCTCATAATCGGCCGTGGCTTCTGTCAGGTCACCCGCACTCACGGCCTTAGCCCAATCCACAGTCGCACGAAGCTCGCGGTTAGGGCAATCCTGCGAGGCCGTGTATATTCCCAGCTTTCTCGCCAGGAACTGGACGGCCAGCCGACCTACCCCTTTCGAGCCCGTGAGTGGACGTTTGAGCCTTCGGGAAACACGGTCGTTCTGCTTATGCGTCGTTCCGATTCGCATCCAGAAGTCTTTGAAACTGTCGAAGTCCATCCCGTGACCGTTGTCGGTGACCTCGATGCGATCTTCGCGAAACTTAATCACCACTTCGGTCGCATCGGCGTCGTAGCTGTTTTTGACCAGTTCCGCTAGGGCGATGTGTGGCTTACCGACGAGGCGCTCGCCAAGCTCCGCGAGGAGTCTGGAATCGACGGTGAAGTTTATAGCCTGCATACCGTTCCACGACCGCCAGCCAGCATGCGGCAGAAGAGAATATTCATGATAAACTGTGGCGGGTGTGGCGTGAATCTGCCCAAATTACCGGCAATGAAGAGGTTGCAAACGACCGCCGACCGGGCTGCTTTAATGTCGAAGGTGCGGCAGCGTGGCACCGCGCCAGAATTGGCCGTTCGTGCGATCTTGCGCGACTTAGGCTACCGGTTTAGAACGAACGGCAAAAGGCTTCCTGGCTCCCCTGATATTTACAGCATTGGCAGGAAGTGGGTGCTTTTCGTCCACGGGTGCTTTTGGCATAGACATCCTGGCTGTTCGGCCGCCACAACACCGATCCGAAACCAGGGATTCTGGCTGGCGAAGTTCGCAGCCAACATTGCCAGAGACGGGCGGAACGTGCACCGACTCCGCCGTCTAGGTTTCAGAGTATTGACGGTTTGGGAGTGCGAGCTGAAATCGCAAGCGAAAGTCCTGCGACTCGAGAGGCGGATTGGCCGGTTCCTCGGAGTCGGTTGTTGACGGCCTCTTTGGCTCGTGGGCCGCAGGCAGTGCCTTTGCGTCGCTCAGATTCCGTCGCCAGGGGCAACTCGGCGTTAGTTCAGGTTCAGACAAAGGCGATTTCTCCAGAGAGATACTCTTTGACTTCAGACGGAACACACGTTGTGCGCGTGATAACGATGCGCAATGGTTCGAGTCATTCGACCGTGTTTCCACTGGTCGAAGGACTTCGGCGTAGGGCCTTTACCGCCGCCCAACTCGCCATTTTGGCCGACGTTGCTTTTCTCAAATCACAGAAATGGCCCGATTGCGACCCGTCTGGCGACCCTGTGCGGATTGCGGATCTCTTCAGCGGCTGCGGTGCCATGTCGTTAGGTGTCTGGGAAGCATGCAGGGCGATTGGGCGTCAACTTGAAGTTGCCCTCGCGGTTGACAACAACGAGCACGCTCTAAACACGTACGCACAGAATTTCCCCGGCGCAAGGACCAAGAGGGCCGATGCCGCTTCACTGCTGAATTCGCCTCTGGGGGCGAGACCCACGGCGGGGGAGGTCGCACTAGCCAAGGAAGTTGGTCGCGTTGATTTGGCCCTTGCCGGGCCACCATGCCAAGGTCACAGCGATCTGAATAATTACAGCCGCCGGAACGACCCTAAGAACGGCCTGTATGACCGCATCGCCCGCTTCGCCGAACTTGTCAGGCCAAAGCATATTGTCGTGGAGAACGTGCCTGCCGCCTTGCACGACCGAGGGGACGTGGTTGAGAGGACAGCTCAACACCTTCGTGAACGCGGCTATCATCTCGATCATGCTGTTGTAGAGGTATCAAGGCTGGGTGTGGCTCAGAAGAGACGACGCCATCTCCTGGTTGCGTCACTTGAGAAGAGCCTGAACGTGTTGGACTGCCTAGCGGGATACCTGAGGCGCGCCCCGTCCATGGGCTCGGTGATAGCCGATCTGCTGGACGTGAAACCGATCCGCGCTCTCGACAAGCCGGCGTTGATGAGTGCCAAGAACCTTGAACGCATAGAGTACCTTTTCCGATTCAATCTCTACGATCTGCCAGATAGCTGCCGACCCGACTGCCATCGCCTCAAGAAACACACATACAGATCGGTCTACGGGCGCCTGTACTGGGGTCGACCAGCTCAGACGATTACGAGTGGGTTCACCTGCATGGGCCAGGGGCGTTTTGTGCACCCGAAGCGGAAGCGTACGCTGACGCCCCATGAGGCAGCACGCCTCCAGTTCCTTCCCGATTTCTTTCAATTCGACGAGACACTGCCGAGGGCGGCGCTTTGTGAGATGATCGCAAACGCAGTGCCTCCGAAGCTGGCGTACGTGTTGGCGCTGGAGTTACTTCGGTAGAGTTCTTTGCTGCCTCCCTCGTGCTGCACTGCCAACCCCCCGCGTCCTGTCAGCTCCCGTGTGGTCGACACTGTCCGGAGAATTCAGCCCAGCGGTTTTGGGACACCTTGCCGTTGAAGATAACGGGCGTTGTAGAGTCGTGCCGCTGTCGTTTTGCCAATCGCCAAAATTCGGGCGATCCCCCGCCAACTGGCACCTTCATCTCGAAGGCGCACAATGTGTTCGGGGTCAGCCGTCACCGGCGGGCGACCATGTCCGGGTCGCGGTAGGGATATCGGTCGCCCGATACCCCCCGCACAGATCCCCACGGGCGGCATTACCGCATGAGGCTCCTATCTCGGATGAATAGCGTTAAAACGAACACTGGGATAAGGATGTAAGACTCGTGGACACGGCACCCATCGCCCCTCCAGTCTTCGCATTCGCGCCCAGTTGAGGTAGCCTCGCTGCCCGCGACGTATCAAAACCTGTCGCCACAGCCGAGTCACCCGCCAGCGGAATACGCGGAGGCAATCAGTGTTACCGGGTACCGCGTGATAGTTGAAGTAGCCTTGCACGACCGACTTAAGCCACTTGCCGGTTTCCGCCACGGGTTCATGCATACGCTGACGAAGTTGCTGCTTGATTTCTGCCAGCTTCCCCCTCATTCGCTTGCTGATCGTATGGCGTTTTAGGGCAAATTCTCCGTTCCTGTCTCTCCCACTGATGTGCGTGAATCCCAGGAAATCGAACGTTTCGGGGTTCCCTTCTCCTCTCGGTTTCCGGTTTTGTTCGGCAAATCGCCCGAACTCAATCCGGCGCGTTTTGTCTGGGTGCAGTTCCAGCCCGAACTTTCCCAGCCGTTCCCGAAACTCGTTCAGGAAGCGGTCTGCGTCGGCTCGAAATTGAAACCCGAGAACATTATCATCCGCATACCGGACAACAACGACATCACCTCGCGCACATTTCCTGCGCCAGGCTTCCACCCACAGGTCGAATACATAATGCAGATAGATGTTCGCAAGCAGGGGCGAAACCACTGAACCCTGCGGAGTGCCCATCTCCGTATTCTTCCATTCGCCTTCCTCCAAAATGCCGGCATCCAACCATTTCTGGATCAACCTGAGCATCCTGGGATCAGCAACGCGGTGCTGAAGAAACTTTAGCAGCCAACTTCTGTCGAGGTTGTCGAAAAATCCTCGAATGTCTGCATCCAGCACATAGCTCACCTTCTTCCGCGTGATCGCGACGTACAGCGCATCCAGCGCTTGATGCTGACTGCGCCCTGGTCGGAAACCATAAGAAAAGCCCCGAAAATCCTCCTCGTAAATCTGATTGAGAATTGTGACCACAGCGTGCTGGACGATTTTGTCCTCCAGCGCCGCGACCCCCAACGGTCGTTGTCGACCATCAGGCTTCGGGATATACACTCTCCTGGATGGCTGCGCTCGGTAAGCGCCGCGGTGAACCCGACTGTGCAGATCAGCGAGCCGACCTTCCAGACCGGATTCGTATTCCGTCCACGTGACGCCGTCCACTCCAGGCGCGGCTCTGCGCTTCAGGGCGTAGAAGCCTTCCCGAAGTAGCCCGACTGTCAGATGGTGGAACAGGGCGGTGAACTTCAAGTCCTTCCTCTCCTTTGCTGCTTTACGCACACCCGCCAACCCCTGGGATACGCGAACCTCGCTCTGTGTCGAGTGCGTGCTGGATCGATGAGTGTTCTCCTTGACCAGCGGCCTTCCCTCCTCACTCTCCGCCAATGGTTTCCCATCTTTGTTCGAATGATTCATCGGTACTGCTCCGCTGTCCGACTCCTCGAAGACGTACACGTGGGGCGTGCGGCTATTGCCTTTTCCCACCGGCCTGTCGCAGAGTGCCACTTCAGGCATCTCCGAGGTCTCCCGGTTCTCGTGCATGGGGTTTCCAGACGTGCATGGGGTCTACGACTACGCAGGACCGGCCCGAAGCTCGCGATATCGCTCCTGGCCATGTTGCCTTCCGCTTTGACGACAGCGTCGGCGTCCCAATTGCAATTTTTCGAAGCTCGATACCCAGCCCGACTGTGCCCCTGTTTACGCTTCGCCACGCACCTCGCGATGCCTGGTGCAAAACTCGGGGCCGAGTGGTTCGCTATTCCTTTCTCGTAAGGCTCTTTCATCCTCTACTCCATGCCGGTTTATCCCGGCGCTCCGTCAACTACTTTTTCCGGTTAACGACAATTATTTTTCCCTATCGTGTTGCCTCACCAAGAAATGTTACCGGATTGGTAGATGTCGGTGGCGGTCTGAGGCGGCGCAGAGCGCCGCCGCGGGCGGGGGGCGATAGCCCGCCCGCTGGTGTGTTTTGGTTTTGAGAGAGGGATCGTCGTCGGAGCTGTGGGAATGGGGGAATCTCGCCGGCTTTTGGCGAGATTTCCAAGGGGCTCGTGGAAAGCGTGGGAAGCCTGCTTTTGGCTTTCCACGCTTTCCACAGCACCGGCATTTCCACAGCTCTCATTCTGCAGTGCTCGCTCCGACTGGCATTGCGGACGAGCCTTCGCCCGTGGCTTGCGGCGCGGCTGGAGCTGCAGTTGGCTCGGCTTCGGTGTCCGCGCCAAGCACCAACCGGCGGGCGATTGCGGTGCGCCAGTGCTTCACGCGACGCTGCAATGTACGAAGCTGCCCGGGCTGGAATGCCTGTGACATTTGGGATTGAAGGCGTTGAAATAGTTCTTTTGCGGTCGTATCTGGCTGGTCATCGAGCCACTGTTCGATCAGCGGCCAAGCACTGTGAAACGGATCCACACGAGTGCGCCAGCTTCGCGGTCCAGTTGAATGCTTCCGGTGCGTTGGGCGCACCTCTCCGTCACGCCAAGCCGTCGATAAGCTCTCGACGAAGCGACTTAGCCCCTGGCCGGTTGCAGCCACCTGCTCTCCGGCGCTTTGCTCGTGACCGACGAGGTCGCGCTGTGCCTGCCGGATTCGATTCAGGAGGTGAACCGGATCCAAAGTGGCAAAGATCTGCCGGAGTCGCTCTTTGCACTCGTTTGTGACTCTCTCGTCCGTGAGGAGGCGCTCGTACGGCGTTGCTGGGAGGTGATACTTTTTCGTGACCTTCGCGCCATCACGACTCTTCGATTGCAGCTTGAACGACGGCTGAAAAAAGTTCACGTACAAGCGGGCGACATCATGCAAGTCACCCAACGCTGCCGCGGCCGCCACGCCCTCGAGTCGTCCGTACCCCACCAGGCGTCGTACTACCGAACCGTTCTTCTGTTCGATCCATGCCTGGTCGTTCTTCTTGTAGGCGCGAGATCTGGTCAGCTCGATGTTCTTTTCCTTGCAGTACTCCACAACAGTTTCGTTGATGAAGGCACTATCGTTATCCACGTCCAGGCCGAGCATCGGGAACGGCAGCTTCGCTCGGACCTCTTCAACGGTCACGGTGACCAGCGTCTGCTCCCGCACCACCATAGCCGCGGCTTCAGTCCAGCCGGATGCGATATCGGTCAGGACCAAGCTATGAGCGTGGCTACCGGCGACGGACTTGCCGCAATGTGCCACCATATCCATCTCGAAGAAGCCCGGGGCCGGATCATTCCAATCATTGAACGTGCGCACGGTGATGCTTCTGCGCAGAGCGGTGCTGATTCCTGATCGCCGGCGCCCTTTCCTTCCAGCATCCCGAACTGGCTTTAAGAGCCGGTCCATAGTGGCGGCGCTCATGGCGAGGAGGCGGCGCCGCACTTCTGCCTCCAGTTGCAAGTGCCCGTGTCGTTCCATCGCATTTAGAAACGTAGGAATGGCTTCCTTCAGCCGCTTGCCGCAGATCCTATCCGCTGCTTCCCAGAGGATCGTCAGGGCATCCCTGACTGCTTGGTCGTAAACTCGTGATCGCGGTACTGGCGCCGCGTCGTTCCCGCTGATCCGCTTTAGCGCCCGGATGGCGTGCTTCCGGTGATAGCCGGTCACCTCAACGAACTCGTCGAGGATCTTCTTCTTCTCGGATCGCGTGCCGGCATGATAACGCCCTGCAATCGCCTGGATCAATTCTCGTCTGGTTGCCAAACTCAGTTGCCTCCCGATTCTGTCTCCCGTCATGTCGAAACTTGACGGGTAACATTTTTATGAGGCAATGTTTTGGCGCCGGTAGCAGAAGTCGCGAGTCAATGCGGCCAGGAAGTCTAATTGTCGCCGAACAG
>DASYZA010000188.1:0-64337 GCA_035946775.1 Candidatus Sulfotelmatobacter sp. | reverse complement strand
TGCCAAGGTAAACCTCTATCACGCTCTCGACGGCCGTATCTCGCTCTACTATGGCGAGACCAAACTTCAACACACCCTCGCTCCGCCAGGGTGACACTTTCACGTTGCTGTTAGGGTGACAGAATCACGTTGCTACAACACCATTGTTGGAATCTCTTGTGCAGTTTCACTGAGTCATATAGAACAGAACCAGCCGTCGGTCTTCGTCCGTAATGGTTGCGCGCACGCGCATGTGGCGAAGGACTGTGGCCATCATGCGGGGAGGAAACTTTTGCGGGGCGGCGTGACAGCGGCCGCAATTTGCCCGGAACCGCTTCTCGCCCTCGATTCGCATGTATTCCTCATCTCCGCCTTTTACGACCGGCGCGGGCGCAGATTCTTTGCCGGAAGGGTTTGATCCAGCAAACAGAAAAGACACCGGCGCGAGCATGCAAAACAGAAATGCAGCTAGAACTCTGGCCTTCATTGCGCCTCCGTTGGGCTGCTTACACGACCAAGGGGAATGAGGAATCGATAAGCCACGCCAAAGCTCCACTGATTGAAGTTACCCTCCGAGCTGAATTGCCGGCCATAACTGGCGATCCCCTTCAAGCCGTCGTGAAGGAAATAATTGATTCCGAAGTCAGCCTCGCGCGTATTGGCGGAAGGAAGACCTAGAGCGTCCTCAGCGCCGGCCCCGATTTGGCCGACAAAGAACTGCTGACCGCGGCCGACCAGTTCCGTTCGCCGCATTGCTTTATTCCAGAGATGCACTTGGCTCAGGCGGTAGGCTGCTTCAGCCCAATAGCCACTGCCTTCAAAAGCATTGGCGTATTCAGCGCGTACGCTCAACGGAAACTTCGTCGGCTGCCATCCCATGTGGAAACCGAAGGCATTCTTGCGGAAATCCTGGAGGGTCCTCTGAAAAGATCCTCCAACTTCGAGGCGCGGACCTGGCAAGAACACGCCCAGACGTCCACCGGCGTGCCGCTCGGAATCGACGCTGTCGATGCCGATGCTCGTCGCTGAAACATACAACGCATAGTTCATGTTGGCGTTGGGGTTAACGGAGAAGCCTCCACGGAACATCACCCCGTCACTGGGAGCCGTGCGGATCGGAAGGGTCAGAGGATCTGGCTGCAGGAAGCGAATCCAAACTGGGTAAAGACGTTCGTTAAATATTCCGAACGGCGTCAAAAAACGGCCGGCGGTCACAGTGATATACCGATTCGCGATGTAATCAATCTGTGCGTAGTCGACGTGCTTGTCGATGGGACCGCCGTAAGGTCCGCCCCCCGGCGGCCGCTGAAACTGTCCTTCGAACTCAGCCCTTGACTCGATTAGCCAACGGTCGCCCAAGGGCACGAGGAGCACCGGATTGATTTGATTGTCGAGTACATTGTGTCCGGCCGTTACGAAGCTGAACGACCCAAAACTGCCACTCAGAACGGGGATTGGCTTGTCGGTCTCGACAGTCTGGGATAGACCGCAGCAGGTGAGCAGCAGCACAATAAAAAAGACGATTGTTCCGGGCGACGAGAGAATTCTTCGCACGAACTGTAGCAAGTCTTTATACAGATAAGGCAATCTGAACCCCAGGCGCGGACTGTTGTGCAAATTCTCGTCGACGGGAGAAACCGAGGGAACGTCACCGAGGTAACTGTTTTCGAGACAAAACAAGGCGGTATTACAATTTGTTTGATTCTTGTCTCACGAATTACCGGCAGCCTCGTCTAAAGCATTGAAACGGAGGGAATATGAAGCGTCATCCTAGATCTGCCGCGTGGCTGGGAGCCACCCTCGGCACACTTTGCGCCCTTTTGACCTTTGCCTTGGCAGCACACGCCTCCGACCACCGGGGGGCAATGACCGAGGAGTTTCATCAGACCTACGCCATCTCCCCCGATGGCCGCGTCGAGCTCGACAACATTAACGGAGATGTCCACATCTCCAGCTGGGACCGGAACGAGGTCAAGGTCGACGCCGTGAAGTACGCCGACACCAAAGAAAAGCTGGATGAGGCCAAAATCGAGATCAACTCCGGCAAGGACTATGTTTCGATCCGGACGAAGTACCCCGACCACAACGGATGGGGACACCACGACAATCCGGCATCCGTGGAATACACATTGACCGTTCCGCGCACGGCCTCCCTCGACGAGATCAAGCTGATCAACGGCGCATTCGATGTTACCGGCATGAGCGGTGAAGTGCGTGCGTCTTGTATCAACGGAAAGCTGGAGGCGCGGGATCTCTCCGGCCGCGCGAAACTGTCGACTGTCAACGGACGTCTGGACGCACGTTTCAACCAGCTCAACAACAAAGACATAGACCTGAGCTCCGTGAATGGTGGGATGGAACTGACGATTCCCTCGGATTCCAATGCGGCACTGGACGCTTCCACGGTCTCAGGCGGCATCAACAACGATTTCGGGCTGCACGTGAACCGTCATCAAATGGTTGGACAAAGCCTGCGAGGGGACTTGGGCAGTGGGGGAAGCCATATCAAGCTGAACACCGTGAACGGCCGGATCGAGATTAAGCACGCGCAGGATGGCCGTGCTATGAGTCCCGTAAAGGATCGCAACCATCACGACGATGATGGCGACGACGACAGTATTTGACCTGTAACGCCGCCGTCTTGGCGGCTGTCGGGCCGGCGACTCGCCGGCCCTTTTCTTTTGCACGTAACACCAAAACACTTCTAGTAGATTGTGTATCCCGGTGCAGGCGTGCGCAGGTCTGGTTTCGATGCCATTAAGAGCAGAGCACCCTCCCGCTTGAACGCCTTCAAGTCGTCCAAACTATGGAATGACTTGGTCTTGTAGTCCTCGGGAGTCGGTGTATCGTCCGGGACGCGCCGGGACTCAACATCCTCGAACGCGTGTCTTTCCAGAAGCTGAACGTACTCTGCCGCCGAACGTACGTGCACCGGAACCTTCAGCTTGTCGACCCATTGCAGTGAGTACTGGTTGTCTTTGTACAGATTGATCAGGATAAACAGCCTGCCCTTGGGAGCCATCACTCGAAAGAGCTCCTTCAGCGCGTGATCCTGGTCCGGGTAGTAGTAAAAAGATTCCACCGAAAGCACCTTGTCGAAGTAATTCTCTTCCCAGGGAATCTGCTGCGCCGAGCCCCAAACGTAGAGAATGTTGTCAAAATCCTTCGTATCCTGGCGCGCCTGCCGGATCATCTCATCGGAGACGTCGAGGCCGACAACCTGCCCAAAGCCCTCAGGGCCATCGCCGACGAGACGAGCTAAGAGGCGCGTAGCCCAGCCTGAACCGCAACCGAGATCGAGCACACGCTCGCCGGCGCGCAGATCCATCAGGCGAAGGGTCTTTTCGGTGATATCGAGATGATGATTCCGCATCTTCTCGCCTTCGCCGGCCACGGCCCAGCGGTTAAATTCGTGTTGCAGCTTCTGGTCAGGAGTTTCAGGCTTTTCGGTCATAGAGATCTCGCAATCTTCACTTTTAACACGAACTGGATGTCTCCGCATTTTGGAGCAGGTCGCTGAAGTCGCCCCTCGTCGCACTGTGCTACAGTTTCTCAGCGAATGGCAACGCGTCCTCAAGACCCATCCCCAAAGCCCGGCCCCGGTCCTCTCTACTGCCCCAACTGCGCCGAAGAGGTGAACGATCCCCTGACCTGCGGTGACTGCTCCGCCGTCATTTGCCGCAAATGCGGTACGCCGCTTGAATCGCCCGATGAACTCGGAATTGGATAAATGGAACCTGGCCCCGTCTTATCACCTTCCACCATCAGCCCAGAAGTGAACACCTCGGATGACAAGCCGACTCTTGTCCGTGGGCTGACATTGCTCGATTCGGTATTGCTCCTGGTCAGCGGAATCATCGGATCTTCCATTTTCCTGACCGCGAAAGATATCGCCACGCCTCTACCCCAACCCGCTCTCTTTCTGCTGGTGTGGGTTCTCGGAGCGCTGATTTCGCTCTGCGCCTGCTTCGCGTTCGCTGAGTTGGGCTCGATGTTCCCGGACTCCGGCGGCCAATACATCTACCTGCGCGAAGCTTATGGTGACCTGATCGCGTTCCTGTATGGCTGGATGCTGTTCAGCGTGGCGAATGGTGGCACCATTGCCGCCTTGTCGGTCGCCGCAGCCGCTTATGTGGGACAAGTCGTGCCGGTCGTCTCCGAAGCCCACGTTCTGTTCACGATTTTCGGGATGGCTTTTACCCGGGCTCATCTTTTTGGGCTCCTCCTGATCGCGATTCTCACGTTTGTGAACGTGGTGGGACTCCGCTGGGGAGCGCTTCTGCAGAATGTCTCCACCTGGACGAAATTCACCGCGATGGCAGCTTTTGTTTGCCTTGGTTTTGTGATCGGCAAGGGCAGCTGGTCGAATTTCCAGCCGCACGGAGTTCCGCTGAGCCTGGGCCTAAGTCCGACCCAACTGATTTCTGCTCTGGGCGTCGGCTTGATCGCCGTTTTCTGGGCCTATGACGGATGGGTCTACATCACATGGGTCGCCGGCGAAGTGAAAGAGCCGCGCAAGAATGTCCCCCGCGCGATGGTGTTGGGCGTCCTTGCGGTGGGCGCAATCTACATCGCGATGAACTTGACCTACATGTACGCGCTGCCCCTGAAAGAGATTGCCACGCACGAAACCATCGCGCACGCTGCGGCTGCTGCGTTATTTTCGCCACGCGCTGCTGTTTGGTTGTCGCTGATGATCGCCGTCTCGTGTTTCAGTGGCGCCGCCACTTGCACCCTCTCCGGTGCGCGCGTCTACATGGCGATGGCACAAGACGGAGCCTTCTTTAAACGCATGGCAGAGATTCATCCTCGCTGGCGAACACCGGCTTTCAGCCTGATCGGCCAAGGCATCTGGGCCGCACTGCTCACATTAAGCGGGCGCTACGACCAGCTTTATACGTATGTGATCTACGGAATGGTGCTCTCATATACGCTCACCGTGATTGCCCTGTTTTGGCTGCGCTGGAAAAGGCCGGAGATTCCACGGCCTTATCGCTGCACCGGCTATCCTTGGCTGCCCGCCATCTATGTAGTCATTGGCTCGGCCTGGACGCTGAACACGATCATCACACGCCCGAGCGAGGCGTTCTGGGGAACGGCCATCGTGCTCATCGGCGTGCCAGGATACCTATATTGGAAGCGCAGCAATCGAAGGACGGCTGCTGTGGAGTAACCCGATGTTGGATCGGTTCACCGACAAAGCGAAGCGAGTACTCTTCTTCGCGCGCCTTGAAGCGGGTCAATGTGGATCGCACGAGATCGACACGGAACATCTGCTGCTCGGACTTCTCCATGCGGCAAAAGGCATCCTGGCATGGGCTCCCGGTCTCACAGCCGATGAGGTCAAGAACCGCATTGACGCTCATACACTTCATCTGCCTTCCATCGCGACCAATGTCGATCTTCCTCTCAGCCAATCGGCTCAGGACGCCTTGAAGCATGCCCAGGAAGAAGCCGACGGGCTTGGGCACAAATACATTGGCACAGAACATCTTTTCCTGGGCATTTTGGGCGTCGGCGACTCTTTTGCTGCCAAACTTCTGCGCGAGGGCGGCGCCGACGAAGAAACAATGCGGCAAAAGCTGGGGGCACGAAATCCGGAGTGACAGCATTTCTCTTGCCGCCCGCAGCCTTCAGTGTTATTCCTCTTGCGGTATCCCACTTGCGGCACGGTCCGCGCAAAGTGGGCGTTCTTACATCCCACACACTGACCCTGGAACACGCCCTTGCCCGAGCAGAAGTTGGAGCCATCCGAAAACATCGGTTTTCTCTCACCCGGCGTTTCCATTGCGGAAGTCGCAGATCCGAATCGACCGCGGCAGGTCATGGGATTTCGCGATCTGCTGCTCTTTTATGTCATAACCGGAATCAGCCTGCGCTGGATTGCCACGGCTGCAGCGGCGGGGCCGAGTTCGGTTGTGATCTGGGTGGGCGCATGGTTCTGCTTTTACACACCCCTGGCACTCTCGGTTCTAGAGCTTTCTTCCCGCTATCCGAATGAAGGCGGACTTTACGTCTGGAGCAAGCGCGCGTTCGGCGACTTCTCCGGCTTCATGTCCGCCTGGACCTACTGGACAAGCAATCTGCCCTACTTCCCTGCCGTGCTCTATTTCGCCGCGAGCAATATCTTGTTCATGCGGCAAGCCCGGTGGCAGCATCTCTCGGGCAATGCAACGTTTTATATCGTGTTTGCATTGCTGACGCTGAGTGCTGCAACACTCTTAAACATTGTCGGGCTGGATGTCGGAAAGTGGCTGCATAACGTTGGCGCGCTCGCCATGTGGATCCCAGTCGGCATTGTCATCGTGATGGGCCTGATCGCCTGGCATCGTTTCGGATCCGCCACGCCCTTCACAATCCGCTCGATGACTCCGAGCACGCACTTCAACGACATCATCTTCTGGTCGGTGCTAACGTTTGCATTCGGCGGATGCGAAACCGCATCGTTTATGGGAGAAGAGATCAAGAATGCCCGCCGCACCATTCCCATTGCGCTGCTTTTCGCAGGCGTGACCGTGACCGTTTGCTACATTCTCGGAACCGTGTGCGTGTTGCTCGCGCTTCCATCAACGCAGGTCAACAGCCTGCAAGGCCTGGTGCAGGCTGTCTCTGCGACCGCAAATCGCGTTGGATTCCCCGGAGTGCTGCCGCTCGCGGCATTTCTGATTGCACTGAGCAATATCGGAGCTGCCGGAGCCTATCTGGCCGCAGTGGCTCGACTTCCCTTCGTCGCTGGTCTCGATCGTTTCCTTCCACCTGCATTCGGACACCTGCACCCAAGATGGAAAACACCATGGGTTGCGCTTCTCACGCAATTCGTACTGGGAGTGGTGTTTATCTTCCTGGGCCAGGCGGGCACCAGTGTGAAGGGAGCTTATGACGTGCTGGTGAGCATGGGAGTGATCACCTATTTCATCCCGTACTTGTACCTGTTCGCAGCGATGATCAAGCTGCAAGGCAAACCTGCGGGACCAGGCGTAATCCGCGTGCCAGGAGGAAGCGTCATGGCGAAACTTGTGGCTGCTCTCGGACTTTGCACCACGACGTTGACGATTGCGCTCTCCCTGATTCCGCAACCAGATGAGCCAAACAAGCCGCTCGCTGTCTTCAAGGTCGTCGGCGGATGCGGCGCACTGCTCTTGATTGGCGCCTGGATCTATGTCTCGGGACGACGCCGCGCACAACGAACCTAAACCGGAGTGGCGGTCTTCCTCGGCGGGTTGAAGAACGGCAGCGTCGTTACCTTCACGTTCGTTTTCAGCCGGATCGCCTCAATCGTGATCTCCATCTGCAGCGACGTGCCCGGCTTCGAGTACTCCGTTTCGAGACTGGCGAGCGCAATCATCTTCTTCAGCGTCGGAGACCATGTGGTGGTCGTCGCCTTGCCGACCTGCTTGTCGCTGGAATAGACCGGGACCGCAACACGGGATGCCTGCGCCGGGGCCGCCGGAGTTAGGCCGTAGCGTTCGTACAGACGCTCGACGTCCGTCCAATCAACTTCCAAGCCAGCCAGCTGCCGCGGAACCCCTTTCTTCGCGTCGCGTTCGAGCGCCCGTTTGCCGATGAAGTTCTCTTTCTCGAGATGGACCATCTTGGCGAAGCCCAGTTCGTACGGAGAATATTTCTGCGATGCAATCATTGCCTTCTTCGAGCTGATGTAATCCACTTCGATCAGCAGCAGACCGGCTTCTACGCGAGCAACATCCAGAGCCAGCATGCCGGCCGCATGTAGATCGAATTGCTTGCCTTTCTCGGCAAGTGCATCCCAAACCTTCACGGCGTCTTTCCATGGGATCCATATTTCGTACCCCAGGTCACCGGTGTAGCCGGTACGGGAGATGTCGACGGAAATTCCGGCGATCTTGCCGCGCGTTACACGGAAATATTTGAGATTGGCGATATCCGCCTCAGCGACGGACTTCAGCAACTTAGCGGACGTCGGGCCCTGCAGTGCGAGTGCCGCCACTTTTTCAGAGATGTCTTCGATCTGCACGTTCATGTTCAGCCCGTTTTGCCGGAACCAGCGCAGGCTAGGATCGGCGGCCGTCCAGCGATAGACGTTTTCCTCCAATCGCGAAATCGTGCCATCATCGATGACCTTGCCCTCTTCATCGCACCAGCAGCAATAGATCACCTGCCCCACTTTCACCTTATTGATGTCGCGGGTGATCACGCGGTTCACAAGCCGCGTCGCGTCTTTGCCGGTGATCAAGTACTTGTAGAGCGGCGAGATATCGATCAGGGCACAGGCGTTGCGGATCGCGTTGTACTCGTGCTCATGGTGCACTTCATAAACGCTGACCGTGTAGTATCCCGACCACTCGCGGTAGTTCAAGCTGTGGCAAAGGGGCAACGTTCTCTCGTGAAACGCAGTTCCGATGGGCAAGGTGGTCCCTCAGTGATGATGACTGAAGCGGGATTATATCCCATGCCCTGGACTGCTCCACACCTCGGGTCATGCCAACACAGGACCTTGCGACGTCATCCCGAGCGTAGCCGCCTTTCAGGCGGAGCGAGGGATCTCCCAGATCCACAGGCCCGATGTTCATTCGTCACAGACAAATAACGAAGGAAAGAGCTACAACAGCAGCATGTGGCCATCAAAGCAATTCTTTGTTTACATCGTGACCAACGGTCCAAAAGGAGCAACACTTTACGTCGGCATCACCGGTGACCTGCGCCGTCGTGTCTGGCAGCACAAGAACAAGACCGTCCCGGGCTTCACCAGTCGTTATAACCTGACGCAACTTGTTTACTACGAGTGCTTTTTCTATCCTGATGCGGCGATCGCCCGAGAAAAAGAAATTAAGGGCTGGCGACGCAGCAAGAAAATTGCCTTGATCCAATCGATGAACCCAGGGTGGCAGGACTTGGCACGCGATTGGCAGAACGTTTATAAACCCGACGGATTCTGTCTAACAGAGATCCCTCGGGCCGCTGGAGAAAACGCGGCCCTTCGGGATGACGCCTTCTCGGTTAAGAATTCTGGCGATGATGCAGACAAAATGCCACCTTCCGGCTAGAATACCGATTCAACTTCGAGTCACTCATGCGCGCTATTCTTCCCATCTTGTGCAGTCTTCTCAGAAGCTGGACAGTCCTGCCCAGCGGTCTCTGATCGTTTCGCGCGATTTCCCCTGCGCGAGTATCATGGCTTTTCCCGAAAACTCAGCATCAAGCTGGCAGCGAGTAGCTAGCGGCTAGGAGCTAACAAGCGAATGGCTGGTTCCAATAAATACGATGTGATCGTCATCGGCGGTGGCCATAACGGTTTGGTCAACTCCGCTTATCTTGCCCGCGCCGGCAAGAAAGTTCTCGTTCTCGAGCGACGGCACGTGCTCGGCGGTGCCGCCTGCACCGAAGAGATTGTTCCGGGATTCAAGTTCTCGGTGTGCTCCTATGTGGTCTCGCTGCTGCGGCCGGAAATCATTCGTGACCTCGATCTTCCTCGTCACGGGCTGGAGATTCTTCCTCTCGACGGAACATTCACTCCGATGCCCAGCGGCGACTATCTCTGGCGCGTCAACGACCATGGCAAGACGCATCGTGAAATCGCCCGCCACTCGCGGCTCGATGCCGAGGCTTACGACGAATTCGGCAAGGCGATGCAGGCCATGTGTCGCTTCGTCAAACCCATCCTGAGCATGGTGCCGCCCGATCCGACCACGCTGAATCCTCGCGAACTGATGAAGCTCCTCTTCATCGGACGCCGCTTCCAGGGCATGTCGAGCTACGACAAGTACAACCAGGTTCAGTTGATGACCATGAGCGCCATTGATTTCCTCGACCAATGGTTCGAGACCGACGTTTTGAAAGCCACGATGTCGGCTTCCGGCATCATCGGTACTTTTCTTGGAGTGCGCTCTCCGGGAACGGCTTACGTTCTCCTGCATCACTACATGGGGGAAATCGACGGCGCATTCCGCGCCTGGGGATTCGCTCGCGGCGGTACGGGCGCAATTTCGAACGCAATTGCGGACGCAGCGCGTGAGGCTGGAGTCGAGATCCGCACGCAATCGGGCATCTCGCAGATCATCGTCAAGAATGGCAAGGCGAAAGGCGTGGTTCTCGCCAACGGGGATGAGGTCTATGCCGATGTGATCTCTTCGAGCGTTGATCCGCGCTTGACTTTTACGCGTTTCATCGAAGCCCAACATCTTCCCGGAGACTTCCTCGAAGAAGTGAATCGCTACAAGTTCCGTGGATCGTCGGGCAAAGTGAACATGGCGCTTGACGCGCTCCCGAACTTCAAGTGCATGCCCGGTCCCGGCGCTCACTTGCGCGGTGCAATCTCGATCTCGCCAGCTGTCGAGTACATGGAAAGGGCATACGACGACGCAAAATACGGACATTTTTCGAAGCGGCCCTATATCGACATGGTCATTCCGTCGCTGACGGATCCGTCCGTTGCACCTCCCGGCAAACACGTGCTGTCATGTTTCGTGCAATACGCGCCGTACAAGCTGGCGCCGGGCCTCAACTGGGATACCGAGAAAGAAGCGTTCGGGAATACGGTTGTCGATACGATTTCCGAGTACGCGCCGAATCTGAAAGACATCATCATCCAGAAGCAGGTGGTCACACCGCTCGATCTCGAACGCGAGTGGGGATTGAGCGAGGGCAACATCTTCCAGGGAGAGCTCTCGCTCGAGCAACTCTTCTTCCTGCGGCCGGTGCCGGGATGGGCGCAGTACCGCACGCCGATCAAGAACCTTTACATGTGCGGTTCGGCTACGCATCCAGGCGGCGGCATCATGGGCGCGAACGGTCGTCTGGCTGCCCTGGAAATTCTGAAAGATATCAAGGGAGCAGCGTAGGTTTTTTTCGCGTCCTCTGCCGATTTTCTTTGCGTTCTTCGCGGTTGAGGATTTTGCCGACGCAGGCGACTGCGTCATTGAGAACTGAAATCTATGGCGGATAACAGAGACATCGTAATCATCGGTGGTGGTCACAACGGCCTGGTGACGGCGTTTTACCTGGCAAAGGCGGGATACAAGCCGCTCGTCCTTGAACGCAACGCACAGGTCGGCGGTGCCGCCGTGACGGACGAGTTTCACCCGGGCTTCCGCTGCTCGACCCTCGCGCACACCGCAGGGCCGATCCGGCCTGACATTGTCCGCGACATGGAACTGGAGAAGCACGGGGTCGTTTTCATTACTCCTGACATCTGCGTCACCGCCCTCTCCCCCGATGGACGAGCGCTGTCGCTGTACCAGGACGCTGACCGTTCGGCCAACGAAATTGCGGCATTCTCGCAAAAGGATGCTGCGAAATATCCCGAGTTCCAGCAGTCACTATCGAAGATCAGCAAGGTCATTGCCGAGGCGCTGGCGACCACTCCTCCGGACATCGATAACCCGAGCCGTGGCGATTTGTGGAGCATGCTCAAGACCGGCCGCGCGATCCGCAAGCTGGGTAAGAAAGATATGTTCCGCCTGCTGCGCTGGGGACCGATGGCCGTCGCGGATCTCGCCGCAGAGTATTTCGAGACCGAACTGCTGCGTGCCGTCATCGCGGCTCGGGGTATTTTTGGGACGTTCCTCGGTCCGTGGTCGGCGGGAAGCGCGTTGGTTCTGTTGATTCGAGCTGCCGGTGATCACTTCCCCGCTGGGTCTGCCTATTTCGCAGCGGGCGGAATGGGCGCAGTCACACAGGCGATGACTGCGGCCGCCAAATCTGCCGGCGCCGAAGTCCGCACCGGAGCCGAGGTCATCGAAATTCGCGTGCAGAACAACGCGGCTACGGGTGTGCTGCTTTCCACCGGAGAAGAAATCCACGCCAAGGCAGTCATTTCGAATGCTGACCCGAAGCGCACGCTGCTCAAGCTGACCGATCCGGTCCATCTCTCTCCGGATTTTGTGCAGCGGCTGCAGAACTATCGAGCCAACGGAACCGTAGCGAAGGTGAACCTGGCGCTCTCGGGATTGCCCAAGTTCACCGCACTGAAGAACGGCGACTCGTCAGCTTTGCGTGGACGCATCCACATCGGCAACGAGATCGACTATCTCGAGCGAGCATTCGACGAATCGAAATACGGCAATTTCTCGCGCCGGCCGTATCTGGAGGTGACGATTCCCTCCTTAACCGATCCCACCCTTGCGCCAGAAGGAAGGCATGTGATGTCCGTCTACATGCAATACGCGCCGTATAAGCTGAAGGGTGACTGGGACCAACAACGCAACGCACTCGGACAAACGGTCGTCAAGACGCTCGCGGAGTATGCTCCGAACCTGCCGGAATTGATCCTGACCCACAAGATCATCACGCCGCATGATCTCGAAGAAAAATACGGCCTCACCGGAGGACAGATCTTTCACGGCGAACTAGCGCTCGATCAGTTCTTCACCATGCGTCCCCTGCTGGACTGGGCGCGTTACCGCACCCCGATCGAGAATTTGTATTTGTGCGGAAGCGGTACACATCCAGGCGCAGGGTTGACGGGTGGATCGGGCGCTAATGCAGCGAGAGATATCATGAAGGCATTGAAAGCCAATTAACCACGAAGGGCACGAAGGTACACAAAGGACACATCACCAGCCTTCGTGGTCCTTTGTGTCCTTTGTGGTTATCTTCCTTAATGGTTATCTTCTTCAATGAAGAATTCTGCCATCCTCCTCGTCAGTTGCCCCGATGCCAAGGGTGAAGTCGCGACCATCGCCGACTTTGTTTTCCGCCATGGCGGCAACATCTTGCATGCCGATGAGCACGCGGACGAAGAATCCGGGCTCTTTCTGATGCGCGTCGAGTTCGATCCCAAAGACTTCGACGTTCCGCTCGCCGAGTTCGCCACGCAATTCGCACCCATCGCGCAGAAGTTCCGGATGACGTGGCGTCTTGCCCAATCTTCACAGCGGCCGCGCATGATCATTTTCGTTTCTAAATATGATCACTGCCTCGTCGACCTGCTCTACCGCCATCAGAGCGGAGAACTCGCCTGCGACATTCCCCTGATCATCTCCAACCATCCAGATAACCAGTCGATCGCCGACTTTTATCGAATTCCCTACGCCGTTATTTCGATCACCAAGGAAAACAAACAGGCTGCCGAAGCCGAAGTTCAGAATCTGATCGACCAGCACAAGCCCGATTTCATGGTGCTCGCCCGCTACATGCAGATTCTGTCAAACGACTTCGTGAACCGCTATTCGCAGCGGATCATCAATATTCACCACTCATTTCTTCCAGCCTTCGTGGGCGCACGACCGTATCATCAAGCCTTCGCGCGCGGCGTAAAGCTTATTGGTGCGACCAGTCACTACGTGACTGAAGTCCTCGACGATGGGCCCATCATCGAGCAAGACGTAGTCCGTGTCTCCCATCGCGACACGGTCGAAGATCTCATCCGCAAAGGCCGTGATCTCGAAAAAGTGGTGCTCTCTCGCGCCGTGCGCTCGCACGTAGAAAACCGGGTGCTCGTATACGGCAATAAGACCGTTGTTTTCTAGGATTCATCGGTCTAGCTCATCGCTCACTGCTCATTGCTCGCTGCTCCAGAAGTTCATGTACTTCCGGAATTCCGCTGCTTCAAGCCCCTGCAAAAGTCCAAACCGGAGGTAACTTGCACCGTTGGTAACCTTTTCGCTTTACTTGAACGTGAGTAAAGTTTTATCCAGCGCACGCAGTGTCGGGAGCACTTTTTGGCCGAAGATCTTCGGTTTGAACTAGCCATTTTGGCGACGGTCCAGGGTTTCTACCAGAAACTCTTGCGGGATACGCTTGGCGGCGAAGTGCCGATACCCAGCGGCCTCGATGAGGACGCTTTACGCCATACCGACCGCGAATTGCCCAATACTCTCTCGCGGATGTACCGCTGGCTGCACCTGCTGGACATGGCGATCACGCCGGCCATGCTTCGCCAGGCCCTGACTCCCGATACAGACTCAGAAGTTGCCGAAGCGCTGCTGCGCTATTTCGTACGTCGCCGCGAGGCAACGGATATCAACCGCGACAAAACCGATCTGATTGCGACTTTTCTTTACCGCCATCCGCGCGTTCCCGGACAGTGGGAGCAGAGCGGCTACGGACTTGATGGCGCTCTGCCGCTGTCGCCGTTCGAAATCGCGCTGATCGAAATTCTCGCGGATAGCGACGTGCCATCCCTACCCGAAGAACACGTCCAGTTGCTCCGCCGCTTTGATCCGTTTCTGCAAGAGGTGTCGCGATTCCGCGATTTCAATGGCCTGATTGAGTCCGGCATGATCGGCCGGGTGCGGGAACTCAAGCAGTGGCTGGATTCCTCCTTCTACCATCCGGGAGTGCTCGCGACCGTTGCGGCCTATAACGCGGGCTTCGGAAAGGCTTTCGACGACCTCTTTCTGAAGGCTCTGAAAGAGATCAAAACTTTCGGACAAGCCCTGGAAGAGATGGGCGGAACGATTCTCACGACGGTCGACGGAGTCGAAGTGACGGTGGAACACGTCGCGGCGATTCAGGAAAAGCAATTGCTGGAAGCCGATTACGGCAATGCGGCCGAGAAATTCCGGCGGGTTTCGAAACTGAAGAAGGAACTGGACCGTCGCCCGCCAATCCGCAGATCGTTACTCACGCCTGCCGCGCAAACTTCGAAAGCTTCCGGACAGGGAGCCGCAGCGGCACCCAAAACTGCCAAAGCGGCTGCGGCCAAGGCTCCGGCAACCCCCGCAGTTTTCCAGCCGCCGGCGATCACTGCCCAGCAACTCTCGGCAGAGGAGACAAAACTACGTCGGGTCGAAGAATCCATCCGCGTATTCGTACGGGTGGCCGATCCCAAATACCGCCAGGTTGTGCCCATGCGATTCTTCAACTTGACGCTCACGCCTGCAGAGGCCGACGCGTACAGCGCAGCGTTCCTGGAAGAAAAGAGCCTGCGGGCGGAGGTGGCGCGCACCCTGATCCGGCTGGTCTCGATTTCAGGCCGCATCCGTACGGAACTCGAAGAACTGAAGCGCAGTCAGAAAATGTCGTCCATCTGGAAGCTGCACGCCGATTCGATCGTCGTCCTGCTGGATATGGCGAGCACCGCGTCCGAAGAAGCAGGTAGTGTCGCGAAAACGGCGGAACAGGCCGGCTCTGGAGCCGCAGCCCGCTCCATTCACGAATCGGCCCAGAAGCTGCGCAATCAATCCGATCTTGCGGCCAAGACCTTCGCCAACGTCAGCTAATACCCGCAGCCTATATCAACTCACGGAAGGAAAATGTTCCTGCAGGAACACATCGTCATCACGGTCCAGTCATGACACTAGTGTCATGACTGGCAAGTCTCTGAAAGTAAAGGAGGAAATGAGACGATTGGATTGCACGGTTATGGTGTTCGAACTCTCTTAGCCACATCATCTCCCAGCAGAAGAAAGTGTGCGATGTTCCAGGTATACAAGGCGTCTGCCTTGGCCTTGAGGGCACAGGCAGCAATCAAGCCGTCATAGATCGTGCCGCCTACTATTCCGAGGGCAGCAAATCGCCGAATCGCACCCAGGTATTCGCGAGCTTCCAGAGCCACGATCATCAGTTTTT
This sequence comes from Candidatus Sulfotelmatobacter sp., assembly GCA_035946775.1. Classification (GTDB taxonomy): domain Bacteria; phylum Acidobacteriota; class Terriglobia; order Terriglobales; family Acidobacteriaceae; genus Sulfotelmatobacter. The sequence continues at coordinate 48,869 of DASYZA010000188.1, read as the reverse complement.
TCTCGAAAACACTCAGAGCCAGTAATGCCTGCTGTTCGTTCAGCCTCTGCTTCCCGGGATAGCGAGTCAGAGTTGCGTAAGCCTCGGCCATATTGTGAGCGGCGCAGAAAGCAAATGATCGATCTGCTCCCGACAGCGAAGAAAAACTGCGAGAGTGATGCTCATGCTCTTCCAAAACCGCGGCCACGAGCACGGAGGTGTCGAAGAACACCCTCATTTCGATGTCCGCTTCTTAGTTCTCTCTTTTCCCGGATGTAGCGCTACTTGTTCTCGTTCCTCTCGAACACGCCGTATCGTGTCATTGACGGAATCGTTTGTTATCGGTTGCCCGGTTCGGAAAACCCAAATCCCATCTTTCTCCCGCATTGCTGCGGTACCGCGAACCGGACGGAGCATGATGCGGTCATCAGCACTGTCGAGCACAAGTGAGTCCCCCGCCGATAGCTGCAACTGGTCCCGCACGGGTTTCGGAAGAACGACCCGCCCAGCCTTATCAATGGTGAGAATGGTATTCACGTTGCCATTTTACCATACTCAATACCATCAATAATGGCATCACGCTAATCCCTGAGCCAGCAAGCTGATATGGAATTCTCACCCTCGTCGGTTGCAGCTAGTTATCCCAGTTGAGATTGTGAGAGAAAGGGATTTTCCGCGCGGACGCTATCAGGCGTTACGAACCTTATAGTCGCGCGGTCGAATGTACGTGACTTCCGCGGGGTTTTCGCCGCTCTGTTCTAGGCCTCGTTGGGCGGCGATGAGCGACCAGGAAAAGCCGCCCAAACTCCATGCAGCTACAAACAGAAACAGGCCGTCCATTCGGAGTGAACGCCACATGTAAATGCGAGCGGTGGACGATGATATCTCTTGGGAATTAGCTTTCCCGGTAGCTATCCATTTGCTGCCATCAGGATGGACGTATCGGACCCCGGAGAGTGGGACCCAGATAGTGAAAGCTGCAAGGAGAATAGCCAACACGCTCCCGATCAAGGAGAACTTTTTTCTCTGCGCTCTCGCGCCGATTCTGAGCCGAAGAAAGGGTTCCGATATCCAAGCCAATCCCCAGCCGCATATTATTCCTGTGAATATCGCCCCCAATCCCACGCGAGTACCAATCGATGACAAGCGATAAAGCAGGTCTAGTTGGATTTCAGGATTGCGAAATGAGGCTACGATGACCGCGATTGCGAACAAAGCCGCAGGCCAGGAGATTAAGCAGAATAACCTGCATAATTGGGTCAGTGCTCGAAAGCGAGCATTCATTTGGGAGCAATGATGGCGGTAGTGAGTCTTCCTAACAATAGCGGCTGAGCTTCCTAGAGATGCAAAAAGGACGGCGCCGTGGCCGTCCTCTTCGCAACGCGTAGCTCGCGACTCGCAGCTAGTTAATGTCGAACTGCTCCTGGTGCACCGCCGGATCGCTCTTCACAATGATCGTCCGCTTGGTCATCTCTTCCATTTCGTTCAGCAGGCGCGCATTGTTGCCCTTGAGTTCCTTCGCGACATCCGGATGCACTCGCAGCATGACATCTTCATGCTCCAGGTGTTTGGCGATCTTGCGCATCTCAACGTAAATTTCGTTGCAGATCGTCGATACCGATTTCACATATCCAGTCGCCTGGCAGTACGGACACGGAGCGCCAATCGTGCGTTCCAGCGACTGTTTCACGCGCTTGCGGGTGATCGCGACTAACCCGAAATCGTTGAACTGCAGCGTCTTCGAAGGCGCGCGGTCGTGCCGCAGTTCCTCTTCCAGGGCCTGCATCACGCGCTGACGGTTGCGGCGCTCATCCATGTCGATGAAGTCGATGATGATGATGCCGCCCAGATCGCGCAATCGAATCTGCCGGACGATCTCTTTGATCGCATCAACGTTCGTCTTAACGATCGTGTCTTCCAGGCGTTGCGTCTTGCCAACATACTTGCCGGTGTTGATGTCGATCGCGACCAGCGCCTCGGTCTGATTGATGACGATGTATCCGCCGCTCTTCAGCCAGACCTTGGACTTCAGCGCCTTGTTCATCTCCTCAGTCAGCCCGAACTGATCAAACAGCGGTGTTTCCTTCGTGTACAGCTTCACGCGCTTGACCATCGCCGGCTGGAACCGGTTGAAGAACCGTAGAATGCGCTCGTACTCCTGCTCAGTATCGACCCAGATCACATTGAAATCCGAGGTCACCTGATCGCGCAGCACCCGCTCGACCACGTTGAGATCGTGATAGATCAGCGCTGGCGGCTTCGAATTTTCAGCGCGATTCTTGATGTCCTGCCACAAGCCCTTCAGGAACCGGATATCGGCGCGGAGCTCTTCTTCGCTGGCGCTCTGCGCGGCCGTACGAACGATGAATCCGCCGTGCCCGTTCTCGCGCTCGCTCAGGATGATCCTCTTCAGCCGCTGCCGTTCTTCCTCGGAATTAATCTTCCGGGAAACACCGGTGTGATTCACCGTCGGCATGTAAACCAGAAATCGTCCGGGCAGCGCGATATGACTCGTGATGCGCGCGCCCTTTTTGCCAATCGGCTCCTTGGCGATCTGTACCAGAATTTCCTGCCCTTCTTTCAGCAGGTCGCTGATCAGCGGCACCGGCTGCGATTCGCGACGGCGGAAGCGACGGCCGCCACCACCCCGGCCTCCGCGATCACCTCCACGACGTTCGTACCCTTTGCGCTCAAAGCCACGACGCTGCGAGCGTTGGGTATATCCAGCGGTCGGCGCTGGAGCACGTACTTCCGCTCGGGCGTCGACAGTGCCATTGCCGCGGGCTTCAGCGTCGAGTAGTGCCTCAGCCTGCGCCTGCGCCTCTTCCAGTTCGAATTCTTCGCTGTCTTCCTCGCCTTCTACGGGAGTTACTTCCGGCGCCTGCGCGATCCCGGACTCGGCCAGCAAGTCCATGTGGATCTCCGTGACGGCCTCGCGAGCATCGCCATTCAGGTGATCGGATTGATTCGCCGCATGCGTCTCTTCCTCGAACTCGTCATAACCTTCGTCGGACGAAGCCTCATATTGCACGGCATCGGCCTCTTCCTCTTCGATCGTCTCTTCTTCCATCGTGCCCGGCTCAGCGAAAGCGGGGACTTGCGGCGACTGCCTCTGCGGTTCGGAGACTTCGAAATTCTCGTGCCTCCCCTCTTCCCTGTCGTGTTCGTGCGCACGGACTTCTGACTCCTGAACGCTTTCCGGTTGCACCGGAACTTCTGCATTCGTCTCGAGCGAGGTATGCACCTCAGGAGCCCAGTCCAGCACGGGAGAACTCACGTCTTCGGGACGCCGGAACTCTCGATTCCAGTTGGCCGAAGTGGAAGCCGATTCGGCCGGCTCCGCATGCGCCTGAACTTCTTCATGCTCTTGCTCGATGGCATGCTCCTGCTGGTCTTGTTCTGTCACAGCTTCTTCTGTCACAGCTTGGCCGGAAGCAAAAATTGGTTCGTCCTCAGGAAAGGTTTCTGCCAGGGGTGCATCCGCCTCGGCAGCAGTCGCGGTGGCGACATCACTTTCTTGATGATGCGTTTTTGTTCTCGGCGCCTGTTGAGATAAACGCTGGTACTTAGAGATCGACTCGCCCGGCAGCAAAATCGGCTCATATTCCGCCGGAGGGGCAGCTGGACGGGAACTTGCGGTTTCGGCTGGGCGGGAGTGACGGGCCTCACTGCGGTCTCCGCCACGCTCAAAACGTTCGCGGCGTCCTCCACGGCGTCGCCGGCGTCCTCCGCGCCAGGCTCCGCGATCGCGCCCCGCTTCCCCGCCATTGGACGGCTCTGCGGCCTCGCCAGCTTCCGCGGGCGACTGATTCTCGTCGCCGATTTCAGTCCCAGCAGCTTCCTGTTCTTCCGCTTGCCTCTGGGGCTCGGCTACCACGCCCTGGCCAGCCTGCATAGGTGCAGTTGGCGTCACCTGCTGGCGCATATCCTGCACACCACGATTCGCCGGAATGACGTCCGTCAAATCGTCGTCGTGCTCTTCCAGTTCCATAAAGTCGGAGACATAAAGGAAAGCATCGCGCTCCAGTCCGATATCGACGAAGGCTGACTGCATGCCGGGTAGCACGCGCGTGACACGCCCTTTGTAAATGGATCCTGCTAAGGTGTACTCGTTCTCGCGTTCGAGATAAATTTCCGCGAGCAGGTCGTCTTCCACCAGCCCAACCTTGGTTTCGTGGGGCGTGGAAGAGACAAACAATTCTTTGTTCATTGAACACTCCGTAACGCCGGATTCATCCGAGGAATCCGTACGCGCTCACCGGAGCGAGATCAGAAAAGACACGGGAGGATTAAGCTGGCGATGCCCCACACAAGGGGCGGCGTGAGCCCGAGGGGTATCCCCCTGGCCGAATCCGCTGCATAAGCTTGGGAATCTTTTGCACGTATCGCGTTAAACTTCCGCCGGGGTTGTGACCGCACTCTCAGACCTTTTGGTCGGGGGGCCGTTCCCTGCCCGGCTATTCAGCCTCAATCCTGCCCGGCCTTACTGCTCCTCTGGCCGGTGAAATGCCCTCTTTACGCGAAGGCGATCGATATATTTTGGGCTACGCTCCGGACTTCGCCGGTGACGCGCAGTAACTGCACCCTGCCGTCTTCCCTGTAAAGCCTTTTGTTCCCTTAGCTTGCCTAACTGGCTCACCCAGTTCGTTGGCTAATTTACGAAGCGGCGCATACGTACGTTCATGACCATCCCCAGCGCCAGGAACATAAACAACACGGAAGACCCACCATAACTCATCAACGGCAGGGGTATTCCAGTGACCGGCATAAAGCCAACCACCATGCCGACATTGACCAGGATATGGAAGCTAAGCACAGCCACCACACCCATCACTACGAACGTGCCGGCGCGGTCGGGCGCCGTTTGCGCGTTCTGCGTCAAACGCATCAGCACAATGAAGTATAACAGCAGAACCCCGAGAGCGCCGACGAATCCGTGCTCCTCGGAAAACGCGGCAAAAATGAAATCCGTCTGGGGCACAGGCAGGAAAGCCCCGTGTGTTTGCGAGCCTTTACCACCCCAAATGCCGCCAGAACCGACCGCAATCATGGATTGCTTAACTTGGTACCCAGCCCCTTGAGGATCGGAGTCCGGATCCTGATAGCTGGTCAACCGCTGCTTCTGATATCCCTTGAGGACATGATGGCTGATGGCCGGAACGTATAGCACGACGCTTATGCCAATCACCGCGACCAGAAACACCGCCAGCCCTTGCCTCCACTGTAACCCGCCGAGAAACAGCCCCATTGCAGCAACTGGAAGGTAAGTCAGAGCGGTTCCCAAATCTGGCTGCTTCAATACCAGAAGCATCGGTATGCCGACGATTGCGCCAGCCTTGAAGAAGTCCGACCACGAGAGCTCCCGCTGGCGCATTTCGGCAAAGAACTTCGCCACCGCGAGAATCAGGATCAACTTGACCCACTCCGACGGCTGGAAGTGGTTCCCTCCCGGCATTTTGATCCAGCGCTTCGCTCCCAAAGCCTTGGTCCCAAAGAGCAGCACCGCGATCAGCGAAGCAACCGATGCGATGTAGAACCAGTGGATCTGCTCCAGCAGCGCCTGGTAGTTCACCAGGCTGATGAGGAACATCATTCCCACGCCGCCCAGGATCCAATACAACTGCTTCACGTCCGAACCGGCAAACTTGGTGTGAAGGGTCGCGCTGTGGATCTCCATCACTCCGAGCCCGCAGATCAGCAGCACAAAGATCAGCAGCAGCCAGTCAAAATCGCGATATGAAACGTATCTAGACATCAGTTCTCAGTTGCCGGTTCTCACTCAGGCATTCAGCACTTAGCAATCGGCATTCAGCCAGCCCACCGCACGACCTAGATTGACCGAACGCTACGTGCCGAATGCTGAGTGCCTGTTTAATTCATCCCGGGTGCGGCGGTGGCCAACACCGGAGCCTTCTTCGAAAGATCGATCACGAACCGACCGCCCTGGAATCCATCAGGATGTCCGTCTTCATCTGGAGCACTCCACAGGCCGCCAACGTCCACGGTTCCATTTTTCGGCTTCTCCACCATCTTCTGCGGCGTGCGGCGCTGTTTCTCGACGTAGGCCTTGATCACCTGCGTCGCCAGCCGCGCGGCAAGCCTTCCGTGCTCGCCGCCCTGAAAAAGTGCACAGACGACAATGTCAGGATTCCGCCGTGGCGTGAATCCGACGAACCATCCATTCTGCGCAAATTCCGAGGAGTTCTTCACCTTCGCGCGCAAGTTTAGGGACACCACCTGCGCCGACCCGGTCTTACCCGCGATTTCTATCCCGGGAATACCGGCCGATGGCGCGGTACCGCCGGGCTGAAGAACTCTCACCATGGCGTCGGTGATGTAGTTCCAGCCGTCAACACTGACCGGAATCGTTTTCACTTCGGTGAAGTGAGCGGCGTCGACCATGCCTGGCGGCAGATCCGTCGGATTCGTCACGTGCGGGACGACCAACTTTCCGCCCATCGAGATTGCCGAAATCGCGCGGATCAACTGCACCGGAGTCACGGCAACCGCACCCTGGCCGATTCCGACCGAAATGGTTTCGCCTGCGAACCATTTTTGTTTGAAGTTGCGGATCTTCCATTCCTCCGACGGCATCACTCCACTGACTTCGTTAGGCAAATCAATGCCAGTCTTCTCGCCCAAGCCGAGCATCGTAGCGTATTTCGCGATCCGTCCGATCCCAAGCCGATCAGCCAGCGTGTAGAAGAAAACGTCGCAAGATTGATAGATAGCCGTCTGCAGATCTACAGCGCCATGAGACCTGTGTTCGAAGTAGACCCAGCATTTGTAGTTTCGCCCGTAAAAATCGGCGCTGCCGGGGCAGTTGACGTGCAGAGTCTGCGCAATGCCCTCCTGCCATCCCGCAAAGGACATAATGATTTTGAATGTCGACCCCGGCGCGAGTTGCGCTTGGATCGCTTTGTTCAGCAGCGGCTTGTCCGGATCGTTGACCAGCTTGCTCCATTGGTCGCGCGAGACACGTACTGCAAAATCGTTCGGATCGAATGTCGGCCCGCTCGCCATGGCAAGAATCTCGCCCGTATGCGGATCCATTGCAATGATTGCGCCGTTCTTACCTTGCAACTGCTCTTCGGCGGCAATCTGCAGGTCGAGGTCGATCGTCAGCTTCAACTGCTTTCCCGGAATCGCTTCCGTCTCTCCCAACCTCCCAACTTCGCGTCCGTGGCTATCCACGAGTGCTTGACGTGACCCGTTTTTGCCCATCAACAGCGTGTTATATTGCCGCTCCACACCCGATATGCCGACCACGTCGCCCTGATTGTAGAGTTCGAATTGCGGCTGATTCAGCATGTCTTCGCTGACTTCCCCGACATAGCCGATCACGTGCGCCATGAATCCGTTGCGCGGATACAGGCGCCGGTGCGCCATGATCGTGTCCAGTTCCGGCAATTCGTTGCGATGAGCTTCAATAAATTGCAACTCGTCGGGGGTGATGTCTTCTTTCAGGAAAATCGGTTGATACTGCGGCATCGACGCAAAGCGCCGAATCCGCGCGCGGACTTCATTGGGATCAAGGTGCAGCCCCTGGGCGATCAGATCGGCGTCGGCGGTAAGGTCGCGGGAAGAATCGCGTAACAGCAGCGCCGAGAACGAAGGATAGTTGTCGACGATGATGCGGCCTTCGCGGTCGAGAATCTTTCCGCGTGGGGCAAGAACGGGCACATTGCGGATGCGGTTTCGTTCCGCTGCGAGCGAGTAGTAATCGCTCTGCATGACCTGCAGGCGCCACAATCCGTACGCAAGAATCAGGAAGATGCCGAGGATGATGTACTGCGCAGCCGTCAGGCGGATCGCGGAGATTTTTTCGTCGCGGCCAAACATCAGTTTTCAGTGGCCAGTTGCCAGTTGCCAGTTAAACGCGCTGAATGCGCTCCGGGCCGCAACGTGTCACTATCCTCGCTCGAATGAAATCGGATTACCAATATTGTAAAGCCTTGTTTCAGGGCGCTGTTAATCGGAAGGGTAACGGAAGTCACGGTGGAAGGATGTTTCCTGACCACTGATCACTGACAACTGGCCACTGGTTTCATGTCCTCTGCTTGAACCGGTCGAGCACGAAGTACAAGAACACCCCAATTACCGCGTTCACCAGTCCGGCCAGAATCCCATGCGGCCAGCTCCAGCTCTGTGTACTGTTCACCATGCCGCGCGCCACGGTGAAGTAAACCGCTGAATGGACCAGGTAGAAGCCGAGAGTCACCAGAAACCGGGCTCCGGCATTTTCCACGTCCAGTTTCACTCCTAGCGATGAAGCTCCATACCCGACAACGGTCTTCGCTATGCCGTAGATGCCAATGTACTTGTGCCCCAACATGTCCTGCGCCAGGCCGATAACGGCTCCGGTGAACAATCCAGCAATGGGACTTCGGCGCGCCATGGCGAAGAAGATGGTCACCAGCAGTGGCAAGTCCACATAGACGGCAAACCGCGGAAATCTGATCGGCAGAAACGCCTGGACAAACAAGGCCAGTAAAGGCACCCCGACCGCCACCGGGATACTGAACCGGTAAACCTCAACTTGTTCGTTCGATGTGTAGGTGATGGGCACGTTATTGCGGGCTGTTGTCCTCGGCAGGATTCTGAGGCTTGGGTTGAGGCGATTCCGGCGCGGCCGGCTTTTCCTCAGTGATGGAAGGCGTGGACGGTATCCCTGCCGGAGGAGCCTGCGTCAGAGCCTCGTTCGTCGTTTTTGGTTTGGGCGCCCGAACAGGCGCCGTTCCAACAGGAGATGTTCCAGCAACGCTCTGGGCTGCCGCTGTACCAGCTTTGTTCGTCATTTGCGCTGAAGCCGTAGCGTTCGGCTTCGCACCTCCATTCGCGTTCCCTGCTGGTTTGGCGGGGACGCTTCCAGTCGTTGAGACGCTCGCACCCGAAGCAGGCTTCGCCGCAGCAACGCCGGGCTTTGACGCCGCAGGCGCGTTCGGATCTACCACTGGCTTATCCGGAACTGAAGGCAGCCGTTGCGCCAGGATGTCGGCCGCGCGAACACGCCCATGATCCTCCGCAACCGCCTGTCGCTCCTGTTTTTCAACCAGCACCAAAACCTCTTCCAACTTGCTCAAATCGGCCGCCGGCTTGATCTTGATGTTCAGAAAAAGGTCTTTGCCATTTCCCACCTTCGTCACGGTTCCGATCGGCAGGCCCTTTGGAAAAATCTGATCTCCACCGCTAGTCAGCACTGTTTCACCCGGCTGCACCTGCTCGTCGCTCATCACGCGCTCGAGTGACACTTCGCCGTTCGCCGTTCCCCGCAGAACGCCTTGCAGACGGGACTTCTCCAGAATGGCTCCTACGCCGCTACTCTGATCGCTGATCAGCAGCACCTGTGCTTCGTTGGGATAAACCAGCAGAACTTTTCCGACGATACCATCCGCGGTCATGACGGCCATGTCGCGCCGTATTCCTGCATTTTCTCCCTTATCGATATAAACAATGCGCGAGAGATCGCTGCCGCTGGATCCGATCACCTGCGCGGCCACGGTCTTGGCGATGAACTGCTCCTTGAAGCCCAGCAGGTTTTGCAGCCGTCGCGCCTGCGCCGCATCTTCGCTGAGCCGGACCTGTTCCAGCCGCATCTGCTCGATCTGCTCTTTAAGCTGGCGGTTTTCCGCGCGTACGCCGCGCAAGTAGAAGTAGTTGTGCCAAAGATTGCTGCTGCCGTTCTGGATCCAGACCACCCCGCGCTCGAATGGCGCAAGAGCACCCACCGCCCATACGCGGATCAGACGAGTGTCCTTTTCTTCGCTGGTGCTGGTGCCGCGCTTTACCTGCACCGCTAACCCGAGCACCTGCAGAAATAGCACAAGTACGAGGATGATCAGGTTGCGATAGCGGCCGAGGACGGATTCCATAACTTCAGTTTCGAGTTTCTAGTTTCGAGTTTCAAAGGCGATCCAAGTTGGCTTTGAAACCACTCGAAACCTGAAACTTGAAACTCGAAACTGCTATTCAATCGATATCTTCCGCAGCAGCTTGAAGTCCGAGAGCATCTTGCCGGTGCCGAGCACCACGCTGCACAGCGGATCGTCGGCAATCGAAACCGGCAGCCCGGTTTCTTCACGGATGCGTTTATCCAGATTCTTCAGCAGCGCGCCGCCGCCCGTCAACACAATGCCACGGTCGCTGATGTCGGCCGAGAGCTCGGGAGGCGTACGTTCCAGAGCCACGCGAATCGCGTTCATGATCGTCGAAACGCATTCGCTCAAGGCCTCGCGGATTTCGCCGTCATCCACCGTGATCGTCTTGGGCACGCCCTCGATCAGGTTGCGGCCTTTGATTTCCATCGTCATCGGCTTATCCAGCTGGTGGGCGGAGCCGATCTCCATCTTGATCTGCTCTGCCGTGCGTTCGCCGATCAGCAGATTGTATTTCCGCTTCAGGTAGTTCATCACGGCTTCGTCCATCTGGTTGCCGGCCATGCGCACGGAACGCGAATAGACGATGCCGCTAAGGGAAATTACCGCGATATCGGTTGTGCCTCCGCCGATATCGACTACCATATTGCCGCTCGGTTCCGTAATGGGCAGGCCTGCACCGATCGCCGCCACCATCGCCTGCTCAACCAGATGCACTTCGCTCGCCTTGGCGCGGTAGGCCGAGTCCATGACCGCGCGCTTTTCCACCTGCGTAATTTCCGAAGGCACCCCGATCACGATCCGCGGATGCACCAGCATCTTGCGGTTGTGGGCCTTCTGGATGAAGTAGTTCAACATCTTCTCGGTGACTTTGAAGTCGGCGATCACGCCATCCTTCATCGGCTTAATGGCGACGATGTTGCCCGGCGTGCGGCCCAGCATCTCTTTTGCCTCTTTGCCGACCGCCTCTACTTCACCAGTGTTCTTATTGATGGCGACGATGGAAGGCTCGTTGACGACGATGCCTTTCCCTCGCGCATACACGAGCGTGTTGGCTGTGCCGAGATCGATTGCCAGGTCGCTGGAAAATATGCTGAACAGCGAACGGAGGTTGTGGTTGCGCGTCGCGGCGGAATGAAATCCATTGCTTGACATGGCAAATTAATCCGGTTCTTTACAATGCTGCCTGCCCGGGAGTTTCCCGGTAGTACTTTGAGTTGTAAGGGGTAGCCACCCTATTTTACGTTATCGCGGCCAACCCTGCCTAAAACCAAGTTTCAAGGTTTCAAAGTTTCAAAGTTGTTCGCGCGGATTTCGGTTGCTCCAGCCCCCATCGGCGTTTTATCCGGGGTTCTTACTTTGAAACATTGAAACTTTCAAACCTCGCTCCCGCTGCCAGAACCCTGCACGCTACTGAATCACAATCTTCTTCTGCTGCGTATTCACTCCGCCCGCTGCCGTTTGTGCGGTCACCGTGATCACCGCCTCACCGGAGGGCAGCGGTGGCGTGAAGTAATGAAAATTGCCATCCGAGGTCACCATCGGAACCTCACTGCCATTCACCATCACGCGCGCGCCCGTCTGGGTTTTGCCGGTCACCTCGATCACATGTCCATGCTGAATGAACGGATCTAAGTCCAGTTCGATGGCTTCCGTGTCTTTGCCTTTTGAGATGATGGTGAACCGGTTCTTTTCGCTTTCAACCGACTCTTTTCCCGTGGCATCGTACGATTGCACAGCCCAGTAGTAAGCACCTTCTCCCAAGTTCGTGACCGTAACCGCGGCCGTGTTGATCTTTTTGTCAACGAGTGTAGAAGAAAAATATGGATTGCGGGAGATACGAAGACGATACCCGACCGCGTTCGCCATCGACGTCCAGGAGAATTCAACATCCTTCATGCTCTCGCCATTCGAGAACAGCGGAGCCATATTGGCGGGAGCAATCGGTGTCGGCGGACCGATCTCCTTCGCCTTCTCCATATGGGTCTGCTGGCCCTGGAAGCTGACTTTTTCCCAGTTCGCCAGTTTGACGGTCTCGCCGTTGCGCGTGACCTCGCCCGTGCCTTTCTTCATCAAGATTTCGTGCTGATCTGAATTGGGATCGTTATGCACTTGGGCCGCGGACTCAGGAGAGAGTGAGGCCGTGGCTCCGGCGACGATCACCTGCGATTTCGACCCCTGGCTGAATGTTGCCGTCGAAAGATCGACGGTTCCGGTGCTGACAGCGACCGCCACGTTGGTTTGCTGCTGATCGTTCGCGGAGTTCTCCTCAATGACGATCAGCGAATCCTGCTTTACGGTGTAACTGGTGCCGTCGTTGAAGACGACCTTCGCCATGCCTTCGGAGCCGGTCTGGACAACATCGCCCTTTTCGAGCGGGATGCGATAGTCGGCCGCAACCCAGGAATTGCGGTTGCCTTTTTTCACGCGAACGGTACCATCTAGCGCGGTGAAATGTGCCTGCTGTGCAGTGACAGCGCCAGTGCCGGCCGGCGGGGCCATGCCCGCAACCTTCTCGAGCACCTTGCTGGTGACGTCACCCGCTTTCTGCAGAGAAGCCTGCGTGAACTGCGGGAAGGCCACCCGCATTGCGACAAAAAAGATGATCGCGACCGCGGCGACGAGCAACACCACGCTGCGGTACGTAATCGTGGTCCACGCGATGTGGATCCCCGGTTTGCGATTGTTGGAGGACACTTGTGCCGAAAGCCTCTGTATATATGCGGCTAAACAGAAGCTAGCACAATGAAAACCGAGGAAAAACACGAGAGTCTCTATCCGAGGTTACCGAAGTGACCAGTCTGGGAAGCCGAAGTGTGACTGCTTTTTGAAGCACGCAAGCTCGCCCTATACAAGTATTGCCTGTCTCTGGCGACGCACCGAGCGCTTCGGCCTACAATTAAGAACATGAGATGGGCGATTCTGACCGGGCTACTTCTTTGCAGTTGTTTGGCACTCACGCAGGAGCCCGCCGAAATCTCCGCCGAGCCCCACTACACTCTACTGCTCGAAAACGCAAATGTGCGGGTCTACTTGCTGACGCTGCACCCGAACGAATCCGCTTTGCTGCGTCTCCGCCACAGTTTCATGACCGTGGCGCTCCAGGATGGCGAAATCATCATTTGGGATGAAGGGAAATCTCCGATTCAGCACTTTCAAATGCATAACGGCGACACCTCCTTTCGCTGCCTCAGCCCGATCTGTGCGACCCCGGAACTGCTGGCGAAAGGATTGGCCGGAGGTTTTCGTAACGACGGGCCAAAAGATTACCGGAACATCACTGCTGAGTTTCTCGACCCCACGGTCGGTTGGGCCATGACCAGTGGCGGAACCATGACTTCTCCGGCATCCATGTTTCTGGGAGGAGCGCTCGTCAGCGGCGTGCAGTTGGAGCCCGGAGACTCTTCTGCGGCTGCGCAGAAACCTCGTGCCCAGCTGATCATTCCGATTTCGGATATCAATCTGAAAGGTCCCGGGATTCGCATTCGAAAGTCTCCGGGCGAGGTGGGATGGATCGCCCCAGGCCAGCCTCAGGCTCTCACCAATGCCGGCCGAGATCGGGCGTGTTTCATTATGGTTGAGTTCCGACCCGGAGACTACGCGACCGCTCCGCATACCCCATGACACAATCCTGAGGCTCGGCTATGCTTTGGAGTCCTCTATGGCCAGCGCCACCCGTGTGTCGAGCATCCCTTCCGATCGCCCTCGCCATTCCCTATTGCTAAATGGCATGACCATCGTCTGGGCGATCGCCTTGGCGAAACTCATCCTGCATCTCTACTTCAATAACCGCTATGGCTACTTTCGCGATGAGTTCGACTACATGTCATGCGGCGACCACCTGCAGTGGGGATACGTCGATCAGCCTCCGCTGATCCCCTTTCTCACGCACATCAGCCGCGCTGTGCTGGGAGACTCGCTGCGAGCCATCCGCTTCATTCCTGCGTTGGCGTCGTCGCTGCTGGTGGTTCAGGCCGCGGCCGCGGCCCGCCTGCTCGGGGGACGGCGATACGCGCTCATCCTGACGGCGATTTGTGTCGCGCTTGCACCGCAATATGTGTCGAATGGCGGTCTGCTCGGCACCAATGCGCTTGAGCCCAACCTCTGGCTCGGCTGCGCGCAGTTTGTGATCCTCGCGATTCAGCGCAATGATCCGCGCTATTGGATTGGCTTTGGCATCGTCGCTGGCCTCGGCATGGAGGAGAAGTACACTATCGCTGTCTTCGGCTTGGGAGTCGTCGTCGGCCTGCTACTCACTGAACAGCGCCGCGCCTTCCTCAACAAGTGGATCTGGCTGGGAGGACTCGCCGCGTTCCTGGTTTTTCTGCCGAACCTGCTGTGGAACTGGCATTACGACTGGCCCTTTCTGCAGTTGATCCGTGCAATCCGGGCCGAAGGACGCGATGTAGTGTGGGGCCCGTTCCAGTTCTTCTTCCAGCAGTTGATGGAAGTGGATCCCATCGCTGGGCCTGTTTGGCTCGCCGGATTATTCGCGCTGCTGTTCTGGAAGCCGCTTCGTCCCTATCGTGTTTTGGGCTGGAGTTATGTCGTCAGCTACGCAGTGATCTATCTCCAGCATGGAAAGAACTACTATCTCGCCCCGGTCTATCCCATGCTGTTCGCGGCGGGTGCAGTTGCGCTTGACGCATGGCTCAGCGGCTCACCGGAAAGTCCTCCGCGTTTCGCCTGGTTGAAACCTGTACTCGCAATCGTGATCGCGGCCAATGGGATCTACCTGATGCCCATCACCGTTCCCATTCTCTCTCCGGACCACTTCCTCGCCTTCACGAAAACCCTTCCGATGAAGCTTCCAATCAACGAGCACTCGCACGCCCGCGCTGCCCTGCCGCAGTGGTACTCCGACCAATTCGGATGGAAGGAAATCGCGGATGAAACGGCGATTGCATGGAATCGCATTCCGGCAGCGGAGCGTTCCGACTGCGGCATTTTCGCGCAAGACTACGGACAGGCCGGCTCGATCGACTTCTTCGGACGCAGCCAAGGTATGCCCGGCGCCATGAGCGGCGACCGGACATACTGGCTGTGGGGACCGCACAACTACTCGGGCAATTGCATGATCGTGCTCGATGACCGGAAAGAGGTTCTCGAGCGCTATTGGAACGAAGTGGAATACGTAGGCACCTCCGCGCCGAATGAATGGGCGCTCGAGCAGCAGATCCCCGTGTTCATCTGCAAAGGAAAGAAGTTCGACTCCTGGGCGGGAGTATGGCCGCATCTCAAGCGCTGGCGCTGACGTCCGTAACCTTCAACTGCACCGCCGCCGGTGTCTAATCAAAGCATGAGGAGATGGATTCTCCGACTCATCGCCTGGCTGTTCGTAGGTGTGGTCGTAGCGACTGCCCTGCTGGCGGGAGCAATTCGTCTCGATCAGTACCTTCTGCGGTGGCGGGCAGAACGACTGCAGGTTGATATCCGCTCTCTAGAACTGCGTAAGAGCACATACGCGGACGCGCGCCGCATTATCAATCTGTGGTGGAGTGATGCACACGAAAAAGGCCCCTGCCGGCCAGACTGGTGCGACGTAGAAATCAGCCTTACCGATTTCGCGTGGACGCGGGGCGACTTCATCTGGCGAACTAGGGCGCGATTCCGAGTCTTCCTGTGGCTGGGCGCACGGCCGGCAATTGCTGATGCAAGCATCCGCGTGCGGAAGAATGCTGTAACCGGGAAGACAATCAACGCGCACGTCGGAGGACCCTGCCACGATTTTGATTCCCAAACGCTTTGCTTAACTGTAATAGCGCACGCCGAGACAGGAGAGCACCGCTTCATCGACCCTCGACATCCTGAGTACTCCTTTAGTAAACCAAGTGGTTGTGAGTATTGTGTCGACGCACACGTGATCTTCAGCCCGTATGCAGATGCTGAAGATGTACGCCGCCTGACGGATCTCAATTTCCGCTGCATCACGCGGTGGAGGCCCTGTGAGACCGAAACAGATATTCTTCCGACGGCTTGGGACCAACTCCACCGTGAAGGAACACTTCCTGAGATCGAAAACAACTGCTCCGACACCGTCCGGGCATTAAGCCGCGGGCTCAATCGTTTGCCTTTGGCCAGCGTCTTGGCCGTCACCGATATCGGCGAGGGACCACAGCTTACAGTGAAATGGGATGAGCGAGCCGAACGGACACGTGAAGACCGACCGAACTCCTTTGCCGAGCCGAAAGGTATTCACGTCCGAAAGGGCGATCGTATCTTGGTATTCGAAGGGTATCTATTTTCGCCATTCAACGCTTGCGGAATTGTCCCCGCAAGCAAAGAAAATCTGAGAATGGCGCGCCAAGGACTTTCCGAAGATCTTTCAGACCATGTGGACGCGTTGAAGTTGTTCTTTGGGGAAATCCACCCGCCTCATATCGACGTCCATTAGCCCTGCCTTGCCCCGTCCTTCCCGCAGGTTGTAGCATCAAAAGGTTTGGGCATTCATCGTCCTCATTGCAAGGAGACCTTATGGCAACCGATACCCTAGCCACCCCCGCCAGCCTCAGTGAAAGCCAGAGCCGCGTATTCAAGAACTTCATTGACGGTGCGTGGGTCGAGTCCTCGACTGGAGAGACCTTTGAGAATCGCAATCCCGCCGACACCCGAGACCTCGTCGGCATCTTTCAGAAATCGGCCAAAGCCGATGTAGACGCAGCAGTTGCCGCCGCCAAGGCAGCCTTTGCGAAATGGCGTCTACTCCCTGCCCCCCGTCGCGCCGAGATTGTCTTCCGGGCAGCCGAGATTCTGATTGAGCGCAAGGAAGACTACGCCCGTGACATGACCCGCGAAATGGGCAAAGTCCTCGCCGAAACTCGTGGCGATGTACAGGAAGCCATCGACGCGGCCTATTACAACGCCGGCGAAGGGCGCCGCCTCTTCGGTCCAACGGTTCCCTCGGAGATGCCGAATAAATTTGCCATGGCTGTGCGTCAGCCGATCGGCATCTGCGGCATGATCACGCCCTGGAACTTTCCCATGGCGATTTCGTCCTGGAAGCTGCTTCCGGCGGTCGTCTGCGGAAACACTTGCGTGATCAAGCCCGCGCAAGACACTCCGCTGTCGACTTTCAATCTCGTCCGCGCTCTTTACGATGCGGGACTGCCCAAGGGCGTCATTAACATCGTGACCGGCTTCGGGGCTGATGTAGGCACGCCGCTCGCAGAGCATCCCGATGTTCGCGCCGTTTCCCTGACCGGATCGTCCGCTGTGGGAAGAATCGTCGGTGGCATCGCTGCCCAGAGTTTCAAGCACTGCTCGCTGGAACTCGGCGGTAAGAATCCGATGATTGTCCTCGAC
Organism: Candidatus Sulfotelmatobacter sp.; assembly: GCA_035946775.1. GTDB lineage: Bacteria > Acidobacteriota > Terriglobia > Terriglobales > Acidobacteriaceae > Sulfotelmatobacter. Next base: position 31,713 of record DASYZA010000188.1, on the reverse strand, counting down.
GATGCCAACCTTGATCTCGCGATTGAAGGCGCCCTGTGGGGCGCTTTCGGTACGACCGGCCAGCGCTGCACCGCAACCAGCCGCATCATCGTGCAGAAAGGTGTCTATCGCGAGTTCGCCGAACGCCTGGTCGAGCGGGCGAAGAAACTGAAGGTCGGCAACGGCCTTGACGAAACCGTTCAGATGGGTCCTGCAATTAATCAGAAACAGTTGGAGAGCGACCTCAAGTACGTCGAAGTCGGGCGCAACGAGGGCGCCAAGCTAATGTGCGGCGGCAATCGTCTCGATCAGGGCGAGTATAAGTACGGCTGGTTCATGGAACCGACGGTGTTCACCGAAGTCGATCCCAAAATGCGCATCGCGCAGGAAGAGATCTTCGGCCCGGTGGTCGGAATCATTCCATGTGACGGAATGGAAGACGCCATCGAGATTGCCAACGGCATCGAGTACGGCCTGTCGTCTGCGATCTATACCAAAGACGTCAACAAGGCGTTCACCGCGATGCGCGACCTGTACGCCGGGATCACGTACATCAACGCTCCGACGATCGGGGCCGAGGTGCACCTCCCGTTCGGCGGCACCAAAGCCACGGGCAATGGACACCGCGAAGGAGGAATCGGCGCAATCGAGTTCTACACCGAGTGGAAGTCGGTCTACATCGATTATTCCGACAAACTTCAGAAAGCGCAGATCGACAGAGCTGAGTAGGTCATCACCGCGGAGACACGGAGAACTTTTTGTATTTTTCTCCGTGTCTCGGTGTCTCCGTGGTTAGAATTGAAGTATGCCGCTCACCCAAACTCGCGAAATCGCTGCCGCCTCTCGCCTCGAAACCGTTCGTTACGCCATCCGTGATCTGGCGTGCGTTGCGGATGAGGTCACGAAGCAGGGACACAAAGTCCTGCCCCTGAATGTGGGCGATCCCCTGAATTTCGATTTTCAAACGCCCGCGCACATTATCGAGGCCGTTTACAAGGCGATGCGTGATGGCAAGAACGGCTACGCGCCGTCTTCCGGCATTCCGCAAGCGATCGAAGCCATTCGGGGCGAGGCTGCGCGCAAAGGCATTTCGAACATTCAGGATATTTTCGTCACCTCTGGAGTCAGCGAAACCGTCGATCTCTGCCTCACGGCTCTGGTCAATCCCGGCGAAGACGTTTTGACTCCGAGCCCGGACTACCCCCTTTACTCGGCAGTTCTATGCAAGCTGGGAATTCGCCTCAACACCTACGACCTCAACGAAGAGGATGGATGGCAGCCAGAACTGGCCGACATCGAGCGCAAGATCACGCCGCATACTCGCGGCATCGTCTTGATCAATCCGAACAACCCGACTGGTTCGCTATGCACGCGGCAGATGCTCGAGAAGGTCGCGGAACTGGCTCGTCGTCACAATCTAGTGGTCTTCGCAGACGAGATTTACGACAAACTGATTCTCGAAGACACTCCTCACATTGCGTTCGCGTCGGTAGCGCCGGATGTTCCGTGCGTGACCTTCGGAGGCATGTCGAAGAACTATCTGGTTCCCGGATGGCGCATCGGGTGGGGCATCGTTTCGGGCGATGCGGCTGGGTTGAAGAGCTACGTTGAGGGAGTAAACCGCCTGCTTCGCGCTCGCCTGTGCGCCAATCATCCCGAGCAATATGCGATCAAGCCCGCGCTCGAAGGCCCACAGGATCATCTGGTCGAAGTGAAACGCAAGCTGCGCTCCCGCCGCGACCTCACGCAGAAGTGGTGCGAGTCCACACCGCGCGTCAGTTGTGTGCCGCCGCGCGGGGCGTTTTATGCTTACCCCAAAATCGATATCCCTGAAAGCGACGAGACCTTCGTGAAGGAGCTGATCCGGCAGAAGCACGTCATGGTCGTGCACGGGTCGGGCTTCGGACAAAAGCCGGGAACCCATCACTTCCGTATTGTGTTCCTGCCGGATGAACAGACGCTGACGAAAGCGTATGCGGGAATCGCGGAATTCATACGCGAGCGTTATTCAGCGGTTCGGAACCCGTAGCTCCGGAGGTCTAAGTGACCATTCGAGTGCTTGTGGCGCTCTTTTCTGGCGTTATAGCCTTCATAACGTTCTGCTTGATCCCGGTTTCTTACTTCGGAGATAAGAACGAGCCTTGGACCAAGCGACTCATGATCATCTCGTTTTTCAGTGCCTCGGTATTCATGATCGACATGTTCTGGGGTATATGACCATGGTATAATGACCATGATCACGAGGCGTTTCTGATGAAGACTATTCCCGCCGGAAAATTCAAAGCCCGCTGCCTCGCCATCATGGACGAAGTCCAGGCAAAGCGCCAAGCGATTGTCATCACAAAGCGCGGCAAACCCGTCGCGAAGCTCGTCCCCGTTGAAGAAGCCAAAGACGACATTTTTGGTTTCTTCAAAAGCAAGGGAAAAGTGGAAATTAAAGGCGACATCGTCGCCCCCGCGTTCACTCCGGAAGAGTGGGGCGACCTGTATTGATTCTGCTCGACACTCATGTGGTCGTCTGGCTCTCGTTCGATTACTCTCGCATCTCCTTAAAAGCGCATCACGCGATTAAGGAAGCGCGGACGAGAGAACGTGGGATTGCCGTCTCATCGGTGACTCTTTTGGAGATCGCCAGACTTTCGAGCTATGGCCGCATTCAACTGACGCCTGACCTGGAGACATTTCTGTCAGACGTAGAGGCGCGCTTCGTCATCTTGCCTATTACAGCGAACATCGCCTGGCAAGCGTTTGAGCTGCCGTCCGGATTTCCAAAGGATCCCGTAGATCGCGTCATCGCAGCAACAGCATTGATCGAAGATCTTCCGCTGGTCACGGCGGACCATGCGATCAAGAGCTCAGGCGCGGTGCCTGTGATCTGGTAGAACATTGCTTGCTTTCTCTTTCCCCCCGAATCTGTTTAAATCGAATGCATTCCGGCGGTGTGTCTTATAAATATCTGTGGTCGATATTCACTCCCATATCCTTCCCGAGGTAGACGACGGACCCAAATCCTGGGACGTATCTCTGATGATGTGCCGAACGGCTGCGGCTGATGGCATCACACACATGGTTGCCACGCCCCATGCCAATGATCGCTATCATTATGATCGCCCGTTTTTGCAGGGTGTGCTAAGTCATCTGCAGGAACTCGTTGGCAAATCTCTGAAGCTCAGCCTGGGTTGCGATTTTCACCTTTCCTACGAAAACGTGCAGGATGCTCTCGCCAATCCCACGCGCTATGTCATCGAAGGCACGCGGTATCTTCTCGTCGAATTCAGCAATTACGGAATACCGCAGAACACTACGGATTCATTTCTGAAGCTTGGCGATAAAGGGATGACGGCGATCATCACGCATCCGGAGCGCAATCCGATTCTGCGCGAGAACCTGCAGCGGGTCGTCGAATGGGCAGAACAAGGCTGCGTCGTGCAGATGACGGGCTCAGCACTGACAGGATTCTGGGGAGACCGTACGCGACGCGCCGCCGAGTGGCTACTTGAACGTCAAGCCGTGCACGTTCTCGCTACCGACGCGCATGATCTCGAAAAACGCGTGCCGATCCTCTCGAATGCCAGAGATGCCGCGGCAGAAATCTGCGGAGAAGAAATCGCCCGTGCCCTCGTCGAGGACAATCCGCAGGCGATCGTAAGCAACCAGCCTTTGCCGTATTTTCCTCGCCCCATTTCGGTTGCGACTTATCGAAAGCGGTAAGTTTGTATCGCAAAGCTTCGGCGGGTGATGGCGCCGCTGGCTCGACCAGATCAGCGCGAGAAATGACCCGTGCGGCTCCCAGGGAAGCCGCCAGCGTGAGGGAGTCATAAGCTCTATCCCGGAGGTCGCCTGCAGTTTCGAATGCCACAGCAGCGAGATAAATCGATTTAACTTCCGAACGTAAGTAGCTGAATACCAGCTACTTAGAAGAAGTTTTATCCACAGGGTGCTGCCGCCGTAAACCACGAACCAGCAGTGAATTAGCGCGTATTTCACCCATTTTGGTGCATTCCGAATTCCCCCTACTGAGGACCCGCAGGATCGCCGGATGCTGCATTCCCCGACGCTGGAGTAGGGGTCGTTGCTGTCGGAGCAACCGGATCGGCGGTTGCTGGCGAACTTTGAGATGTGGTTGGAACCGATTGCGACTTCGGAGCGGGCGGAGTGGTAGTCATCGCGCTTTCTGGATTCAGCAGGTGATCTTTGCTCGGGCCTAATCCCAGGCTGATCAGAGCGCGTGAATCCGGAACGGTTTTGCTTTGCCAACCATGGTCCGCCTGGTAGCGCCGCATGGCTTCTTCACTCGCCTGGTTCCAGCTTCCAGTGGCGTCCCCGGTCAGGTAATGTTCGCGGATCAGTGCTTCCTGAATCTGCTGCGCGCGCTCCGAATCAATCTTTTGCTGCCCGCGGACCTTGGAGGTTTTCTTTCGCGAGGAGCGCTTCCGGCTCGCAGTATGGCTGCTGGCGGATTTTGAAGTCGCAGAAGACTGAGACTTATGGTGCCGTGCGGTGGTCGTTTTCTTCGACTTCGACGCTGCCGTACTCGTCTTCGTTGTCGTCTTTTTCGGAGTCGAGTCGGTGCCGGAACTCTGGCCAGCGTTTGCAGTCGGAATCACCAGACACGCCAGCACCAGCGCAGGTATCACGCCTAGGCCAACCTTCCGCACTGGAAACCAGAACTTGAGCATTCCCGTTTAGACAACCAAATCAAAAATAGCAAAGCCCAACGAATGCCGGCACTGCAATCATCTGCGATCTTGGAATACAGTGCCAGTTCCCGCTGGGCTCTTACGAGTTACGGAAGTGTACCGGCATCGAAAATCGTGCCGTCCTGCCGCCCTGCACCGCGCGGACGTACCAGGAACACAACATCCTGTCCGCTCTTCAAGCTCGATTCAATGCGGGCGAAATCTTCCTCACTGTTCACCGGTTGCTTGTTGATCTCCAGGATGATGTCGCCGCGTCCGAGATTGACGTCCTCGCCGAACGAATTGGGTTTCACGTCCTGAACGATCACGCCCTTTCCGGACGGGATGTCGAGCCGGTCTGCCATTTCCGGAGTGACCTTGCGAACCGTTACGCCAAATTTGCTCTCCTTGGGCGCATTCTCGTCATCGTTGCCCTGATCTTCGCCAAGCCGTGCGGCAAAGAGCTTGGCGCGATCCGCGATGGTCACCGACGTTTCCTGAGCCTTGCCGTTACGGATGAATCCAAGGCTCACCTTTGATCCCGGCTTGCGCGAAGCGATGTCAGACACCAGTTCACTGCCCTTGCTGACTTTTTTCCCATCCACGGTGGTGATGGTATCGCCGACTTTCAGCCCAGCCTGATCGGCCGGACTGCCGGGAACAACGCTCGAAATCGGCACGCCGCTGCCGCTGCCATAAACGCGGGCGATCGCCGGATTCTCGACAGCGTCAAACATGATGCCAATTGATCCGCGAGAGACCTTGTGCTCCGGTCCGGTCAGCTGGTTGTAGACATCAACAACGGTTTTTGACGGCAATGCGAAGCCGATACCAGCGTAAGCGTTGGTTTCGCTCAGAATGGCGGTGTTGATGCCGATGACCTCACCGTTCAAGTTGACCAGCGGCCCACCCGAGTTACCCGGATTGATAGCGGCATCAGTCTGAATGAAGGTTTGGAACTGGCGGCCGGGAACGATGTCGCGGCCTTTGGCCGAAACGATTCCAGCCGTCACAGTGCCTGCTTGGCCGAAGGGGCTGCCGATCGCCAGGACCCAGTCGCCCACCTGCATTCCGTCAGAATTGCCCATCTTGGCTGCGGGAAGAGGATGATCGATGTCCACTTTGATGACGGCAAGATCGGTTTCCTGATCCGTGCCGACCACCTTGGCGTCGTGCTGCACACCTGGCGGATCATCTTGAAAACGAACCCGGATCCGGTCGGCCTTCTCGACGACGTGACGATTCGTCAAAATGTAGCCTTTGGGGTCGACAATTACGCCCGATCCGAGAGAGCGCTCGCGAACGGATCCGTCACCGCCGAACGGGTTCTGCCCACCTTGGCCCCCTTGCCCACCCGGGCCACCGAAAAATCGATTGAAGAAATCGTCCATGCCGCCGCTGTCGTCGTCATCGCCGCCCTGATCCTGTCCGCCACGACGCCGATGCGGATTCTTGATCGTGGATTCTGTGTTGATGTTGACGACGCTCGGTTCCAATTGCTTTGCGATGCGGGCGAAGGCTGCCGACAAAGGATTGTCGGTTGAACTAGCCGCAGGCATGGTCAGAGGCGTTACGTCGCCCTTCTGCCCTTCTTTGCCCTTCACCCCAGCGGAAATCACGGTGCCGATCAGAATGCCGACCGTCAGAGTCGCCAGAATACTCAAGGTATAGGTCCAGCGACGAGCTTTCATGCGCAGCCAAAATGCGCCCGAATCCATATTCGACTTCCTCCAAGACGTGTAAACCTCTAATAGTATACCGATTTACCCGTTTCCAATATGAGCGAGACCGGTCAGCTACACGAGGAGCGTCTGGCTATTAGACGCAGAGTAGGGGCAAATCGTTTGATGGCGCTGCCGGCCATGCAAGATTGAACTATTTGGCTTCGTAAACGGTTTTTCCGCCGACCACCGTCCGCAGGACCTTCGTTCCTAGTACTTTCTCAGGCGAGGTTGCGGTTACGTCCCGATCAAGAACGACGAAATCCGCCAGCATGCCGGGAACGAGTTTTCCTTTTTCCTTCTCCTCGAATTCCGCAAAAGCTGACCCGGACGTGTAGGCCGCGATGGCCTGATCCATCGTCAAGACTTGAGCGGGAAAGTACTCTAACTTGCCGTTCTCGCTCTTGCGCGTCACAGCAGCATACAGGCCACGGAACGGAGTGACAGGCTCTACCGGATAATCCGTCCCAAACGCAAGACTCACTCCTTTGTTGAGAAAGGCGAGCCACGCGTACGAAGTGGCGGCCCGTTTCGAGCCCAATCGGTCCTGCGCCCAGCGCATGTCGGTCAGCAGGTGGTTCGACTGCATCGACGCAATGACTTTCAGTTGCTTGAATTCGTTGATCTGCGCGGGCGTTGTGACTTGGGCGTGTTCAACGCGCAGCCTGTAGTCGTCACCACCATTCGCGGCTTTCACCTTCGCATCCTTTGCCGCCTTTTCAGCTTCGGAGAAGGCATCAAGCGCCATTTGCACTCCCTTGTCTCCGATGGCGTGGAACCCGACCTGGAATCCGGCGAGCACACGCTCTTTGGTCATTTCGTTCAGCTTGGCTGCGTCATACCTTGGCAGGCCGGAATTATTGGGCTGGTCAGAATAGGGCTCGAGCATGGCAGCCGTGTGCGAACCGAGGGAGCCATCCATGAAACCTTTAAGCATTCCCGTGTGCAGCAGCAGGTCCGATTGCGGGTGCGAGTCGCGCTTTTTATTGAGATCCTCGACCGATTCATCAAACGGGAGCCATTCGCTGATGCGCGCTGTGAGCTTGCCTTCCTTTTCCAGTTCTTCGTAAATCTGGAAATTCTCCCAATTCGGCGAATAGTCCTGCGCCGACGTGATGCCGTGTTGCGCCAGATCGGCCAAGGCTAATTCCAACCCCTGGCGGCGCTGTTGATGGGATGGCTTCGGAATCACGCTGAGCACCGCATCCTGCGCCGTCTCTCGCAAAATCCCGGTCGGCTCGCCATTTTCATTGCGATCGATATGGCCGCCCTGCGGATCGCGACTCGCGAGATTGATGCTGCCCAACTGCAGCGCGCGGGTGTTTGCCACGGCGATATGGCCGTCGATTCGCACGAGAAACACCGGATGACCAGCGGAAACCTCATCCAGATCCCATCGCGTAGGAGTCACCTTTACCGGCCACAGAGTTTCGTCCCACCCTGAGCCCGTGATCCATTCTCCGGCTGCCGAATGTTCCACTTTGTTCTGAACGCGGGTGCGGAGTTCATCCAGTGATTTCACTCCGGTCAGATCGACGCTGAGCTTCGTTTGCCCGGCATCATCGAGATGAAGGTGGGCATCGTTGAAGCCGGGCATTGCGAAATGTCCACCAAGATCGATGACCTGCGTCTGCGGACCTTTCAACTTCTCGATGTCGGCGCTTTTTCCGACCTCAAGGATGCGATCTCCGCGCACCGCAATCGCTTCTTCGCGCAAGATGGAACTGAACTGGGGGTTGGCAGGGACGCCCGTGTAAACGTTCGCGTGAACAAAGATGATGTCGGCCTTCGGCTTGCCCTCGGCAGCGGATGCGGCATCTTGCCCAACCGTGACTCCAGCCCAAAACATTCCGATCACAAGTGCTCCAACCAGACTTGCTCTTACTCTCAGAGTCATTCTCCTACCCCCGCAAGTGCAAGCATAGTCAGCAGAATTCGTTTCAATCCCAGTTCGCGCCCATTGCAATCGAACCACTCCTGCAGCGTGTGCGCGCCGCCGCCCGATCCGCCCCCGCCGATTGCGACCGCTTCTCGTCCCATTGATAAGGGAACATTCGCGTCGGTGGAAGCGCGCTGTACTTGCGCGGCGTTGCCCAAATGAGAGTCAACCGCGCGCACCACCTGCAGAATCCGCGCTCCGGGCGGAAGTTCACCGGCTGGACGGTTCCCGATCACCACAATCTCGCAACTCACGCCGGCAGGACGTTTTTGCGCCGACGAACGCATCTCGGCGGCCATGGTTTCGTCTTCAACCGCTCGATTGAGCGCCAGCCGCAACGATTGTTCCAGACGCTCCATCTCCGCCATCGAGGTGGAACGGATGTCGACCTTCATGCTCGCGGATTCAGGAATGGAGTTCACCGACGTTCCCCCGCGGATCACCCCGATATTGAACGTCGTTTTCGGTGTAGACGGAACCGTCGTGGCGGCAAATGTCTCGATCGCTTTCGCAAGAATCACAATCGGATTCGGTGCGCCAAAATCGCTCCAGGAATGTCCGCCCGGCCCGCGCACAATCACTTCAAAACGTCTACTGCCCAGAGCCTCAGCCACGATCGTGTCGGCTCCGGCGCCATCAAGCACAAGACTGTGGGCAATCGAATCTTTCCAGCGAGGTGTCGAGAAGATATGCCTCATGCCACGCAGATCCCCTTCACCTTCTTCGCCGACGTTCCCGACGAACACGAACGGTAGCGCATGGCGGATGCGCACCGCGCGCAGCAGCGCAGCGATTGCAAGCATGGCGGCCACTCCGGCGCCGTTGTCGGAAACACCCGGTCCGTAGATGCGGCTTCCCTGCTGGCGGATATTCAACGGCGTGTTCGCGGGAAAAACCGTGTCGATGTGCGCGCTAAGCGAAACAAAGCGGCGGCCGAATCCGGGATGGGTGCCGAAGACGTTACCGACATCGTCGATACGAACGTCATCCAGTCCCACTTCGCGGAAGCGTTCGACGAGCCAGGCGGCACGGGCGGATTCGCCAAACGGCGGCGCAGCGATCCGCGCCATTTCCATTTGCCACTGCGCGAATTGTGGCTCTTGCGATCGAAACCAGTTGAAGGCGGAACGCACTTCGGGCGATGCAGCCAGACGCGCCACTTCGCGCTGAATTTCCTCCTTTGCTGCCGTGTTCTGCAGCGCAGAGACAAAGTCAGGCAGATCCGACCGGTGAGAATTCGGGCTCATGGAGTATTGCGTCAGTTTACAACGCGCCACTAGCGATGGCGATTGACTAGCGCGGGGACCGTGATTACCGAAGAGAGAATGGCGCGTGCGCTCGTTGCGGTGGCTTAGAGCAATAATTTGTCGACTTCCCGGATCGCGGCCTCGAGCCTTGCTGGCCCGGAACCTGAAATCTTGAACCAGGGAAGCTGACGTTCCACGAGGACTTGCTCGAAGCGCTGGGTCATCCATTCGCGGATCGACTCGCCGTCGCGCATCCCGTCTTGCACGAAGGGGAGATCGCAGTCGGTGAGGAGATAAAGATCATGGGGGTTCGATGCGGCGATAGCTTCGACTTCTGACGAACGAATCGCCATGTAGCGCTCATGCCAGATTCCAGTGGCGAGCGCGTCGGTGTCGCAGATCAAGAGGCGGTTGGCCTCACGGGCTAGCCGGTCTTCGGTTTGCTGCTGCTTGCAAGCGATCTCGAGGAACTCTTCGCTGCGCCACGGATACGTCCATAGATCCACGCCTCCGGCCTGCAGGTTCTGGCAGTACTCCCGGCCATATTCTGGAACCCAAACGGTCTTGTAGTGCGCTGCCAGATCGCGGGCAAACGTGGTCTTTCTTGTTGATTCGGCGCCCACAAGTGAAACGCGCTTGGTGAAATAGGCCCGCACGCAGGGTTCGAGAAATTCCCAATGCCTGAGAGGATTCGGCCAGATCGCGCTCGCTGCGATCGGAACATTCAGACGCTCGCGATCCACGAGCACGTGGCGGCATCCCATGAAGCGCGCGTAGGCCTCGCCGTAGTCTTCAGAGGTGAAGACGATGTCTGGAGCGCGTCCGAGAAGCTTGATGGTGTACTTGGCCCAGAATTGGGAATTGTCGTCTTCTCCAGGATCATCGATGGCTCGGACATGGGCGTCAGGATTGATTTCCTGTATCCATTGACGCCGCAGCTCGCCTGAGATCTTTTGGCCTTCATGTGCGCAGATCAAGACATCGAGATGGTCCACCTGGGCCAGTGCGGTATCGATGAGGAACTTGTGCCCTCGGTGCGGAGGATGGAATTTGCCAATCACCAATCCGCGCATCACCGGGCAAGTGCCTCTTGCGGGTTCAGAGTCTCTCGTACAATGAACGATTTGCGCCAGCCCAAGTATCCGGAGACGCACATCGCGAAAAACAGGAGATACAGCGCGCCGGTCAGGTAGAGCGACTTGTAACAATAAAGGGCGACATAAATGACGTCAGCAGTCATCCAGACCCGCCAGTTTTCGAGCAGCTTTCGGCTGAGCATGTACTGGGCTGTCAGGCTAAGCGCGGTCGTAATGCCGTCCCAGAAAGGCACGGGACTGTCGGAGAATCGGCGAAGAATGGCCGTCAGCAGCAAGGTTGCCGCAATGGTGAGTACGGCAAGGATAAGCCATGCATGCGCCGAGGTTTTCGAAATCGGCAACTCGGTGCGGTGAGTGCCGCCGCGAACCCAGTTCCACCAACCGTAGAACGAGATCACGATGTAGACGATTTGCAGGGTTGCGTCGGCGTAGAGCTTTGCGTGCCAGAACAGGACCAGGAAAAAGATATTGTTGGCTATGCCGACTGGCCAGTTCCAGGCATTCTCGCGAACAGCGAGCAAAACGGAGGCCGCGCCTGTGATTGCGCCAAGAATCTCCGTCCAGTTCATCTCGGAATGCTACACGACACGGCTAGCCTGGGACGCAAGAGCTTGCGCTCTGCGCTCAACGTTGGCGGCGAGTTTCTCGGTCGCTGGCGTTTTGATACCGTAGCGAGTTCCGGCGCGCAAGATTGGTCCAGCAATGGCATCAAGTTCGGGCGCCTTGCCGCGGTCAACGTCCTTTTGCATGGAACTGCGCATCGCGCCTGGAGCCTGGCGCATTCTCTGAAGCACTGCATCGGGATCCACTTTCGCGCCCTCAGCAATTGCCACGGCGCAGGTTTCGCGAACACAGGATTCCCACAGGCCTCGCCAGGTGGCATCCTCCCGAACGCCGCCGATCGGCATGTCGGCGGCAGTGGTCGATAATGCCATCGGAGCGAGAAAGACAATTTTGCTCCACATCAGGGTCGGTTCGTCGTCGATGAAACGGCACTCCAGCCCCATTCTCTCGAGGCTGGCCATCATCTGGCCGAGCAGCCCACGGCCAGATGAGGAGAGGTTGAGGAAGAGAAATGGCGTGCGATGAACAAAGCTCCCGGGCGCGACACGTTCCATCTCCCCGGCGATGGTCGCGGGAATCACCCGCTGCTGGCCGTATCTTTCTCGAAGCACGGCGAGATGGTCGATCCCATTGAGCAGCGGCACGATCGCCTGCGCCGTGTCGGACGTCGGAATGGGCTTAAGGGCCGAATCGAGTTGCGTAGCTTTGGTTGTGATCCACAGTACGTCCACGGCAGGAACCGAGTGCGCATGCGCGACCGGGACACGGATATTTCCGAACGGACTTTCCAGCCTGATCTCTGTGGGATAAGTGCCCACTGATTGGGGACGCACGATGAGCGTCACCGACTCGCCGATGTGAGCCAGGCAGGCAGCCATGGTCCCCCCAACACCTCCGGCACCGAGGATGGCATGTCGTAGTGCGGGCATATAGTTATCCCAGAATCAGTGAGGTTAGTTCTTCTTTAGGGCTTCCACACACTCGAGAATCTCCGCTTCGCTAAGCGTGTGATCGCTCTGCTTCGCGCGCTGATAAATCCGCTCGACCACGTCATCGGTCACCGGAATCTTGTGACGCTCGAGCCAGAAGTGCACGTTCGATTTGCCGCTCATCGGACCGATGTCGATGACCTGGTCCATCCCAAAAACGTGGGACGGAACGCCCGAATAAACAGTGTTTGCAAGGATGACATCGTTTTTGCGATACGCCTTGATGATGGCAGCAGCATGCACACCGGTTGCAGTGCGGAAAGCGTCATCGCCTACGACCGGATAATTCCGCGGGATGGGCACTCCGGTCGCGCGTGAAACCAGTTCGCAGTACTCCTTCAGCTTCGTCAGATCTTGTTTATCCCAGGGCGCAATGCCCATCAGCTTAAGGTTCACCAGCATCTGATCGATCTGCGTGTTTCCGACACGCTCGCCTAAGCCAATCGCGCATCCGTGAACGCAGTTTGCACCGGCGATAATCGCTGCCATCGAATTGGCAATCGCCAGGCCACGGTCGCTGTGTCCGTGCCAGTCGACGCGAATTTTTTCGCCGGATGGCTTCACCACCTCTTCGATAACGAAGCGCACAAGCGCCAACGCACCCATGGGAGTGGCGTGCCCGGCCGTATCGCAGACGCAGATTGCACGTGCTCCACAGGCGATGGCGGTCGCATAGAGGCGCTTCACCGTGGCCGGATCGCAGCGACTCGTATCCTCGGTAACGTACATGACATCGAGCCCGAGCGAGGCCGCATACTTGATCGCCTTCTCGGTCGTTTGCTGCAAGAAGTCGTCGGTCCATCCTTCCGTGAACCGGCGAATCGGACTGGACCCGATGAAGGTTGCGGCTTCGATCGGCAATCCCGTCTTCTGCACGATGTCGGAGATCGGACGAATGTCGTTCTCGTGGGTACGCGCCGCGCAGTTCGCCTGGATCTTCATCTTGTTGGCGACGATTTCACGGGCGAGCGCGGTGACGGCCTCGATAGCTCTCGGACCGGCGCCGGGAAGTCCCAGGTCGAGAGCGTTGATCCCGAGCGCCTCCATCAGATGAAGGATTTCGATCTTTTCGGCAATCGAAGGATCGCGCACCGACGGCGATTGCAGCCCATCGCGCAGACTCTCGTCATTGAGCAGAATCGGTCCGGGCGGTTTCATCGCCGGCGGATGATTCTTGTTCCAGTCGTAGATGAGGTCGGAGGTGTTCATGAAAACAGCCGTCAGCTTTCAGCCTTCAGCTCTCAGACAGATGAGATACGCAGTCTGGCGGACCGCTAAAGCTTTTGGAGATCCCCATCTCCCACCTACAGAGCGTTGAGCTGAAAGCTGAGAGCTGACGGCTAAGAGCTTGTTTTGTTCTCTTTCGGCGGCAGCGTCAGGCCGAACACCGAGATCATTCCCTGTCCGGCAACGTTGACCTTCGATTCCCCAGGCACTGGAAGGTAGAGAGCCTTGCAGTTTTCGCAACGGTAGACTTCGGCGTTCGATCCCCAGGCCTTCTCTACGTCTCCGCACTCGCGCTCCACCACGTCGGTCATGTAGAACCAGCGCTTTAGATGCCCTCCACAGAACTTTCCTTTGGCGTCTTTTTCATTGCAGGCGCGCTGGCCCTCTTTCTTGATCTTGACTTTGTGGTTGGAAAGTTGCGGGATTTCGTGGGAGCCGGTCGTGGTCACTTCACCTGTCGCCAAAGGAGGTACCCTCAAGCAGCGGCCATCCAGCCGCGGGATTGGACCTAACGGGTCATTGTAACCTGAGCGGCGAGGTGGGAGCTATGAGCAATGAGGCAGGCCGCCGCGTTGAGAGCAGACAAGGGCCAGACACATGTGTGTTCTTCCTCGGGGGCATTGCCCGCGCTACTACGATCCTCCATCCTTTGTCTCTGATACCGGTACGAGTTGAGCAGCAATCATCTTCCACGTTCCTGCTCGCTTTCCGTAAACCATGGCACAACGCAGAGCTGTCGTGTCACCGGTGGTGATCATGGTTCCAAATACGACCGCTGTGTCACCGATCACTGTTGCGTTAAGACCCTCGAATTGGGTCTTGGCGAAGATCGGCTCGTTGCCGCGGGGTGGAAGCAGGCTTTGCTTGTTGATGATTTGGTTGTTCGGGGTGCTGCCGACGAAGTTGTCGTCAATAATTTGACGCAAGGCCTCTGTATCGCCTTTCTGCGATGCTTCCAACCATTGCTGCTGAACGCTGAGTACAGCGGCCTCGTCCGATGACCCCTTCGACAGTGCGAAGGCCACAGTCGCGACGGATAGAAGAAACAGACACACGTATCCCTTCATAGGAACCTCCACGATTTAAAGCACCGAACTCAATTGATGCTGCAGCCTGAGCAGGCTGTTTGCATCACGTAACTGATATAGCTGGCAAACCACAGCATGAATGCGATTGTCGCCGCAACGCCAACGATCGGGACCGCCCGTTGCGCAAAGCGGCCAGGAACCGCGACTGTGACAACCTCCCGCGTGGCCCTGAACCACACACGCACCAGCCCGGAGAAGCCGCTTCGAGAATATGCTTCCCCTAACTGCTCATCGAAAACCTCGCTCATCTCGTCGCCAAAACCGCCGCGTAAATCCTTGGGATAAAGGACAAGAGAACGCTCGTAGATCTTATGACTGATCGCTAGTATGGCGGCTCTATTCTTAGCGAGCTTCACGGGGCACCAACTTCCTGCGTTGAGCGGAGCGCACCAACGATTCCATACGACTTAATTCTGCTTCGAGTACCTGACGTCCGCCCCGTGACAAGCGGTAACAGCGGCGGCGGCGTTCCGAGTTCGACGAAGTCCCCGTCTCTTCTATGAGACCGAGTTCCAGCAGACGCTGAATGGTGGTATAGAGGGTCCCCGGCCCCATGGTGAACTCTCCGCCGGAAACGGTTTCCACTTCCTTCATGATGGCGTAACCATGTTTTTCCCCTTCCGCCAGCGCGAACAAGATGTAGAACACCGCTGGAGTAAGCGGTAGCAGTTCGCGAAGAGGGTCGGGGAGTTCTTCCCTCACCATATATCAGTATTTGATATATCACTTACTGATATATTGTCAAGCATTTTGTTTCCAGGCCGAATGCACCGTCGGGTGTCCAGCATCACCCTGTCAGCGGATCGTTTCTTCCATCTGCTAGTCTGATCCATCCATGATCACGATCGTCTCTGGTCTCCCGCGTTCGGGCACTTCCCTGATGATGCAGATGTTGGTTGCGGGCGGGATGGCGGCTCTTTCCGATGGCGAACGCGCGGCCGACGCCGACAATCCGCGCGGCTATCTCGAATGGGAGCGGATCAAGACTCTGCCGAACGACCCGAGTTGCATCGCAGATGGCGAGGGCAAAGTACTGAAAGTGATTTCGCGTCTGTTGCTCTCTTTACCGGCAGGTCATGAGTACAAGGTCATCTTCATGCAACGTCCCTTGCCGGAGGTGCTCGCCTCGCAGGACCAGATGATGCGGCGACGCGGAACTTTTAAGGAAGGCGCGAATCCCGCGGCGATGGCGGCGGCCTTCGAGAAGCATTTACGCGAAGTCTATGCGTGGATGGAGTCGCGCAATTACGTGAAAGCGTTACGGCTACCGTATCACGATGTCCTAAGTCAGCCGAACGAAACCAGTCAGAGAGTGGTTGAGTTCCTTGAAATTCCTCTTGACGTGGAAGCCATGTGCCAGCAGGTGGATGCATCGTTGTACCGGAATCGGTCGAGATAGGCTCGGGAGCGTGCCGTCCCCACGGGGACTCGACCCAGATCTCTTACCCTCACCCAGGACTTACGTCCTGGGCTAACGTATACCGCCGCTCCGCGGCTTGCAATCGGTGGTGGCGCGATCTAGCTCGGAGTGTGCGCGTGACAACAGATCCCGAAGCGGACAGTGGTGCAATGAGTGCATAACTGCAGCCCGGAAGGGGCGGAATGTGTTAGCCCAGGACGTAAGTCCTGGGTAGAGTCGGAAGATTGTTGCGAGTCCCGCAGGGACGACACTCTGCGTTTTCACGACGCGAAAAGATAGTGCTCCTACAGAATCCTCTCGTGCGGGTAGCCGTTGTAGACCAACGCAGAGATCAGCTCCGCGATGTGGTCGGGGCCGCGGGTTTCCATGGTGATGTCAATCGCGGTGTCGCCCAGATTCACGCCGTGGTAGGCGCGGTCGTAGGCGGTCTCAACGATGTTGGCGCGATGCTCGGCCAGGATTCCCGTCAGCTTGTGGAGAGCACCCGGATAGTCGGGAAGATGGACACGCAGGCGGACGAGGCGCCCGTCTTTCACCAGGCCGCGCTCGATGATGCGTGACAGCAACGTCACATCGATGTTGCCGCCGCAAACCAGCACTGCCACCCGCTTGCGCTCCAGCGGCAGCTTGCGGTTCAGGATCGCGGCAATCGCCGCCGCTCCGGCTCCTTCTGCGAGAGTCTTCTCGCGTTCTAACAGGAGCAGGATTGCGTTTGCGATCTCCTCCTCCTCCACGGTGACGATGTCATCGACGTATTTCTGAACCAGAGGAAGGGTGCGTTCGCCAGCCCGGCGAACCGCGATGCCATCGGCGATGGTCTTCGCCGACTGCAGAGTGACCGGCTTGCCTTCGGCGACTGCCGCCTTCATGGAAGGCAGACGCGCCGGCTGCACTCCGTAAACCTTCACCGACGGCTTCGATTCCTTCACGGCGCAAGCGATGCCGCCAATCAATCCGCCTCCGCCAATGGGAGAAACGATGACCTCGATATCGGGATGCTGTTGCAGGATCTCGAGCCCAAGCGTTCCCTGCCCAGCGATGACCGTGTCGTCATCGAAGGCGTGGATCAGCGTGAGCCCTTCGCTCTGCGTCTGCTCGACAGCCTTCTCGTATGCCTCGTCATAGTTGGCGCCGTGGAGCAGGACTTCGGCGCCATAGGCCTTGGTCGCCGACACTTTTGTGAGCGGCGTGGGCAAAGGCATCACGATGCGCGCGCGAATTCCGTGCTTGCCCGCGTGATAGGCAACTCCCTGCGCGTGATTGCCGGCGGAGGCGGCGATGACTCCGCGCGAGCGCTCCTCTTTCCCCAGAAGCAACAGCTTGTTCAGCGCGCCGCGTTCCTTGAATGCGCCGGTACGCTGCTGGTTATCGAGCTTCAGGTAAATGGAATTGTTGGTGGCGTTGGAGAAGCTTTCCGAAAACGGACAGGGGGAAACGCGGATATCCGCGCGAATCCTGCTCAACGCGGAATGGATATCGGAAAGTTGGATCATGACCCCGTCAGCCGTGCTAGAAACGCCAGAGGGCTCCGCCGGCGACGTAGAAATTGTGCTGCCGCGTTTTTCCTGTGGGCGCCAGCGGGAAATCCGGCTCGCCTGACCAGAAGTCGCGTACTTCACCCCGGATGAACAACCGCTTCCAGGCCTTTACGTCGAGGCCAAACCCAGCTTGAATCACGGCAGACGTCTTCGATTGCCCCGGATTTGTGCCGCCGTAAACCAGTTGGCTGCCTTGACTGATGTGACCGAATCCGGCTCCGAAGCTCACCCACGGTGAAACTGCCGTTGTGGGGAACAAGTTCAGTCGCACGCCCGGAGTGGCAAAAAGCTCACGATAATCGGTCGGAACAACAGCATGGCCGTATTCACCGGCATTGACGTCGACATCGTGGTTGATCATCAGAATGCCCTCACCGGAAACGGCGAACACGGGAGTCACATAGAAGCGGCGTCCATACTCCACGGCGAAGGTTAACCCCTTGCCGGTGTGGATGATCGGATCGAAATAGTTGGCGTTTTGGATGCCCTGATCGCTGATGAAAGTACGTCCGATGGTTCCGCCGAGTTCGTTCTTTTCATCCTGTGCCATCGCCGCAACCGCGAGCGTTATGAACACTGACAGGAGCGCAATCGAAACACGTTTGCGAGACATTTCCCCTCCAGCGAGGTTCCTTCCTAAATTGTTACGGCGGTAAGAGGTAGCCTAGCACGGCGGGGGCAGTTTTTATCCACATGCAGACTGCCTTTTCTGGTTCTGGAAGTGCCGCTGGTAATCAAATGCGGGGAGAGCGAATGTTAAAATAAAAGGATTGCATGCCTGTGAAGGACCTCACTGTCAGCGGTTCCCCTGAGTTGAAGAGCAAAAAATCTCCGGAGAATACGCAGCGAAAACGGCACGACTCTGCCGAGGCGGGCGCCCGTCCGCAGAAGGTAGGGTTTGTGAGCCTGGGCTGCCCGAAAAACCTCGTCGACAGCGAAGTGATGATGGGGATGCTGGCGCGCGCCGGCGCGGAATTGACGCGCCGCGCAGAAGATGCCGACGTCATTGTCGTCAACACCTGCTCATTCATCGACAGCGCCCAGCAGGAGTCGGTGAACACGATTCTGGAGATGGCCGGCCACAAGACAGCCGGCAAAGCGAAGAAGTTGGTTGTCGCCGGATGCCTGGTCGAGCGCTTTCGCGATCAGATTCGAAAAGACATTCCGGAAGTCGATGCGGTAGTCGGCACCGGCGAATTGGTGAATATTCTCTCGGCGACAGGGATTGCCCCTGCTCCGGCACCGACGTCGCCGTTCGTAGTTCTGAATTCGCGGCCTGAGGGCGACGCACGGGCTGCACAGGGACGGTTCTCGCGCGAATCGTGGGACGGCGCGATTGGCGATCTCCCGAACTATCTTTATGACGAAGAGACGCCGCGCATCCTGGCGACGCCGCAGCACATGGCGTACATCAAGATTGCCGAGGGTTGCGATCATCCCTGCACGTTCTGCATTATTCCGCAGCTGCGAGGGCAGTTCCGCTCGCGGCGCTTTGAATCGGTCATTGCGGAAGCCGAGCGGCTGGCGCGATCGGGAGTGCGAGAGATCACCCTCATTGGACAGGATACGACCTGCTACGGCGAGGATTTCGACCTTAAAAACGGATTGGCCTTGCTGCTGGAGAAGCTGGCTGGAATCGAAGAGCTGCGCTGGGTACGTTTCCTGTATGCCTATCCCAACAAGATCACGGGGAAGCTGCTGGAGACGATCGCGGCGCACCAGAAGATCTGTTCGTACATGGATGTGCCGCTGCAGCATGCGTCACCTTCTGTACTTAAGCGAATGAAACGCGGTGGCGGGGCCGACGTGTTCCTAAGGTCGATCGAGAAAATGCGCCGGCTGGTGCCGGACCTGACCTTGCGGACGTCGTTCATCGTTGGCTTCCCGGGTGAGACCGAGAAAGAATTCGAGGAGCTGTGCGACTTCGTCCGCCACGCGCAGTTCGACTGGATGGGAGCATTCTCGTACTCCGATCAGGATGGTGCGGGCGCTTTCGAATTGGGGAAAAAGGTTCCGGAGCGGGAAATCGAGCGCCGGCGGAAACACCTGATGTCCATTCAGCGCCAGATCAGCAAAAAGAAGAAGAAGGCACTGGTGGGACGCGAGTTCGATCTGCTGCTCGAAGGTGAATCCGAGGAAAGCGAACTTCTCATGGAAGGCCGTACCGCGATGCACGCTCCCGAGATCGACGGGAAAGTTTTTGTCAACGACTTCCCGGAGGAGATCGAGCCCCAGCCGGGACAGTTCTATCGCTGCGAGATCACCGAAGCGCACGATTACGATCTCGTGGCAAGAATTCTTTAAGCGGCTGCAGCCAGCCATTACAATACCGACCGATGCCGCGCAAGCGAAGCGTAAAACTCAAGTGCCCGATCTGCAAAAAGATCGTGAAGAGCACCGACGCCGAGTTCCCTTTCTGCAGCGAACGCTGCCGCACGATCGATCTGGGCAAGTGGGCCAGCGGCGGTTATGTAATTTCATCGCCAGTGACGGACGCGGAAGAACCAATCCGAGAATACTCAGCGGAAAATCCCGACAAAGATAAATGAGTCAGAAATGCGTGAGGAGTACGCTTAGGGCTTGGGCGGGCAGGATGCCCGCACGACAGCCGCCGAGATGGCGGCGCTACGATGATGAACGAATCCTCTCAGCCCGAAATCCCGCTGGCTGTGGCGGGGGCGTCTCGCCCCCGCTTGTGGGCGACGCTCGTGGCGACTTTTTTCGGAATCGGGCGGATGCATCCTGGGCCCGGCACCTGGGGATCTGCGGCCGCGATGCTCCTATGGGCCGCCCTTGCGTCTCAATTACCCCCCTCATCACGCACCCCAACTGTCATCGGCCTCGCCGTTTTCGTAACGCTGATTGGGATTCCCGCCGCCACACGAGTCGCCCGGGCCTACGCGACTAAAGATCCACAGTTTGTTGTCATTGACGAGGTTGCGGGACAACTGATCGCTCTGATTGCCGTCCCGCTCGCGTGGAAAACTTTTCTGGCCGGTTTTATACTTTTTAGAGCCTTCGACATCATCAAGCCTCCTCCTGTGCGCCAACTGGAAAAGCTTCCTGAAGGGACTGGGATCGTGCTCGATGACGTCGCGGCGGGGCTCTATGCGCTCGCAGTGATGCAACTTCTCCTGCACTTGGGACTACTAAAATAGAGCGAACAGGAAGTTGTGAGTCCGGACGGAAGCCGATCTGTACCGGAGCTCAGTTGAGGTAGAAGCATTTTTCATGGGAATTTCTGATCGCATTCTTGGCCGAAAGAACCTGAACGGCGGACCTCATATCGATTCGATCGTGCCATCCTTTGCGCTGGCCGGCGGACAGGTACGGATCAGCGGCTCAGGTCTGCGGCCGCCGGAGTTGCTGCGCCCCAAAGTACGGTTCGGCGACTACGAGGGGCCGATCGTGGTGAGCTCGGACGCATTCGTGGTCACCAGGGTTCCCGAAGGCGCCACGTCCGGCCAGGTTGTGGTCGCGATCGATGGACATGTGAGCAATGCGCAACCGGTGAAAGTTGCGGTCACGATTGCCGAGAGCCTGCACCTTGTCACCAATCCGGCGCTCGATCTCGACGGAAACATCTATGCAACGTTTTCCGGTTCGCGAGGGCAAAAGGTTCCGGTTTCCGTCTACAAGATCGACACGAACTACGCGGTCAAGCCGATCGTCAGCGAGCTGATGAATCCGACGTCGATCGCCTTTGACCGGGATGGCCAGATGTATGTTTCGTCCCGCTTCGATGGCGCGGTATATCGCGTGGCTCCGAATGGAACGATGACAACCTACGCCGAAGGCATGGGAGTCGCGACCGGCATCGCCTTCGACCGCGAAGAAAGTCTTTACGTCGGCGACCGCAACGGAACCATCTTTAAAATTTCGCGGGATCAGCAGGTGTTCGTGTTCGCGACGCTGGAAATCAGCGTCTCGGCGTATCACCTGGCATTCAGCCCGTCTGGTGATCTTTTTGTAACTGGGCCGAACGACCGGGTTTTCAAGATTGATCCCAGCGGAACCGTCAGTACGTTCTTCAAGGGTTTGGGCCGGCCACAGGGGTTGGCGTTTGATATAGACGGGAACCTCTACGTCGCGGCCTCGCTTGGCGGAATTCGAGGAATTGTGAAGATCACTCCCGATGCGAAAGCGAACCTCGAAGTGTCGGGGCAAGGGCTTGTGGGTCTGGCCTTTGCGCCCGGGCGCTCAGTGATTCTTGCTACCAGCAACGCCGTGCACCATCTCTTGTGGGGCATTCAGGGATATCGGCGGCTTTCCGAATAGTCGTACCTCCGCAGTCTCGTGCGTGCTTGCGGCGACGATTTTCCCTTCCTTCGACAGGGACTTCCACACGATCTTTCATTTACACTTTTGACGCGTGAACGCCGAAATCATCGCGGTCGGTTCGGAGATGCTGACACCGCACCGCATCGACACCAATTCCCTTTATTTGACTGAGCAACTCAACCTGCTCGGTGTCGACGTCATCTTCAAAAGCATTGTTGGCGACGACCTGCGACGTCTGGTCGCCGCTGCCCAGCACGGGATGTTTCGCTCCGACATCATCATCTTCAGCGGCGGTCTCGGGCCAACCGAAGATGATCTGACCCGCGAAGCCGTCGCTGAGGCACTCGGGGTTGGGCTGCGTCGCGATCCAGAAATTCTTGCGAAACTCGAGCAGCGCTTCGCACAGCGTGGCTGGAAGATGACCCCGAACAACGCAAAGCAGGCCGACGTGATTGAAGGTGCCACGGTACTTCCCAACCCGAACGGCACTGCCTCCGGGCAATGGCTGACCGGCAATTTCGAAGGACGCGAACGCATCGTCATCCTGCTCCCCGGTCCTCCGCACGAGATGAAGGCGCTCTTCGAGAATGAAGTGCGCGAGCGCCTGCGGGCGAAAGTCCCTCCGGCGCATCTCTTCACGCGAACATTAAAGGTCGCGATGCTCGGCGAATCGGCCGTGGATGCGCGGGTCGCACCGATTTACAAACGATACAGCGATGTGGAAACGACCATTCTCGCCGGGGCCGGGGAGATTGAGTTGCATTTCAAGACACGCGCGACGACGCACGAGGCAGCAGAAGCCCGCGCGGACGAAGTGGCAGGCTTGGTGGAAGACGAACTGGATGACGCGGTCTACTCGCGGAACGGAGAATCGCTTGAGCAGATCGTTGGTTACTGGCTGCAAATGCGAGGCGCGACGCTGGCAGTTGCGGAATCGTGCACCGGAGGACTGCTTGCGGAACGCATCACCTCGATTGCAGGAAGCTCGCGGTATTTCCTCGGCGGAGCTGTTGTTTACTCCAATCAGCTGAAAACGGAACTTGCGGGGGTGCCTGCCGACATGATCGAGCGGCATGGCGCGGTCAGCCGAGAGGTAGCGGCCGCGCTGGCAGAGGGCATTCGCTACCGATGCGAATCGACCCTGGGGGTCGGAATTACGGGCGTCGCCGGTCCCGGTGGGGGCTCCGAAGAAAAACCTGTGGGCCTGGTATTTCATGCTGTCGCGAGTGATTCTGGAACAGAAGTTGTCCAGCGCAATTTTGGCGGAGACCGAAAACGCATCCGGCGCTTCGCATCGACCATGGCACTGGATATGATCAGAAGGAAGCTGATGTGAGGGAGCTTCGAGCCACGAGCTTGAGCCTCGATTTTTTTGCTCCTAGCTCAGAGCTCGCAGCTCGCAGCTCAATGCGCCTCTTTGTTGCTCTCGACATTGACGAAGGCATTCGCGAACGCATCTCGCGTTTCCTCGAAGGCGTGCGCAATTTCTCTCCCGAAGCGCGCTGGATCCAGCCGGAGTCGATGCATATCACTCTGAAGTTTGTCGGCGAGCAGCCGGAGTCTGCGCTCGGATCGATCCAGCAAGCCTTGCAAAGCGTGAGTGGGAAACGCTGTGAAATTCATTTTCGTGGATATGGATTCTTCCCTACGGCGAAAGCGGCGCGCGTGTTCTGGCTTGGAATCGAGGCCGGGCCTCAACTTGGCGAGCTTGCGGGTTCGATCGACGCACAACTAGGCACGCTAGGGATTCCGGAAGAGGAACGTGCCTTCAGCCCGCATCTCACGCTGGCGCGCAGTACTGGCGGTTCCGGAGCACCGCACCGAAAAAAGAGCGACCGGGCAAACCGAGCTTTCCAACATCTGCAGGAGAAGCTTGCGGCACTGCCCACGCCTGAGTTTGGTACGATGACAGCCCACGAGTTCTTTCTGTATCAGAGCCAACTTTCGCCGAAAGGATCGAAGTACACCAAGCTGCAGAAGTTTGCGCTCACGTAGCTACGACTGTGGCGCCCGCATCCTGCCACGACAAGCATGCCACGCATGTATTTCATAATCGCCACGAGTTATTTGCTGGGTTCCATTCCCTTTGGATACCTGCTGGTCCGCATTTTTCGCGGCGAAGATGTGCGGCGGAGCGGCAGCGGGAATATTGGTGCCACGAATGTGTCGCGGAAATCTCCGGTGCTCGGAGTACTGACGCTTTTGCTGGATTCGGCCAAGGGATTTGCGGCTGTCATGCTTGCGGCAAAATTCGC
The DNA here is from genome assembly GCA_035946775.1 of Candidatus Sulfotelmatobacter sp. Classification (GTDB taxonomy): domain Bacteria; phylum Acidobacteriota; class Terriglobia; order Terriglobales; family Acidobacteriaceae; genus Sulfotelmatobacter. Next base: position 7,689 of record DASYZA010000188.1, on the reverse strand, counting down.
CCCCGATGCGGACGCAGTGCATCTGCAACGTGCTATGGCGATAGCTTGTCTGTTTGCGATCGCCGGGCACATGTTTCCAGCGTGGCTGGGCTTTTGCGGAGGGAAAGGTGTAGCAACGGCCTTGGGAGCATTCTTACGATTCGCTCCGACAGCTGTTGCGGTGGCAGTTCTTGTCTTTCTCGCGGTGGTCCTGATATCACGCCGAATCTCCCTGGGATCGATTGTCACAGCTGCGTTATTTCCTTCCACGGTATGGATGCTCAAACTTTCGAAGGATCCTATCGTGCTATTGCTGATCGGAACATCTGCATTGATGATCGTCGGGCGGCATTATGAAAACATACGGCGCCTGCTTTCCGGGCAGGAACCGCGGTTCACGTTGGGGAGGAAATGAGCGAAATTGCCATCGTCGGCGGGGGCGCATGGGGCACCGGGCTCGCGATCGTGCTCGCCCGCAAAGGGACGCACCGCGTCCGCGTTTGGGCTCACGAGCAGGACGTATGCATTTCGATCAATCAGCGGCACGTCAACGAGAGATTCCTTCCGGGTCGGTCCATTCCAGATTCCGTCAGTGCCAGCAACCACCTCGAACATGTGCTTTCCGGCGCGCAGATCATCATCAGCGTCATGCCGTCGCAGCATTGCCGGGAATTGTTCACGCGCATTCGCCCCCTGCTTTCCCCGAGAACTCTGATCGTGAGCGCAACCAAGGGACTCGAAGAGGTCTCGCTGATGCGGATGAGCGAAGTGATCGCCGACGCTCTAAAAGGTGAGAGCGAGCCGCTGATCGGTGCGCTCAGTGGACCTTCGTTCGCGCAGGAAGTGGCCCGGGGCGATCCGACGGCAATCACGATCGCTTCACGGCATCCAGATCTGCTCCGCACAGTGCAACAGGAATTGAGCGGGCCAAGCCTCCGTGTCTATACCAACAATGACGTGATCGGCGTAGAGCTTGGCGGAGCGCTCAAAAACACGATTGCCATTGCAGCCGGAATTTGCGACGGGCTGGGACTCGGGCATAATTCGGCCGCCGCACTCATCACGCGAGGCTTGGCGGAGATGACGAGGCTCGTCGTCGCATGCGGCGGCCGCGCTGAAACCATGGCTGGACTTGCCGGCCTTGGCGATCTCGTGCTGACTTGCACGGGAGGCTTGTCGCGCAACCGCAGCGTAGGCGTGGAACTCGGCAAAGGCAAGAAGCTGCCGGAAATCATCGCCGGAATGCATGGCATGGTGGCCGAAGGAGTGTTCACCACGACCGCCGCCGTCGGACTCGCGCGTGTACGTGGAGTTGAGATGCCGATCACCGAGCAGATGCACGCGATCCTGCACGAAGGAAAATCTCCGAAAGAAGCCATACAGGAACTCATGATGCGGAGCGGCAAGAGCGAGACGAGCGCCGCATCATAGCCGCTGGGCCATCACCGTGCTACTCTTTACCGTTTCCCAACGCTCACGTGGAGGCTCTCATGCGTTTGAGCAAGGTTGCCATCGCTATTTTTTTTCTTCTTTCCTGCATTACTCCGGTGGTCGCACAATCAAAGAACACTGCGGAGCGACTTGGCTATCCGCGCGACGCCAAACTCCTGATTATCCATGCCGATGATTTGGCGGTGGCGCACTCTCAAGATGCTGCGAGTTTTGACGCACTCGACCAGCATGCGGCCTCTTCCGCGAGCATCATGGTTCCCTGCCCGTGGCTCACCGAGGTCGCTGATTATGCGAAGACCCACCCGGATGCCGACCTTGGTCTGCATCTAACGCTGACCAGCGAATGGCAGACCTATCGCTGGGGACCGGTTTCTTCGAAAGACCAGGTGCCCAGTCTGATGGAGCCGTCCGGGTATCTGTGGCCTGAGACGGAACCTGGCAAGCAGCATATCAAGGCGGAAGATGCCGAGCGCGAGATCAGAGCCCAGATCAAGAAAGCTCGGTCGATGGGAATCCATCCCACACATGTTGATAGCCACATGGGAATGCTGTTTGAAAGGCCGGACCTGTTCGCGGTGTATGTGAAGGTGGCCCGTGAATACAAGCTGCCGTTCCTCGCGTTCTTGACTTCGGATACTCCGAAAGAACTTGCATCCCAACTGACGCCCAAGGATGTGCTGATCGACGGCGTGGTAATGGCATTTCCGGAGGTGAAGACGGCGGATTGGAAGAAGTTTTATCTGGACACGATCAGGAACTTGAAACCCGGGGTCACGGAATTGATTGTTCACCTAGCCCATGACGATGCGGAAATGCGAGCGGTGACGGTCAATCATCCCGACTACGGCGCCGCTTGGCGCCAGCGGGATTACGACGTGGTTACCAGCCCTGAGTTCAAAAAGGCCCTCGCCGACAACCACATCATTCTGATTGGATGGAAGGACCTGAGGAAACTCCTGCAAGAATGACGTCTAGATTGTCGGGCTTTGGGAGTTGGACGCCCAGGATGGCTTTCCCCATAATTTCCGCCAAATCCGTGCCAGACGTGTCTTTTGACAGGTACTTTGGTAATGCCAGGGGCTGCTGGTTTCCTCGGTTTCCCACCCATTCCCCGATAGAATTTTGAAGAGTATCCGTGATAGCTGCCGCCACTTCGCCTTCGGCGTCTGCGACGAGTCAGGGGAAAGCCTTGCCCGAACACGCCTCCAATCGCGCCCGCATCCCGATTCTTTACCTCATTCTCGGAGTGTTGCTGGCGATCAGTATTATCCCCATGTATTTCTACTCGTCCCAAGTGGAGGCAATTAACCGGGACCGCCTGAAGACCAACGAGATGCTGTTGCAAAACACGGTGACCCGGTCGCTGGCGGATGATCTGACGCAGCACGAACGCGCACAACGGATGATGCTCGACAATCTCTCGTCCGCGATCAAGATTGCCAGCGGCGGTGATATTGGAGAGCAGAATATCGAGGCCCCGGAGCTTCGGGCGCTTCTTGAAAATTTCGTTTCATCCTCTGACGAAATCGCCTATGCCACTCTGCTCAATTCTGAAGCGAAAGGCATTTCGGCCGGAAGAATCACTCCGGATGCTTTCCTGCAGCGCGAACTCGAGCGGGCGTACGCGGCGGCACGCGATGGCCGTGTCTACGCCGGGCAGGCTCTGGTTGTCGGAGAAGGGACTAACTCCCGCACCGTTTTCCTGGTCAGTACACCGGTGCAATATGGACCTCGCTTCCTGGGGATGATCGCTTCTGTCGTTGACCTGAAGTTTTTGATTCGACGTCTGCGGGAAGTCAGCGGTGGAGGGCTGACGCCCTACGTCGTCAACTCGCAGGGACGCCTGGTCGCCGCGGCCAGTCCGGAGTTTGCCACCGGGCAGGACATGAAGAATTTGGACATTGTCCGCGCCTTCGTCGATGGCGGTAACAAGGCACAATTGGCCGAAACGCGCGAGTTCAACGTGGATTCCGGCTCCGAGCACGTGGAGATGCTGGGCACCTTCAGTCCGGTCACTTCGCTGAATTGGGCGGTGATCGTACAGAAGCCGCGACGCGACGCGTACCGCGGTGTATACGAGATGCAGCGTACGGCTCGGCTGCTGGCCCTTCTCGCGGTATTGCTCAGCGTCGGTGTCAGCATCTTCGCAGCACGCCGGATCACGAATCCGCTGCACGTTCTGACAGAATCCAGCCGTGCCCTGGCGCGGGGCGACTTTTCGCAACGCGTGCATCTCTGGAGCCGCACCGAAATCGGCGAACTCGCACAAACGTTCAATACTATGTCGGAAGAACTCGAGCGATTTATCGAAGATCTCAAACGCGCTGCTGACGAGAATCGTGCGCTATTTATGGGATCGATTCAGATGTTGGCTGGTGCAGTCGACGAAAAAGATCCCTACACCCGCGGCCACTCTGACCGTGTAACGCGCTATTCGATGATGATCGCGAAAGAGATGAATCTGCCTGCGTCATTCATGGAGACTCTGCAGATCTCCGCGCAGCTTCACGACGTCGGCAAAATCGGCATCGAAGATCACATCTTGAAAAAACCGGGCGCTCTGACCGAAGAAGAATTCGAGGTCATGAAGACCCACACGACCAAAGGCGCCAACATTCTGCGTCCGGTCACGCAACTGGCGGAAATGCTTCCCGGCATCGAACTACATCACGAATCGCTGGACGGCCGTGGGTATCCATACGGACTGGAAGGGGACCAGATACCCTTGCTGGCGCGCGTAATCGCCGTTGCCGATACTTTCGATGCCTTGACAACCAACCGTCCGTATCAGAATGCCCGCACGCCGGACCAGGCGCTGGGAATTATCAAAAATCTAGCCGGCAAGCGACTGGATCCCGCTTGCGTCGCTGCACTGTTAGCTGTCTACGATCGTGGCGAGATCAAGATTCAGCGCTTCACGATCAAGCGGCCCGTCATGGCTTCGACCGCCAGTTCCGCCGCTGCAACGACAGCGTCAGGCACCCCGGTACAAACCGCCGCGGTCCCAGCCACGAATCTGGAACGAACCCCCGTTTAATCTCGAACACAGTGCGGATGGACCTCAGGGAGCTATAATGGCGCCCACACATGACCCTGGCTCCCGGCACGAAGCTTGGGCAGTATGAAATTGTCTCGCCCCTCGGTGCGGGAAGTATGGGCGAGGTTTATCGGGCTCGCGACACTCGTTTGGATCGCGAGGTCGCGATCAAGGTACTGCCGAAGCTTGTTTCTGAAGACCCCGACCGATTGCTGCGCTTCGAGTATGAAGCGAAAGCGGCGGCTTCGCTGAGCCATCCCAACATTCTGGCGGTTTATCAAATGGGCACATACCTCGGAATGCCCTACCTGGTTTCCGAGTTGCTCGAAGGCAGGACGCTGACCGAGACCATAAGGCGTTCGCCGCTGCCGCCGCGCAAGGCCATCGATTACGGTATTCAAATCGCCCGCGGACTCGCCGCCGCACACGAAAAGGGCATCGTTCACCGCGATCTCAAGCCCGACAATCTATTCCTGACCAAAGACGGGCGAATCAAGATACTCGATTTCGGTCTGGCCAAGCTGATTCCACTCAAGGAGTCCCCGGCTATCGCCCCCACGATTACATTGCCCGGAATTGCCTTGGGGACCATCGGCTACATGTCTCCTGAGCAGGTGCGGGGCCTGGCAGTCGACCACCGGACTGACATCTTCGCCTTCGGCGCGATTCTCTGTGAGATGTTGATGGGAAAGCGGGCGTTCGAACGGCCCACGTCCGCCGACACGATGAGTGCGATCCTGAACGAAGAGCCGCCGTCGATCTCCCAAATGACTCCTGAGATTACGTCAGGGCTGGAGAGAGTAGTGCGGCGTTGTCTCGAGAAGCATCCAGAACAACGTTTCCAATCTGCCTCTGATCTGGCATTTGCACTCGAGGCATTGGCCGAGGCACCAGCGGGCTATCCAAGTGCAGCGCATCCGGCTCTCCCTGTGACTTCGAGACAGACCCGCCCTTTGTTTCTCCTGTTCGCAGTGGCAACAGTTCTGATCATCGGAAGTTTGTTCTACTGGCTGACGCGCCCCACGCCGGTGCCCACTCTGGGGAACTATGTTCAGTTGACCCACGACGGCGCGCCGAAAACCTTGATTGGAACCGACGGTGCGCGGCTGTACTTGGGTATGGGGGTTGGCAGTTCGGCCAGCTTCACGGTACATCAGGTGGCGGAGCTCTCGATCGCCGGCGGTGCACCCCGGAAAATTCCCCTGGCAACGTCCGCCGAGATGACTCCCGTCGACATGTCTCCCGATGGCTCAGAAGTACTGATTGTCGAGGGACAAGGCGCTCCACCGCGCGGAGCTTTGCGCAGCATTCCGATCCTCGGAGGTTCGCCGCGCCGTTTGGGAGATTTCACGGCAGAGATTGCCGCGTGGTCTCCGGATGGCAAGCGGCTCGCATACACGAATCTGGGTGATCTCTTTGTCGCGGATCACGACGGCAATCACTCCCGAAAGCTGGTAAGCGTCGGGGGAGACATTAAGAACGTGACATGGTCTCCCGACAGCAAGGATTTGCGCTTCGATTCCTCCGAGACCGCCGGAACAGTCGGGCAACAATTGGAGTGGGAAGTGGCCGGCGACGGTACCCGCCTGCGCCGACTGATGGAGGGCTGGCACAATCCTCCGGATGAATGCTGCGGTAAATGGACGACCGATGGCAAGTTTTACATCTTCCAATCCCAGGCACAGATATGGGCCCTTCCGAAGAGTTCGGGATGGTTCAAGGGTGATCCGAAGCCGGTGCGGTTGACGGCAAGTCCCATGACACTGTCGTCGCCGCTTCCTAGCCGTGATGGGAAGAAACTGTTTGTAGTCGGGCGTACGTATCGCGGAGACCTGACGCGCTATGACGCACGGTCGGGCAAATTCGTGCCATTTCTGGCTGGGATTTCGGCGGAGTACATCGCGTTTTCAAAAGACGCGCAGTGGGTGGCGTATGTGTCGTATCCCGAAGGTGCGTTGTGGCGGAGCAAAACCGACGGAAGCGAGCGCCTGCAGTTGACCTATCCGCCCCTGTCTCCCGTCTTGCCACGCTGGTCTCCCGACGGCAAACAGATTCTGTTTTTTGAATTCGCTCTGAGCAAGGAGAAACCTGCGAGGATTTACACGATTTCCGCGGACGGTGGCACTCCACGCGAGCTGCTGCCGAATGATCCCAGCCAGCAATTGGATCCGAACTGGTCCCCGGATGGATCCAAGGTAGTCTTTGCGGGCGAATCGAACGCAGGTTCGAACCCTTCATCTGCAATTCACATCCTCGATCTGGCAACGGGCAAGATTTCCGATTTGCCCGGCTCTCAAGGTTTCTATTCCCCACGATGGTCTCCCGATGACCGCTATATTTGTGCTTTCTCTTCCGACTCGAAGTCACTGCTTCTGTACAACATCCAAGCACAGAAGTGGACGCAACTGGCCACCGGATCGCTGAGTTGGCTCAACTGGTCTCACGACGGGCAATACGTCTATGTGCTCGACTATCGCGGGCAAAACGCGGTGGTCCGGATTCATGTCGCGGACCGCAGATCTGAAGTCGTAGCCGATGTCAAGGATCTCCCTTCCACCGGCCGCTACGGAGCCGCCCTCGCACTCACGCCTGATGACGATCCCCTCCTGCTGCACGATGCGGGCAGCCAGGACGTCTACTCAGTGGATTGGCAGTCGCAATAGTTGCGGCTACCTGCATCGAATAGCATTCGATGCGCTTTCTGTTTCGCAGAATCGTTATTGTGTTTTGATGCGACCAACCTGAGGACGGATTTTGGCAACTGATTTTCCGCGCGATCCAAGTACGATGACAGTTCTCCGAAGGCGCAACCGCGGATTTCGAAGAGCGTTAACACTTTCGCAGCTGCATATCGAATCCATCCCGAGATCACAACCGCGACGGGTGTGACCCCCAGGTCGTAACGCACACGTTATACCGCCACGTTTCAGAATTCTTCCTTCCTTTCCGGCGCCGGGCGTCATCCAAGGAACAGCTTTTGCAAGTCCTAGCCCTCCCCGCTGGACCTCCGCTGCCTAGTGACTTGAGCAAAAGATCTCCAGAGCCACGCGCTCGAGCGCGACGGCTTGTTTGGGTGAACGTCCGTGGGTGTTGAAAAAGTCACTGAGATTGGCGGGTGAGATTTAGCGAAAGCATGTTAGAAGGATTCATCTCTTGTCATGCTGTGCTGGATTTCAATCTTCGGAGGCCTGCTGATCATGATGGGAAGCCATGCTCGTTCC
>DASYZA010000187.1:0-8912 GCA_035946775.1 Candidatus Sulfotelmatobacter sp. | reverse complement strand
CCTTCTCGAGAATTTTTGGATAGTGGGCCCGTAAAATACTGGCTAATTTGGAGTTAGGGGCAGAGTCGAGGACGACGTCCGCGTAAAATTTAGGAAACAAAGGATTTGCGAGCAAAATATTGCGAACATAGGACTTAATGTCGGCGGGAGTGGGGAGGGGCTGTCCCGTTTTGGGAATTGCGGCAGACCTAGCGGCAGAGCTTGGACCTTGGACCTTCGACCTTGGGCTTGGGAGATTGGGAGGTTCGTGCTGCATGGTCCCAAGGTGGCATTTCTAAAATCCTCAGTAAAGGTTATCCGTCACAATCTAAAAATAAAGTTCTGTGGAAAACTTTTAAGCGGGTGGCTGCCGGATGGTTCCGGCGTCCAGCGGGACTTGCTTCAATTTTCCGCGCGGACCTGTGACGCGGAAGAAGTCACTTTGTTGGAGTGAAGACCAGGAAGTAATCCATGCCATCTTTGACGAAATCGTACTGTCCGGCGAGAGTGTAGCCCGCCTGCTTTGCCTCACGGATTACGACGTCGCTTTCGACGCCATGATTTTCGCCGTTGCCGTTGCGATCGATCACTCCCAGCTTGGCGTCACTTTTGAGCGCAGGACGCAAGTTTCGCAACAACGCGATCGGATCTGCGACTTCGTGGTAGGCCTTCAGCAGCAGCACCGCATCGACGGAGTTGGCAGGCAGCATTGGGTCGTCGGGCTTGCTCAAGATGGTTTTCACGTTGGGCAACTGTTCTTTTTTGGCGCGCGCCGAGATGTGTTCCACCGCGTCTGGATTGATGTCCAAGGCATACACCTGCCCGGCAAGACCAACCCGCTTGGCGGCACGAACGGTAAACCATCCTGAGCCCGCGCCAATATCGGCGGCAGACTTGCCGGGAGTAATGCCGAGGATGTCCATCACGCGATTGATCTGGAGGCGCTCGGCGCGGCCCGGCGAATCGAAGATGGAAAGATCTCCGGTGTAGGGTTCGCTGGTCTTGCGCTGGGGCTCAGATGCCGCGGGCGCAGCGGGTTGCTGCGCTGCGGCACAGAGGCTGATCAGAAGCAGAAATGAAGGGAATACAACTCGGAATCGCGTCACGGTAGCTCCTGTAAGTACTATCGACGATAGACTCTGAACAGCATCAGAAGGAACGCACGGTCATTAAGATGCCCGTTTTTTGGGTAGCGGGCTGTTTTGAAGGCGGAGGGGAAAATCACGGTTCCTGAGTGCAGGATATTCCTGAGTGCACGATATTGCAATCTCTACAGGGTTCAGAGTAGGATGGCTGTCCTTCCCCTGGTAGACGTACAACTCCGGTCACTTGCGTCGCCTTCTAACGGAGCGTGAAACTTTATTGTCAGAGAGAAAATCAAACGAAGAGATGCTCGGAGAGGTCCTCCGAGACATAGGTATTTTGATTGTTGTATTTTTCCCGTTTGATGAGTGGCTTACGTTTCACCATCTGACGTTTTGGTTTGTTGTTGGGTCAGCTGGGCTTAGCGCGGCAGCCATTGTCGCCGGGATGGCGCTTGAGAGGTTTAGGAGATTCTAATGGCATTTGTCGTTACTGGTGCATACATCGCGATTCTGTTCAGCGCTGGCATGTTTTTCGTTTGGAGGGGCCGCCGACGCCCGAAGAATGATTATGCAGAAGCCCTGAAGGAAGCCGCTGCGGCGATGAATGAGCGCAGACGAGAAGAGCGTAGGCGCATCCACGCCTAAACCGTCGCGCTGCACAGTTCCGCAACGGTCCATACGTGATCCGTTAATCCCGCTTCCGTAGCAGGCGTCACGCGCAAAGTTTGGTGCACGCGACGGTTTGACAGAGGGGGATTTTTCAAAACAGCCCACTACCGTTTTTTGACTCTGCTCCCGATGTAGCCTAGAATTTTCGTAGGCGGAGTCGGCCCGTCCCGCAAGGTCCAGCCACGATCGGAGGAGGTTTCATGGAAGGGAAAATCGGTCTCACCGAAATCATTTTTGTCGTGGCTATCGCGTTGCTGCTGTTCGGGCCCAGCAAATTTGCGTCGTTGGGCAAAGGCATTGGCGAAGGAATTCGCAATTTCAAATCGTCGATGAAGGACGACGATAAGAAAGAGGAAGAAAAGAAATCCTGACGCTGTCGCTTACCATCTAGCCTGCCGTCCACTCATCTGAGTCTCTCCCGCATCATCTTGTACACCAGCGCGACCGGTAATCCAACGACATTGCTGTAGTCGCCCTCAATGCGTGGAATCCAGCGGGAAGCGATGCCTTGGATCGCGTACGCTCCGGCTTTGTCCATCGGTTCGCCGGTGGCGACGTAGTCGCGAATTTCCTGGTCGGAAATTTCGGTCATCGTGACGAGCGTGGTCTCGGATGATGTGTTCACGTTCTCAGGAGGTGTTTGGCGGCCGCTCGGCACTCGGGACGCCGTACCGGGTATTCCGCCAACGAGGCTGACTCCCGTGATGACTTCATGCACGCGGCCTGCAAGGATCCGCAGCATGCGGGCGGCGTCATCAGGGTCCGCCGGTTTTGCCAGCATGATTCCATTTACGACCACCACGGTATCGGCGCCGAGCACGAGATCGTGGGGACGCGTTTTCCAAACGGCGAGAGCTTTTTCGCGCGCGAGCCGTTCAGCGCAGTCGCGGGCCGACTCTCCGGGCAACGGTGTCTCGTCGACATCGGCGGGCTGGACGGCGAATGAGATTCCAGCACTTGTCAGAAGATCCTGGCGGCGAGGGGAAGCAGAGGCGAGCACAAGCATGCGAATGTGATTTTAACGGAAGTATGCAGCCTGGTTGTTTTGTGGCGAGCGACGTTTCGGAAAAGAGTGCTATGCCCCGGGCGGCACCGTTGTCATTCGGAGCGGCGCGAGGAATCTGCACTTTGCGTGCAGCGTGGAAGCTGCGGGCGGACAGCAGATTCCTCAACCGCTAAAGCGTTTCGGAATGACAAGAAGGCAGGCTGCGCCGTTCGGAATGACAAAGGTGCGGCAGGGCTGGTAAATGAGGAACTCGATTATCGGCTGCCGACCATTCCACGCACCGAGTCGATCAGCTTCGCCGAATCGTAGCCGATGCCATCTTTGAAGACGGTCTCGACGTTCTCGATGTCTTCGATTTTCTTCGAGGGATCGCCCTTGATGACGACGAGATCCGCCTGCTTTCCCGGCGCGATGGTGCCGACGCGGTCCAGATCTCCCAGATATTGCGCGCCGTTGTAGGTGGCGATATGGATTGCATCGACAGGCGTGAACCCCGCCTCGACCAGCAACTCGACCTCGCGTTGATCGCCGAATCCTGCAATCACTCCGCCCATGCCGGTCGGATCGAGTCCAGCCAGGAGCAGGCCTCCGGCTTTGGAAAATGCGTGCTCGAATTCCAACTCTTTCTGGAATGCCGCGGGCAGCGGGGAAGTCTCAGTGCCGAAGCGTTTCTTCAAGAACGCGGCATCGGTATATAGCAGGCGATAGCGCAACCATTGCGTTCGCGCATCGGGAGTGAGCGAGTCGAGCACGCGCGTCTGCACCGTGGGGCGTCCGGTGAAGGAACCCATCTCGAAGACCGGCAGCGTGGAAGTCAGGGCGACATGATGCTGGACGAGATATTGAATGGTGTCACGCATCGGCCCGGAATTCGCATCGAGCTTTGCCAGTGCGACCGGATCCTCTCCATTGTTCGGACACTGGTCGGGCTTCTTGCCGGCGAGGAATTCTGTATCCACGAAGAAGCCGTGCTCGAGATCATCAATGCCAAGATCGGCGGCTTCGCGGAAATTCACGGCACATAAATGTCCGGTCACCTTGGCGCCGCGTTTGTGCGCCGCATCGATGGCTGCTTTGAGTTCGTCGCGCGTGATGAACATGTACGCTTTGAAATTGTCGACGCCTTGATCGAGCCAGAAGTTGACGGTCTTGACGGCATCGTCGGGACCGCTGAGTTGATGCATCTGGAGCGCCCACGATCCTTTGCCTTCGAGGTAGGGCCCGGTCACATGCATCTTTGGGCCGGGAGTCTGCCCGGCATCGATCAACTTCTTCAATTCAAGGTCGGTGTAGGGCTCGAGCGAGCCGGTGGTGCGGATCGTGGTGACTCCGCCGGCAAGGTAGAGGCGCGGAAAGCTGTAGGCCATCTCGCCGAAGATGCCGTTGCCCATGGGATAGAACATGTGATCGTGCATGCCGACCAGGCCGGGGATGACGGTGTATCCCGGAAGATCGATGACTTGCGCGCCGGCTGGCAGCTTGGCCGAGTTCGCGTCGCCGACGGACTGAATCTTTCCGGCGTTGATGACGACGGTCTGGTCGTCGCGCGCGTCGGCTCCGGTGCCGTCAATGACGCGCACGTGGGTCAACGCGACGACCGGCTTGTCGACTTTCACAAACTCGCGCACCGCCGGCGACAAGGTCTGGGCTTCAGTGATGCAGGAGCACAGCAACAATAAAATTCCTAGTTTGCGCATGAAGATTCTCCGTAGTGATCTCCGCATCAGGCTTCTCCGTGGAAGAGCGGATTTTTCAGGGCCGCGGTGAATTGCCAAAATGTGAGAGCTTCAACCCCTGTGTTGCGTAGCTGACTGCGAGTTCAGAACCAGGTCCCGGCGCGATATTTGCGGTAAGCGTCTCCGAACGAGGCCTCGAGCACCGCCGATTCCTTGCGCGCCCGAAAGATTTGCAGCGGAATCAATAATACGAAAACCAGCAGCCACTCGGGGTTGCCGAATACCAGAATCGCGCCGGCGATGATCCACGATCCAAAGAAGTAAATGGGATTGCGAATCCTGGAATAGAGCCCGCGGGTGACCAACTGGCGCGCTTCGGCTCTCGCTGTGAACGAGGCGCCTAGCTGAAAGTGAGCGATGCTCCACAGGATGAATCCGGGAAGGAGCAAGGCCAGGCCAAGGATTCGTAGAGGAGTCCAGGCTGCTGGCGGATGCTGCCAGAGCAACGCAACGATCGCTGCGCCGACAACGAGCATCAAAAGGGTATGCTTTGCAACCATGCGTTCGGTCTGGGTTGAAGAGTTAAGATGGGAGAGTAAATCAGAAGGGCGGGGGCCGCAAGGGCGAGGAGGGAGTGTGGCGAGCACGAAAGGCCTGAAGATGGTGTGGAGGAAAAACCTGGTTAGAGGATGGGCGCGTGCACTGACGTTGGGTTCGTTGGCTTGATCACGTTATCGGCCGTCGCGCAAAACGTGGCTGACGATCAGAGCTCTGTACCATGCGAGTGCGCACCAAGAGGCTCGCGTACGTGCGCCTTGACGGTCGGGATTTGGTACATGAAACCAGGTGGACATTTCAATCCGGCGAAGCAGGAAAAGAATCTCAGCAAGCTACTAAAGTTAACGGCGGAACAGCAATCGCAGGTGCGAGGTGTTCTGAAATCGGCGAAGGCACAATTGAAGGCCATAGGATCGGACCGGTCTCTGTCAAGGAGCGACCGTAATTGCAGAGTGGCACACGTCCGAGAGGCGTCGAACGACCAGATCCGCGAATTATTGGACAAGAAGCAAGATGCGAAATTGATATGGAGGGAGACCCCTCCGCCTTTGGTTTACGATTTTAACCAACCGGAGCCGACCCAGTAGCCGACCGTCATTGGCGAAAAATCGCATTTACCGTCAAAAACCCTTCGCTACGAGTAGCCCGATTACTGGGGATCAGCATTGAGCACCAGTTCGGAGCGTAGCGTGTACGCGCTGGCGTCCATCATTTGAAAGTTTTTGGCGAAATCCAAGAAAACTTCATCGGACTTGTGATCTCCGCGCAGCAAGGTGATGACGACTGTCTCGGGCTTGCGGCCACATCTTGTGGGCAGGTTGGCGAACAGAGAACTTTGCGCCGTTACAAACTCGACTGGGATCTGAAACTTCGCGTCCTCGACGGTTACTTCGCCGGCTTCGCCCGGTTTGTGCTTTGGGTAGACAAGCTGCACTCGAACCCGGTAATCGCTGTGAGCCCTGAGATGCTCGACACGGCCTTTGATGATAACCGTATCGACGGGACATTGTGCGTGGGCGATTTGGCAGAGAAGGAAAACAGCGGCTACTGCTCGAATCAAGCTGTTTCTGAGAGCGGGAGGCATACGTCACTTGCTTCCTTGCAAATGCGAACGTGAATATTCTAGGCCTCGATTCGTTGCAAAATCATCTCAAACACTCGACAATCCCCCTGCCTTCGCAAACCGACGGCAGTCACGTCACGGAAAGTACCTTGGAACTATTGCCCAAAACATCCAGAACGCGACAGCGATCCAAACCCCGCCCGCTAGTCTTATGAAGAATGGTCTTGGGCCGAATCGAGACCCGTAAAAGTTGCGATAGAACCTGAGTACGTTGTCTGGAAACACGAACCACCAGAGGCCGCATAATATCGAAACGCCAAGCACGATGATCGCGCTAACAGGCATGTTCAACCCATGAAGTATAGCGCCAGTCTGCCTTTGGGTTGTCGGATTGCCGTAACCTCCGGATAGCGCTCAGAAGTCCCAGAAAAAGCGAAGACAAGGCGCACGATTGTGAAAAGGCGTGTCAGCTACACTCGCGTTAACCTAGAATCGCCTGCGTCGTGGCGTGCCACCAACTCGGATTCGCCCGCTCCAGATATGTGGCCCAACCCTGCAGAGCAATCATCGCCGGGAAAACGTAGAGATAGACCTTGTTAACTCGGGCATCGACTACCCAGTCGCGCAACATTCCAGCCACGACCAGCACGTCGAGTGCCGGATAAAACAGGTCGTGATACCCGATGTAGTGAAACCGGACGAAGACGGCTTGCATGAGCTGACAGCTTGCCATGAATACCAGGCGGCGATGGTACTCCGGCCGCTTCCGAAAATAGATCGCGAGCGCCATGCAGGCGGCGAAAATGATCAGATCGAACCAGAGAATCGACAGGAACGACGCGACCCTGTCCCGGTTGAGGGTGGTCATTTCCAGCCGCAATATGACTACGGAGACGACGAAGCCCGAGACGACCATGATTGCGGCCAATGCCGCACCGAACCATCCCAGCGTGCGGTGCAGGCTAACCTTGCGCACGCGCACCAGGGCCGACTGCATGACGAACAGCACGATCCAGGCCGAGAAGAGCGCGGCGTGGAACCACAGCAGGGGTGGCTTTGGTGGTTTGGAGTGGAGCAGACGAGCATCGACCGTGTGGCTGAAGGCCCATCCTGCAAGCCCGGCCATCACGATCGACGCGCAGAAATAGAAGTACTGGCGCAAGAAGGTCTTGAGCGAAGCAGGTGCGCGCCCATCTTTACGAACAACAGCCGCCAACGAAGCATTTTCAACGCCCACAAACTCTCTCCTGAAGGCAGCCGATTGTAGCGATTTTCTTCCGCGGAATCTATGGCGGTGAGACGCGGCGATTGAAGATTGGGGAGAAATCGCGTTTGCGTTATAGGGCTCGCGCAAGACTCGAGGCCGAGGTGGCTCGCTAAGCCTTCCTCGCAAAGCTCTTTCATCTTCTACCTCATGCCGGTTTATCCCGGCGCACTAACATCGCGATCTCTAACAATGTCGGCACTGTCATTACGCTCATCTTCACGGAATGATTCCGAATCGTCCGCTTGGTTTGCGGGCACTGAGGCCTTGCCTCACTGTGTCAAATTCATCTTCGCCAGTCCGCTAGCTGGTGAGCAGCCTTCTGAAAAGGGCACGCGCAATCGTTAAGGGATGAGCGATGAAAACTCCAATTCGTCCTAAAAGGGTTTGCGGTTCACGAAAAACGCCGAGCTGTCGCAAGACGGTCGCTCGATCGTAATAGACCCTTTCACCAGCAAGACGATCTGCGTCGTCGAACGTATAAACGGCGCAAAGCGGTACCTCAACCCGCCGCCCGGTTGCGGGAAGGCCGCGCCACGGTCCAAGATGAGTTCCGCAAATCAAAACCTCTAGCAGAACGTTGTCGTCCGTGACATGCTGCTGGCGTACTTTAATTTCAAGGTCAGGCAGTGCCGCCATGAGCTGTTCGTAGTACGAACGGACTCCATCGCGTCCCGGATAGCTGTCCCCCCAAGCTTCATCTTGGTATTGTGCGATCTCGCCGAACGTGTTCAGTACGTCTTCAAGGTGATGTTCATTCTCGAGTCGAACATGTTGCTGTACGAGCGCAAGACGCGCCGATTTTCTATCGCTCGAAATCGATGTTGCTTGCATGCAACCTCCGATCTGAACACGGAGTCTCGGATTTTACCTCTTGGTTTGAGGTCAACTGTTGCAAAATCTCGTGGCTGTTGAAAAACTCTTTTTCAGGAAATTGGCGAAAACAACTTTGCATCACGATTCGATTTAAGCGACGTTCTCGAATTCCAAGACATTTTGCATCCCCCGATTTTGGCCTGTTTGGCGTGAAAGAGAGGTCATTTTCATGAAGCTTTCCTTAGTGTTGGGCGCATTAGTTACCCTCTCCGTCAAGCGGTTCCTGCGGCGTGAGCGCCTCCGGCTTAATGAGTTGCGAGTGGTTGTCAGCCCCACCAGTCAGATTCAACGCGGATAGCACCAAGAGACCGAAGCCGATTCCTAAAGGCGTCTTTGTGACACGATTCACACTAGCACCCAACGCTCCGTTGCATCGCATGATTGAGGGCCACGATGTCCTCATCGTCGCTATGAACGACGGTGAAATAGTGAATGAAGCAAAAACGCCACAGACGCGACTTAACCTGACGAGCGGTGAGGTGATGTTGATGCCGAAAGAAGAACTCTATCTTTTTCGGAACACTGGCAAGCAGACTCTCGATTTGCTCGTGATCGATGTGCGGAAATAGAACACAACTGTCGTAACATCCTAATCTCACGCAATATAAAAAGGCGCCCACATTTGCGGTAGGTTGAGATTGTTCGGATCGCCAACCTAGCGAAAAGGAGCGCCTTTATGAGTCAGGAAAAGTATATCGGGATGGACGTGCACCAAGCCACCATCTCGGTGGCCGTG
>DASYZA010000186.1:0-4829 GCA_035946775.1 Candidatus Sulfotelmatobacter sp. | reverse complement strand
TCCGCCACAAACTGCCTGCGCTTCTCCACTACTCCGCTCACTTTCCAAGGCATGCTCTGTTGTAGCTGCCTCCGGTGAACGGACCAAACTGTCAACCATCTTCCCGGTCTGTTCTGTCAACTATGTCTCCGGTTTGGACCGCATTATTCCCACGGCTTGCGCCGTGGGCTGCATTCTTTCGCCGCTTGGCGGCTGCGTTCTCGTCGGCACCTGCTGCCGGTAATCAGCAAAACGTTGGCTTCAAAACATCACTTGAGCCGGGCAGCTTGTGTCTTCGACCTTGAAACTTTGAAACGTGCTTTGTGAAACCTGCTTTATCCGGCAACAGGTGCTTCGTGGGCTTCATCTGACCTTTATTCGCCACTGTCGTTTCTGGCTGAAATCCATTCTTAACCTAGGAGTTCAAGATGAAGATCAAAGACTTTCGCGGACTATTTGAAACGGGACTGCGTTATGCGTACGACTGCGAGCAGAAGCTGACCAAGAAGGGCATTCCGAGCATGATCGAGGCCTCGACGTCCACGCAACTAAGGACTGCGTTGGAGCAGCATCTGGAGGAAACCCGGAATCATGTGACGAGGCTCGAGCGGGTATTCAGCCTCATCGGGGCCGAGCCGAAAACGGAGGACAACGATATCGTCGACGAGTTGCAGGATTCGGCTAAGGACATGGTGTCGGCGACGGAGGACGATTCTCCGCTGCGGGATGCTGCACTGATCGTTGCTGGAAACGCGGTCGAGCACTACGAGATGGGGGTTTACGGATCTCTGGTGTCGTTTGCCCGTCAGCTTGGCATTCGCGAAGCGGCTGATCTGCTGGAGCAGACGCTGAACGAAGAAAAGGCTGCGGACGCGAAGCTGACGCAGATTGGCGAGACGTCGGTGAATCCGCAGGCGACACAGATGCCGCGGGCGGCGTAGAACCAACTTCCGCTTTCCGGCATCGCGGACGTGAGTTCGAGGGTAAAAAATCAAAAGCCCCACCCTGTCCCGCTAAGACCGCGGGACAAGGATGGGCACCCGGGTTCGTGATGCTGTACAGGACAGCAGATTCCTTGCGTTGCTCGAAATGGCAAAGAGGATTGATGCCGATCTCGTAACAAATCCCCACTTCTCGCGCAGAGGACGCGCGAGAAATGGGGCACCCATTCCGGTCAACGTACGCTGAGGATTAACGTGACGTGTGATTTGTCAGGTCTACCGTTACCGTGTCGGGTTTCATGGCTGTGCCTGATTGGCTTACTGGATTGAAGGTGATCTTCAGTTGCTTTGAAGTTGCCGAGACGCGCAGATATCCAGAGTTTTTCTGGTCGTGCTTATTCAGAGTCAGAGTGGTTCCCGGGAATATCGAGCTTGTGTCGAGGTAGCTCACGTTTACGTTGTCGGCGGGTTCTGGAACCGTCTTGCCGAAGGTGGAGCTGACGATGGGCGTGACGTTGTGGCCGCTGTCTCCACAGATGATGAACGGCACGGAATAGTTTTTGCCGGCGAAGTTCACGGTGCGGGTGAATCGCTGGTAATTGTGGGCGTGGCCGGAGATGATGGCGTGCGGATAGACGCCCACTTGCTTACAAATTGAATCGATTTCTGCAAGCATGTTGGGGCTGCCACCGTGATGTCCGCCTCCCGAGTTACTCTTGCCGGGTGAGTAAGTGAATGGCGGATGGTGCACGGTTAGGATCACGGCACCTTGATAGTTGCTGGTCTTGATGTTCTGCAGTTGAGTGGCGAGGAACTCGAGTTGGTAGTCGGGAACCGCCGGCCACCTGGCATTTCCCTTTGCGGCGGTTCCCATCTTTGCCCTTCCCTTCTTGGCAGTACCTTTTTTTGCAATCGCGAAACTTGCCGCAGTGCCGGACTCGCTGGAAATGACTCCAGGATCTTCGAGGGCATTGCTGAACAATCCGATGATGCGGACGAAAGGTGCGTCGAGCGCGAAGTAGACGCCAGGTTGCGTCAGCGAAGTACGGTGTAGCGAGCCGGCCTCTTTCGTGACTACGGTGTCGGTCGCACAGAACTGACGCATAAAGGTGACGAGAGGGTCGCCGGCTGCGGCGGTGCCGGGCAGGATGAAAGAATCATGGTTGCCGGGGATGGCCAAGATCGGAGCGGGATAGTTGCGGTAGGGCTCGTAGAACTGGTCGTAGTAGTAGTTCCATTCGCCGAAGTTGTAGACGACGTCGCCGAGGTGATAGAGGAACGACGGGCGGTTGGCGGCGCTCGAAGTGTGGAAGTCGTTGGTGACAGCGTCGGAGACACGGATCATGGCGCCGAAAGTCTTGGCGGCGGTGGCTCCACTGTCCCCAATCATCTGGAAGGTAATGCAGTTCGCGGCATTGATGGCGTTGATGATGTCGGAGCCGTGCGGTCCCCAGGCGGTGGCGAGGGGAAACAGGTCTCCAGGATTGCCGGTTGCCTCGGGGAACGCGACGACGTCTTTGGTGAGAAGAGCCTCGACTTCTTTGGTGTAGAACTGCTGGTCGTTGGGCGTGACCTTGAACTGAGAAGGGTCCGGCGTTGGGACACCTTCATTGAAAACGGGTTCGCTGAAGAGTGGGCGGGAGAGAGGAGATTTCAGTTTGCGCGGCATCGGTGGGTTCCTTTCGTGGTGTGGCGAGATCGTGTGGACGAAACAGGCCTCAGAAATCCGTCGGGAATCCGCCGCACTCGGAAGGCCCCGGTCAAGTTTTGGGGAGAAGTGGTGAGTCAATTTACTGCGGGATTGGGAAATGTGCAAGAGAGGAAAACTGGGGCGAGGATCCGATTTTTCGGAGGCAGAAAGAGTGTTAGTACTGGGAGAGGCAAAAGCCTTAACCGCGAAGGTCGCAAAGAACTGCCGCGAAGATCGCTAAGAACTTCAGATTCCATGCGCGTAAGAGTAGGCGTTCGTGGTGACGTCCAGGACAGCAGATTCCTCGCGTTGCTCGGAAGGACAAACGGATCGGACTCAGGCGCCAGGGTGGATTAGGCGGATCACGAAGAACGCCACGGCTGCTACCAGTGCGGCGGCGGGGATGGTGAAGATCCAGGCCCAGACGATGCGGGTGGCGACGCCCCAGCGGACGGCGGAGAGGCGGTGGGTCGCGCCGACGCCAACGATTGCACCGGTGATGGTGTGTGTGGTGCTGACGGGGATTCCGGCGAGTGCAGTGGCAAAGAGGGTGATGGCTCCGGCGGTTTCGGCGCAGAATCCGCCAACCGGCTTGAGCTTGGTGATACGCGCGCCCATGGTGTGGACAATGCGCCATCCGCCGAAATAGGTGCCGAGGGCGATGGCGGCGTTGGCGGCGAGGATGATGGGCCAGTGGAAGTGTCCCCAAGAGCCTTTGAGTTCCGCGGCGGTGATAAGGTTGGCGCTGAACAGGGCGCTGGCCACAATGCCCATGGTTTTCTGAGCGTCGTTGCCTCCATGGCCAAGGCTGTAAGCGGCCGCCGAGAGCAATTGGAGTTTGCGAAACCAGGCGTCGATGCGCTGCGGGGGCTTGTTGCGGAAAATCCAGAGGACCGCAATCATGAAGGTCAGGGCCAAGATGAGGCCCATGATGGGAGCGACCACGATAAAGATGAGAGTCTTGTACCAGCCGGAGGTGATAATCACGCCGAATGTGCCGGCGCGCATGATGGCGGCGCCTGCCATTCCTCCGATGAGGGCGTGAGACGAGGAAGTTGGAAGTCCCCACCACCAGGTCAGAAGATCCCATACGATGGCGCCGAGAAGGCCGGCGATCACGACGTATTGGGTGATGACTTCGATCTTGATCATGCCGCTGCCGATGGTTTTGGCAACGGCGGTGCCGAGCAAAAAGGCGGCAAGAAAGTTGAAAAACGCGGCCCAGACGACAGCCAATTTGGGAGAGAGAACGCGGGTGGAAACGACGGTGGCGATGCTGTTGGCGGCGTCGTGAAATCCGTTGAGAAAGTCGAAGATCAGCGCAGTCAGGACAGTGATGGCGAGAAGCACGAAATCTGGTTTCACGTTGGCCTGTCTATGAATTCTTCAGGACTACGGTTTCCAGCACGTTGGCAACGTCTTCCGCCTTGTCGGTGGCGGTTTCAAGGAATTCCAGCAATTCTTTGATCTTAATGAGGTTGATGGGGTTTTTCTCCTCGTCGAACAGGCGGCCGATGGCGGCGCGGGAGATGACGTCGGCCTCGTTCTCGAGGCGGTTGATCTCGACACAGTGGGTCAGGATGTCGCCGTTCTTCCGCAGGAGCGGTAGGGCGCGGTGCATCTCTTGCGTTTGCAGCAGGATCACGCGGGCGAGTTCCAGAGCTGCCGGCGGCGGGTTGGTAATGCGATACATGATGATGCGGGCGCCGGCGGAGTTCAGGAAATCGAGCACGTCATCGAGGGTGGAGGCCAGCTGGTGAATGTCTTCGCGGTCAAAGGGCGTGATGAAGGTCTGATTCAGCTTGGTGAAGACGTTATGAGTGATCTCATCGCCGGTGCGCTCGATGCGGCGGAGTTCGGCGATCTTGGCGTCTACATCTTTGTAATCGGCGAACAGATCCACCATGACGCGAGCGCCGGCCATCAAGTTCTCCGACATCTGCGCGAACATCTGGAAGAAAGTATTATCCCGTGGGATGAGCGGGGTCATCGCTTAGAAAGGGCTCCAAAAACGTATGTAGTAGAACGTGGCACTATCTCATGCGGACGGGAGAGGCGTCAATCGGGCGGGATGACAGTGTAATTGCTCCAAGATAATGTCACCCCCTAACTGCAACGAGACTTTGTCACCCTTGCAGGATGGTGACGATGAGTCAGAAAGAGTTCCAGCGGGTGAAAGTGATCGAGAATGCAGCAGGCGGGAGGCTGAGCGTACGCGA
>DASYZA010000185.1:0-14529 GCA_035946775.1 Candidatus Sulfotelmatobacter sp. | reverse complement strand
TTCTGCATGCGCTGTTCATTGTGTGGGTGATCTTCGGCGCTTTTCTGACGCGCTCTCGCACCGTGCTTCGCTGGCTGCATATTGCTTCACTTGTCTGGGGAATTCTTACGGAACTGCTTCCCTGGCCATGCCCCCTGACGCAGCTTGAGAACTGGCTCGAAGCCAAGGCGGGCGTCCAGCCGTACCAGGGAGGCTTTTTGCTCCATTATTTGGACAAACTGGTCTATCCCGATATCTCCGCGACTGTTCTGACGGTTGCCGGCGTACTTATCTGCATTCTCAATCTTGCGCTGTACGGACGGCTGATGTGGATGGGTCGCACTCGTTAATTCGGAATCCTCCCCTCCGATCTTGCCTTGCGAAGCGAAACCAATTCCCAATATCCATCGAGCGTCAGGCTAGTTTCTGCACGACAGCAAGATCCGCATCTGCGTCGAGCAAATGGGTCACGAAGCTTCGTCTTAGGTCATAGCACGAGAAGCGCTTCACGCCGGCGGTTCCGGCCCGTTTCGCTAGGACATGGGCTATTCCTTCGCAGGTGAAGCGCTTGGGGACGAGATGGCCTGACTTGGTAAGTGGAAAAAACATGACCTCGAGCCATTGAGACGGCGAAACGTGAAAAAGCGCGCCGAAGCGCGCTTTTTCCTTTTGGCGGGTTTTGCCTTATGCGGCTCGCTCCGCCTTTTCTGCGGTGATCCGATGTGCGGTCGAGGTGTGGACATCGAAGGTGCGAACATCGAGTGCGCCGTCTAACGTGTGCTCGATCGCTTTCTTCACGTTGTCGAATTGTTCTCGGTTGTAGCGCTCGGCATCTTCTTTCGTTTTCCAGAAGCTGATGGAAGTGACGCGGTTGGGGTCCGCGTCCGACACCATCACGAGTTCGTCCACGAAGCCGTTCTGCTTCCTCAGAATCGGCAGGACCTTGGCGTCGATGGTATGGCACAGTTCGCGGGCTTTGCCGTGTTTGCTGGTGGTTTCAACGATTCTTGTATACATGTATTCGCTCCTTTCGGTTGGGGGATGGTTGAAAGGAACGTCGCGCAGCAAAGTGCGCGGCGACCACTGAATTTTGAGAATTCCAACACCGTACGCCAGCCAACGGCGCGAGTCAATGCAGCAAAGTATGCAGAGGCACTCACGGCGATTTGCTACCGGAACCGCGAAATTTTGGCGGCTCCGTTCTGAACGATTCAATCGACGGTCTGCGTAAAGTGCTGCATGCGCGAGGCTTAGTTTGGTCTCATCGCTTCTGGCGCCTTAGTTGCAAGGAGAGATACTTCGCGCCCAATTCGCCGTGGTTTGCCGGGAGGTCCGCAATGATGGCCAAGTCCCCTATCTAAGCTGCGACACGAAGCGTTCCTTGTGCTATTTGTGCCAGGCTCGTCGCCTTAGAGACGAGCAAAACGGACGAGTGGGGCGGGGCTGTCCATGAGAATTGTTATGTTCGCAGAACCATTGCGATGTTTCGGGCACAGCTGCCGAGCAATTCCGCTCGTCGCCTGTTCGAAAGTGGCGCCCCTTCTACGCCTATCAGAATCTACTTTTAGCTTGACGTTTTCGGAGGACCCAAAAGACAAGAGCCGGGTGATACGCGGCTGGCTCGTGCATCGGTTTTGAAGAGCCCTTCTTCCATGCGGTCCCCTGGAAATGCTGTCCGACACTGCTCGACTTCCTTACTGGCGCAGTAGGGCAGCACACGTCCGCTTCTGCGTACTCGATGCGGGAGAGAACTTTCGAGAAGAGTTTCTTGCAGCTGTGACAGAGAAATTCGTACCGGGACATAAGGACTGCCGTTGGGAGAAGGATCCAGATCTCAGCGATTACGTTTATGACTCAGAGCGAGTGGAGGTCCTTGAGAAGATCATCGACTGTCTCGCTCTCGCAGCCACTTATGTGTGTCGCTTTGTTGCCATGTGGTTCACTCTCGTCGTCGTTGACCGGAATTGGACCTCGTCTCTAGCTTCGAATGAATTTGAACACGGGCCCCATTTTGCTCAGAAGTCGGCGACGGAGGGAGCGACTTTATGAATGTGACGATCTGCCAGCGCTCGGGTTCGGGCAGCTTGGACCACACCGGCATGCCCCGGCGAATGACTCCGTTGGTCAGTATCCAGAACAGCGTTCCAGGGGTCGCCGCCTGCACTTCGTGTGCGCGAAGATCAGGTGCCTTCTTGCCCCCCTCGGCCGTGTTTCCATGGCACTCGGCACAATGTTGTGAAAACAGCTTTTTGCCCGCAGCCACGGCTTCCGGATCGCTCGCCAATGGATTGTTCCGTACCCGTGCTCTCTCCGGAACTTTGGCGAATTCAGCAGAGTGATGGTGATGGAGATGATCGTCGGCTGCCGCGTCTGAATCATCGCTTTGGGCGGACGCCACCTGAACAACTAGTGCGACAAACCATAGAACAAGCACAAGTGGATAGATAAAATGGCAGCCGATCGCTTTCATCGACGACCTCCAAAAACTCCGCGAACCACCTCCCCGAAACCGGAGAATTCAGGAGAGAGACCCCAGCGCAAGAGCAAGCGATGGCTGTTGTCATTCAGGCCGAACCCGGGGGAGAGGCGGATGGTCCATCCTGAGGGAAGATTCCAGGCCATGGCCGGAGCGAGGTAGTGCGAGGTCTCGTTCAACCCGAAATCCTGTGTGTCGCCCAGGCCGCCATACATCTCGACTCCGGCAATGAAGTTTTCCGGACAGAAGTTGCACTCGTTGGCCTTTGCTTTCAGAGCGAGTGGCCGGCCGGCCCCGACCGCATAGCCGAACTCCCAGGGATTGCTGGGTGAGAAGTTCTTGGTGGCGAGGGGATTCAGGGCGATATTCCAGCCCTTGAATGTCTTCGAGAGCAACAACTTGAATTCGAGTTCGTGATCGAGGGTTTGGCGAGCAAGTGCGTTGGGCACCGCGTGATCGGATTCGATGTCGTGCCCTTCGACTTCCTTGATGATCTTGTCGCTTCATTGATCTGCTCGTACTCGACGTACAGCACAGGATTGACGAAGTGCTCGCGCTGGAATGGATTGATGCGGTTCTCCCAGCGAAAGCCAGTAAAGATCGTGCTGTCCCCAAACGTGATTTGCCCATCAAGATAGAACTCTGTTGTCCACCACGCCTTTGCCCCATACTCGAACTCCATCCAGTAGGCGTGGAAATCGTTACCGCCGCGCTGTGTCCCAAGGGTTGAGAAGTACTCGACTTCAAGATTCCCCGGCTCTTCTAGGTAGTGGTCATAAGTCACGATGTAAGGACTCTCCTGCGCGGAAACCGGGAGGATGAGCATGGCCACCAGCATGAGGACCGAAATCGTGAATGTTCTCAATGATGCGATTTTGACGTACGCCGGAAGGGCGCTCTTTTCCACCGAATGCGCTGATTGGGTTTCTTTCACCGTCTCCATTTCTAGTTGCAACTCAGTCGCAACTATCGATAGAATTCAGCTTAGAGTTGCGAAGGGCCAGCCGTCAATACGGACCAGAAGATTCTGTCGCAGTCTTGTTGCAATCAGTTGCGACTCAGAGCACGAAATTGAACCATGCCTCTTCCACAGACTGAAATGCCCGGTCGTCTGCAGGCTCTGCTGGCTCAACGCGGAATCCGCATGACCAGCCCACGCCGTGCGATTCTGAGCGTCATCGAGACCGCCAATAAACATCTCGACGCGAGCCAGATTCTGCGCAAGGCGCAGAAGGCGGACCCATCGGTCGACCGCAGCACCGTCTACCGAACGCTCGGATTATTGAAGCGCCAAGGGCTGATCGATGAACTTGACTTGATGCACCTGAAGGGTGAAGGACACTACTACGAGCGCAAACTGAGCCAAGATCATATCCACATGGCTTGTTTGCGCTGTGGCAAGATCACCGAATTTGTGAGCGAGCGATTTGACTTGCTCAAGAGCCAGTTGGAGCAGGAGTGCCGCTTTCGCATTGTCGTCGCACGTCTGGAGGTTGGAGGATATTGCTCGGACTGTCGCCGGTGAACATGTGTAGATTCAAGCACAGCCGGCCACCTGAAAAAATTGACCTCAATCCAGACCCGGGTTTTGGAAACATCATACCAGGCGTGTTGACCGTGTGAACGCAAAAGATAATTTGGGCCAGTATTGGGCTCGGGTGGTTCGTGGCTTGGGCGAACTCCATGGTTCGGATCAGGCGAAGAGGTCGGCAGGGGAATGGAATGGCGGATTGTGATGTTGTTACTGCTCACGAGGATCTCATGCACCAGCAATCGCAGGACTCTCTGACGCTCTGCCACTTCCAGGACATTGCCTCTGGCGTGCAGTCGTGTGCGGAACTGGGCGAGGGTTTCCAGCAAGCGCAAGTTACGGGTTGGGTCAACAGCCGTCATCTCCAGCGATTGCAATTCCGCTTCGTTTGCCCGCTGCTGTTTGCGCAGATCCGGCATGCGGCAGCGGAGCTCTTCTAAGGTGATCAGATTCTCCTGGTATCCGGTCAGCAGCCGCTCCATGCTCTTGGTCAGGCGCGCTTGATCGCGACGGAGCGCCTCTTCGCGCCGCTTCAGAGGGTCAGTGGTTTGAGCTGCGTGCAGCCGGCGATCTAGCTCCGCCTGCAGCAAGCTGGGATCTTCCAGCAGCCGCATAATCTCCTGCCACACTACCGCATCGAGCTGCTCCTGACGAATCGGCCTGTTGTCGCAAACCGCCCCCTTCAGATGTCGATAGCCATCCCGTCCCAAGCAACGATAGTAGTAGATCGTGCGCCGCGAAGTTCGCGTCGAAGTTCGGTAGAGTCCGTAACCGCAACGCTGACACACCAACAGCCCCTGCAACAAAGATGGTTCGAGGGTACGTCGGGGAGAAAACTTCTTATTTTTCTCGAACTGCTCCTGCGCCAGAGCGAAGGTTGCTTCGCTGACCAAAGCGGGTACGGGGATTTCGATCCACTCTGGACGAGGCCGTTCTCGAAACGAACTGTCACGGCTGCACAGGCCACGCTGACGCAAGCGGCGTGTGATTCGCTGACGCGGACGAAGCTCGGTTTTGCCATAGAAAGCGTGGCCTGCGTAAGCCGGGTTATGCAGCATCCTCCAAAGGGTGGGGCGTTCCCATCGGCTCTCTCGCGTCCGCGTCGGCACCTCGCGTTGATTGAGTAAGCCGGCAATGGCAGCAATGCTGAGACCTTGCCGCGTGTAGGCATCGAAGATGAAACGCACCACCTCGGCCTCGGACTCCACCACTTCGTAGTAGGCCGCCGACGTATCGGTCTTCTTTATGTAGCGATAGCCGTAGGGAGCGCCCGACAGCACATTGATCGAGCCCTGCTGAGCACGATGCCGCTTGCCGCGGCGAGAACGCTCGGCAATCTGGGCCCGTTCGTATTCCGCGATCATCCCTTGAAACTGCACCAGCAACTGATCTTCGGCGGTAGCGCCGGAGGGTGCTCGCAGAAAGATCAGCTCCACTCCGCAGCGGGCCAGCTCTTCGGCCAACAGCACTTGATAGGCATATTTCCGACTCAAGCGATCGGGCGAGTAGATCAGAACGGTTTGGATCTCACCCGCCGCCGCGAGGTCTCGCAATGCCTCTAGACCAGGACGGACCAAGGTGGCGCCACTATAGCCATCATCCTGGAACTGCCACTCGGGCGGGACCAGGTATCCGTTGGTCTCGGCGAATTGAATCAACGCCGCTACCTGGCTGGCAATGGTGTGGTTCTCCTTTTGCCGATCGGAGGACACACGGGCGTAGAGGGCGGCAGGCTTGTTCATTCACCACCTCCTGGCAGCTTGCCGGCTGCGGGCTTGGAGCAATCGACCAGCACCTGTCCGATGCGAGCAGCTCGTAGGCCTGAGCCAACTTGTCCGGCAATAATCGGTCGAAGTGGTATTCCAGATGGACGGTTCGCGACGGACTGCGCGTCCGATCAGCCACGACCTCCCCCACGGTGCAGGACCGCCGAGAAAGCACGGCTGGCGATCTCGCTCAAGGTCAATCCGGTCGAAGTGGCGTAGCTGCGGAGTCGTTCCACGAGACGGCGCGAAAGCTTGACGGTGAAGGATACTTTGACATCGCCGACCGGGACGGGGTGCTTGAGTCGCTGTGCCTGCTCCAGGTAGCGATAGGCCTGGCGCTGGGAGATGGAGCAATTCCGGGCCAATCGCTGTGCAGCCTCGGGCCAATGCGGATAGCGCTGCAGAAGTGTGCGGGCCAAGTTGAGCCGTTCGGCCTTTTGGATATGGCTGGCGCGAGGCATATGACATATAAGTACTCCCATATACGTCATAACTCAAGTACTTCTTGGGGTTCATCGTCATCCCTGGCGGTACCTCACGGTGCGTTCAAACTGAAAGTTATCTTTTGCGTTACGGCAGTCTTTACCCTGGTGTTGGCCAAGCACTCGAAGTCGTTCTCACTGATCGATTGTGTCTCGGTGGGTGTGGACCAAATGCAGCGGAATTTCGAGCCGATGCGTAAGCAGGTAGAAGCCTGGCAGCAAAGTGAACCTCACAGACGCTACCGTGAAGGTGGCTATCTACGAGGCGTTTGTCGAGGGGAAACTGGAAGCTCCAAAACACCTGGCGCACAACAGTGCACGAGCTCTACTTCGAACCGAAATACGAGGAATTCCGTCCGCGGACGATCCGGAGTTTGTCCAATGCGTTCACGCCCGCATTCAAAGAACTGGAGCCGATTCCACAGTTCAGGGCGACGGCAAAACTGGGAGAGTTTCTGGAGACCCGCTTCCCACACTCGTTTTGACCCAACCGCTTGCGGGCCGGGTCTTTTTCAAGGTTGGAAATTCACAACACTGTCAATCGACCTGCGTGCTTCGAACCGGCCATAACGCAAGGAGAGTGTCGGAAGCACGAGAAGATTTAACAAGGTTGAGGTGACAAGACCGCCCAAAATGACAATGGCCATTGGGCCTTCGATCTCGCGTCCTGGGTCACCGCTTCCAATCGCGAGCGGCAGCAAGCCAAGACCCGTGACAAGCGCCGTCATCAGGATAGGAGCCAAGCGCTCGGAAGCTCCTCGAAGGGCAGTGTCCAGTCCCCAAGCCATTCCCTCTGCTTCTACCAGGTGCTCGTAGTGCGAGACCAGCATAATGGAATTGCGAAGCGTAATTCCAAACAACGTGACGAAACCGACGAGTGATCCTAGCGATAAATTCCCGCCACTGAGCATTGCGGCCAAAACTCCGCCCACCAGAGCAAACGGTAGATTTACAAGGACGAGGAGTAAATTGCGACGATTTCGCATCACCACAGACAGAAGTAGAAGGATGCCCAGCCCCGCAAGCGTCGAGTTCACGAGCAAGTCGCGTCTGGACCGGGCTTGTGCTTCAGCAGTGCCGGAGAATTGCACATACATTCCAGCGGGAAGTTTCAAGTGAGAAATTCTTTTTTTTACTTCGTCTACAAACTCATCTACCGGGCGGCCTTCGGCAGCACACGTTATGGTCTGAACCCTGCGTGCACCCTGGTGCAAGATCACATAGCGTCCGGACGACTCGTAGATATCGGCGAGCTGGTTCAGGCTGACGTAGTTTCCCTCCGGACCTCGGACGGCGAGAGCGCCAATTTTAGCGATCTTGTTGCGGTCGCCAGCGTCGAGGACGACCGACACATCAAACACGCGATTTGCTTCGTAGACTTGTCCAACTACATCCCCGCCGTAGGCAGTTCGCACGACATCCAGTATGGCGACCGGATCGAATCCCCATCTGGCGACACTCTCGTTTCTCAGGCGCACCACAACTTGCGGCATGCCCGGTGGAGCTTGAAGTTGGACCTGAGTAGCTCCACGGGTTCCGCTAAGAACAAGCGCTAGTCTCGCGGCTTGTTGATCGAGTTGGTCTAAATCGCTCCCAAACAAATTGACAACGACCGGAGCTCGGTAGCCGGACAAAGTTTCGTTGATCCTCTCGGTCAGGAAACCATTGAAGGTCAGGATTGGCCCAGGAAGGTTTGCGATAATTTGCCGGATGTCCTGTTGCGCCGTCTGAACCTGTTTGCCATTCAGGGCCTTAAGATTGACATCGATTTCGCTCTCGTGGGTCCCCATGGTATCGGTTCCAAGCTCGGCTCGTCCCGCCCTCTGAGCGACCGATTGAACACGTGGAATCTTTAGCAGCTCGTCCGTGAGGCGATCGCCCAGACGGAGCGACTCCCGGAGGGATGTCCCGGGAATGGCCGTCATATGGATGGTTACGTTTCCTTCTCTTAACTCGGGCAAGAACGAGTGCTTTAACAGAAATACCATTCCTGATCCCAACGCGATGACCGCCGCTGTAGCCGCAATAACAAGCCGCGGAGATTTCTCAACACCAAGTAGAAGGACACGATAGCCGCCTTTGAGCCAGTGGACAAACGGGGGTTCCTGAGGAGGAAGATCCCTGTTGGCAAGCAAGAGAAAGGAGAGTGCGGGTGTGATCGTCAGAGCGACCACAAGGGAGGCGAGAATAGCCCAGATGTAGGAAATTCCGAGTGGCCCAAAAATCTTCCCGGCCAGGCCAGAAATGTTCACAATTGGGAAGAACACGAGTATGACGGCGAAGGTTGCATAGACTACAGCACTCCGCACTTCGATCGACGCGTCGAACACAACTTGAAACGGGGATCGTGGGGCTGACGAAATCCGGTTTTCACGGAGTCGTCGATAGATGTTTTCCACATCGATGACCGCGTCATCCACGACTTCGCCGATCGCAATCGAAAGACCGCCTAGCGTCATCGTATTTAAAGTCAGACCCAACTTATCGAGGGCGATCACGGCAGCGAGCAGGGAAAGCGGAATTGCGGTACACGAGATCGCCGCCGTTCGGAAGTTGAACAGAAACAGAAATAGGACCACGACGACGAGAATCGCGCCAACTATCAAGGAGTGCCCGATGTTATCAAGCGCTACGTCGATAAAATCTGCAGCGCGGAAAACATCCGAATGGATCGCGATGCCTTGGGTTTCGAGAGTCGGACGAAGGTTGTTGAGCGCATTGTCGATGTTTCGGGTGACGTCGAGTGTGTTGGAGCCATACGCACCATCGATAATCAAAAGGACGCCTGGTTTACTGCGAATGGTAGCGGCACCAATTGCAGGGGCAGGAGCTTCCACCACGTGGGCAATATCCCCTAGCGTAACGTTTGCGCCGTCGTGATGAACAAGAACAATGCGCGCTAGCTGCCCCACCGTGACTGTCTGCCCTTCGGTTTGCAGAACTATTCTCTGATTCGGTGTATCGACAAAACCGGCGCCACGAACACCAGTGGCCTGACGGGCCGCGGCGATTACTTCGTCCACGCTCACTGCATATTGAACAAGCCTTTGCGGTTCAAACTGAAACTGGAGCTGGCGGACATCCCCTCCGTTGACTTCGACTCCGGCAACTCCCGGCACGGAAAGCAGGCGGGGTTTTACGGTCCAGTCTGCGACGGACCTTAAAGACATCAGTGACCGCTTTTCTGACGTCAAACCTATTTCCATGACCCACGTAGTGGAAGAGGTGAGAGGCGTCATCAGCGGGGGGTGCACGCCAGCTGGGAGCTCGGGTGCAATCGTGGTTAGACGCTCCGCAACAGCCTGACGGTCGCGATAGATGTCGGTGCCATTTCGAAAAACAACGGTTACGACCGAGAGACCCTGGATCGATCTGGATCGCAAGCTCTCGATTGCGAAAACGCCATTGATGGCGTTCTCGATGGGCTGAGTGACTAACGTCTCTGCTTGCTCGGGTGAAAGCCCCGGCGCCTCTGTTTGAATCGAAACCTGAGGAGGAGCGAACTCGGGAAACACGTCGTATGGCACGCTGACCACGGAGTACAGCCCGTAGAAGAGCAAAGCGCACGCCAATGAAATGACAATGCCGCGAAAACGAAGCGAGAAGCGAACGATGGCATTCAGCATCCCTGCCCCCGAGTATCAGTCCTCATCGGATACGCCTCCGCCTCCGCGCAGGAGTGCTTCCTCCGAAAGCAACGCCTGTGCTCCCTGCGTTACGACCCTGTCTCCAGCTTGAAGCCCACCGGCGACGAAATATCCGTTCTCGACCGGAAGATTCGTTGCGAGCGACCGCTGTATGAACCGGTTCGTAGCTGTTTGCTCGTAGACCCAGGCCTTT
The DNA here is from genome assembly GCA_035946775.1 of Candidatus Sulfotelmatobacter sp. Taxonomy (GTDB): domain Bacteria; phylum Acidobacteriota; class Terriglobia; order Terriglobales; family Acidobacteriaceae; genus Sulfotelmatobacter. Next base: position 4,455 of record DASYZA010000185.1, on the reverse strand, counting down.
CCCTCGGACCACACAACCGCCGAGGAGGGCACGATCACGCCTGCCATCGGAGCACCGACCGCAAGGTGAGCTAACACGTTTGTGCCGGGAGCAAGACCCGACTCGGAGGAACCGACATAGAGGTAACTCTTGCCTTGGATTCGTGGGTCGACTCTGGGAACTGGCGAGACAAATGTCGCTTCGGTTCGGGAACGATCCGGTAACTCAAGTGAAACTCTCTTGGGCAACTTGACGTTCTCCGCAGGAGGCACCGTAATCTGTACAAGCATCTGGCGCTGGTTCAAAACCTGTTCAAGCTCGGTCGAGTCCTCCACGATCCATTCAGTGACGACGCTTCCCCACTCCTGGCGGACTGCAGCTTCCCCGAGAGCGATTTGTTGCTCGGCGGCCGTGAGGTCCGCATCGCGTGCTTTCGAGACTGCTTCTGCAGCTTGCAGGGATTTTTCCGAGGTATTTTGATTCTGTCCAAACAGTGTTTTTAATCGTGAGTACTCCCTGCGGGCGGCATCCGCGTCGGCACGGGATTTTGTGAGTTGGACTTGGGCCGCGACGTAGCCGTTCCGCGAACTCACGAGCTCCTGCACTGAAAGAATGACCGCAGGGGCTACTATCTCAAAACGTTTGGCGTTCGCAACAAGAGGTGTAGTCGCAAGCCCCAGCCTCTTCACAGCCGCGGTCTCAAGCGTCAAGACGGCCTGACCCTCTGCCCATGAAAGTTCTGCCGGTTTTTTGCCCGGTCCGATTTCTCCCTCTTGCTGGCCTCTGTCGGCACTTCTCTTGCATCCTCCCAAGACAAGCAGAGCCGATAGCGATATGGAAGCGATGAGAGATTTGTGAAGGGCCTTCATTGGTTGGACTCCGCTGGAATCTTGTTCAGAGAATCGAGGTTGAACGGAAACGCGTCGTCAGGATCAAGCGGGCGCTGGACAGCGTCCTCCAGTGCACCAAGCGCGTTCTGTGCGCGGGAGAGAGCATCGAGCCGCGCTCTCGTAACGGCTATCGCCTGTAATTGCAGACCGTTTAGCGCCAATTGATCTGCTTCCCCGGCGCTGACGGCGTGCTGCATCATTTGCAATTGGGTGTCTTGTAGATTGCGGAGAGATTGATCAGCTTCCACCAGCTCTTTCAGTCCAGCCTTGTAGGACGCGTAGGCCTGCTCGCTTTGCGCAATCACTTGAGCCTGAGTTACCAAGAACGCAGCGCCAGATTCCTTGCGCCTGGCCTCGGCTTCCGCTATCGGCCCCTGATTCCGGTTGAACAACGGTAGGGTCATGGACAGGCCGATGGTGAAGAAGTTGTTTCCTTCCTCGTACGTGTAGCCTGGTCCGATCTGTATGTCTGGATATTGCTTGGCAATCTCCAACTGCAGGTCGGCTTCGGCAGCGGTGTATTCCGCTAGAGACCGCCGAACATCCAAACGGTTCAGAACGGCATCGCGTTGAATCGTCTGCGGAGAAAATGATTCCGGAGTGGGCGGCGAGTTCAGATCGGGCCAAGAAAATTCGAAATCCTGAAGTCCCGAGACGGGAATACCAATCGATGCGGCGAGCGCCGCCTTTGACTGTGCGATTTGCCCTTCCGCAGTTGTGATGGCTAATTGTGTCTTTGCTAGCTCAATGCGCGCGGCGTCAAGTTCCGGCCTTGGTATCTCCCCAACGGCGAGCCTCTCTTCGAGGATCTTCACCTGGGCCCTACGCACCTGTTCCTCGGAGTGGAGGCCTTCAAGATTACGGGAGGCTAGAAAATAGTTAAGTAGAGCGCCGCGGACACCAGTTCGCACTTTCCAAGCAGAATCAGCAAGATCGAAGCGTGCCGCCTCATTCAGGTTTCGGGCAATTTGAATGCGATGTCCACGTTTGTTGGCCGTTTCAACCGGTACAGTAACGTCCAGACTGAACAGGTATGGGCTGGGTATCCCTGGCGACAGACCGAGACTCGGGTTCGGCCGGGCCCCGGCGCTGATGACTGCTGCTTGCGTTCCTGCAACACGCGCCCGTGCAGCGTCTAGCGTTGGATTGAAATAGAGAGCTGCGAGCGAAAGCATTTCGAGATTCCACGGCGTGGGTGGCCAAGCAATGAAGGTGTGCCCGTTTTTCTCCAGAAATGTGCGCAAGCCGGGATCACCGAGATTCCGCGCCTGCAACCGGGAAGCCGTTTCCGCAGGTACGATCGGTGCCGAATGGTATCGTCGGGCAGCACAACCACCTAAAAGCCATGGGCCGCAGCAGAAGAGAACGAGTGCTTGTTTCTTGTGCATAGGAATCTACTCCGTGTGAACGGAAAATGGTGTCGGGAGGAAACACGACCGCGGTGCAGCGAATAGAAGATTTGGCTAGATACGAAGGGCTAGGGGCGGGGACGTGTCCGGAAAGCAGGCAGCGATATCGGCCCTTAGACTGACAGTCTCTCGTGAATGAACCAGAGGTTCCTCGGTTGTGCCTTCCGGAACAAATAATGCTAGGAGCTTCGCAAGTGCAAAAGCCAAGAGCACGACGAGTGCGATAACAGCGACGGCTGACTCACCGTCGTACCCATTGTCAAAGATAGACTGGTTCCAATGGAGGACGAATTCCTCTACAACTGGACTCATCACGCTAATCAGCAGCGTGAATGCCAACAGGATGTGAAATCCTCTGCGCGTCATTGCGAGACACCCGCTGGCGGCATGGGGTCGATACTCACGATTGCTGGTTAGTATAGCAAAGGGGCAAGCGACGACTAGGCTGCGCCGACCATTAGGCGGACACCTTCGGCTTTCGTGGCCTTGGGGACCAGCCTGAATCGTGATCTCAGGGAATCGCCGCAGCCTGACCATATTTCAGACAGCATGCGGGGAACGGTTCGTCTTGCCGCGTTCCTCAACATCGCTTACTTTGGGATTGAATTTGCCCGTCGCCCTGGCGATTGGATCTGTATCTCTTTTCGCGGACAGCATTGACTTTCTAGAAGACTCTGCACTCAATCTTCTGATCCTGATCGGACTCAAGTGGAGTGCCCGAAATCGGGCCCGGCTCGGAATGGTGCTCTCAGGGCTTTCGATCCACGGATTGGGCAACTGGCAATTGGGTTTCTTTTTTAGCTGATTGATAGGAGATTGGATGGCAAACATTCCTGTGCAAGGTTGTGGTGTCGGCCGTTGGAGATTGCAGGTAAGAATGGCGCGCCATGTTCCCCGGAGCAACTGTTTTCCCGGAAGGGCTGGCCATCGGCAGCAGTTTTGACATGCCGTTAGTGGAATCGATTTATGCGGCTTCCGCACAAGAGGCACGGGCGACTGGGATTCACGTGCTGTCGACCTTGGTGCTGGAACTGGATCGCGATCCGCGGATGGGGCGCAATGAAGAAGCATACACAGAAGATACGTATCTTGATTCGCGCATTGCTGAAGCCATCGTGCGGGGCGCGCAAGGTCCGCGCACCGAGGCGGTGCGTCTCATCTTCGATGCCTACACGCGGCAAGGTCTCAGCCTGGGCGCCATCGCAGGCTTACTCAATCAACGCGAGGTGCCGACGCGGACACGACAGAGCCGATGGGAACGCCCAACCCTTTGGAGGATGCTACATAACCCGGCTTACGCAGGCCACGCTTTCTATGGCAAAACCGAGCTTCGTCCGCGGCAGCGAATCACACGCCGCTTGCGTCAGCGTGGCCTATGCAGCGGTGGTGTGGCAGGAGATTATGCGGCTGCTGGAAGATCCCAGCTTGCTGTACCCGCTTTGGTCAGCGAAGCAACCTTCGCTCTGGCGCAAGAGCAATTCGAGAAAAATAAGAGGTTCTCTCCTCGCCGTACGATCGAACCCTCTTTGTTGCAGGGACTGTTGGTGTGTCAGCGTTGCGGTTATGGACTCTACCGAGCTGGGTATTCCGGTGGTTTAATGCCAGTGTTGGTCCTCGTCGAACTCTGTCGGCTGAAAGGCGCTTTCAGATCTTCGCGGCGATGGCCAGGGCCCCGCCGACCACGCCGAACGCTCCGGCTAATATACCCCCGATTCCCACGAAGATGTTTAACGCTGAAATGACTAAGATCACCAGCCCCCAGTTCCGGCGCTGCTCAGGATTGACGTAAAGCATCACGGCGCCGATCAGCACCACAAGTCCAGCGACTAGACCAAACCAAGGCGACGACATGCCGAAGGGGTGCACACCCCGACCCCACATCCAGTCACCCATACCCTGCAAATGGTCCATCCCATACTGACCTCGCGCACGTCCCATCATTCCTCCAGAGCCGAAGCCTCCCATCATTCCTCCAGCAGCTAACATCCACAAACCAGCCAGCAACGAAAGAACGAACGCTACCGTGGGCTTTTCAGTGTTGAAACTCTTTGATAATGTCCCCTGAATAACTCAATAGAAATGTCCCCTTAGACTGGGACCTCCAGCCGGAACAGGAGGTCGGTTGAAGAGGACAGAGATGAGCCGTGGCGAGCTGGAGCGGGTAGAGGTGATGGGGC
>DASYZA010000184.1:0-3914 GCA_035946775.1 Candidatus Sulfotelmatobacter sp. | reverse complement strand
ACAGAACCTTCGTGATGGCCGCCGTCAACGTGGTCTTGCCGTGATCGATGTGGCCGATCGTCCCGACGTTACAGTGCGGCTTTGTCCGTTCAAATTTCTCTTTCGCCATTTCCGTTCCTCAGGGGCTCAAGCCCCTCGTCTATGATTGCCCTTGTCGGCGCGGCTCAAACCGCACTCTGCTACGAACCTATTTCGCTGTCCCCTGCACTTTCGCGATGATTTCCTCCGCGACGGATCGCGGAGCCTCCTCATAGCGCGCAAAGTGCATGGAGTATTCCGCGCGGCCCTGCGTCGACGAACGCATGTGAGTCGCGTAGCCAAACATTTCAGCCAGGGGCACGATCGCCTTGATCACCTGCGATCCGGCGCGGTGCTCCATACCTTCAATGCGTCCGCGGCGCGAGCTCAGATCGCCCATGATCGTTCCCGCGTAATCTTCCGGCGTCACCACTTCAACCGCCATCACCGGCTCAAGCAGCACCGGAGAAGCCCTGCGCGCGGCTTCTTTGAACGCCATCGATCCGGCGATCTTGAATGCCATTTCGTTCGAATCGACGTCGTGATAGCTGCCGTCGAACAGCGTCGCCTTCACGTCGACCATCGGATAGCCGGCGAGCACACCGCCCTCCAGCGCTTCCTGAATGCCCTGATCGATTGGCTTAATAAATTCCTTTGGCACCGAGCCGCCGACGATCTCGTTGACGAATTCATAGCCAGTCCCGGGCGGTTGGGGATCCAGATAAATCTTCGCGTGACCGTATTGGCCGCGGCCACCGGTCTGCCGGATGTACTTACCCTCGGCTTCTGAATGCTTACGGATCGTCTCGCGATACGCCACCTGTGGCTTGCCGACGTTGGCCTCGACTTTGTACTCGCGCATCATGCGGTCGACGATGATTTCCAGGTGCAACTCGCCCATGCCGCTGATGATCGTCTGTCCGCTATCAGGATCGGTATGAACCTTGAACGTAGGATCTTCCTGGGCCAGGCGTCCGAGCGCCATGCCCATCTTTTCCTGGTCAGCCTTGGTCTTCGGTTCAACCGCAACCGAGATCACAGGCGCCGCAAACTCGATCGATTCGAGCGCGATCGGGTGGGCCTCATTGCAAATCGTGTCGCCGGTCGAAACGTTCTTCAAGCCCACTGCGGCGCAAATGTCGCCCGCCAGAATCTCGCTGATCTCTTCGCGCTTGTTGGCGTGCATCTTCAGCAGGCGGCCAATGCGCTCTGTTTTTCCCGTGCGCACATTCAGTACAGAATCGCCGGTCTTCAGGTGTCCGGAATAAACACGAATAAAGGTCAACTGACCGACAAACGGATCAGCCATGATCTTGAACGCCAGCGCAGAGAACGGCTCTTTATCGTCCGGCTTGCGCGTGATTTCCTTGCCGTTGTTCGGATCTTTCCCGTGCGTCTCGCCGATGTCCAACGGCGAAGGCAGATAATCCACCACCGCATCGAGCAGTGGTTGCACGCCTTTGTTCTTGAACGCCGTGCCCACCACGACAGGGAACAGCTTCAATTCGATCGTCGACTTGCGCAGCGACTTCTTCAGCTCGTCCGCAGTAATCTCTTCGCCTTCGAGAAACTTGTGCAGGATCTCATCGTCGTTCTCGGCGACGGTTTCCACCAGTTGTGCGTGGAAGGCTTCGGCTTTTTTCTTCAGTTCGGCGGGAATCTCTTCGGTGACGTACTCGGCGCCCATGGTTTCGTCGTTCCACAGGATCGCTTTCATCGCCATCAGATCGACAACGCCCTTGAACTTGTCTTCTTGTCCGATGGGAATCTGAATCGCGACGGGCTTGGCACTGAGGCGCTTACGAAGAGTATCGACGGCATGCTCGAAATCAGCACCCATCTTGTCAATCTTGTTGATAAAGCAAATGCGCGGAACACCGTATTTATCGGCCTGGCGCCACACTTTTTCCGACTGCGGCTGCACGCCATGCACCGCGTCGAATACCGCGACTGCGCCGTCAAGCACGCGCAGCGAGCGCTCCACCTCAGCCGTGAAATCCACGTGGCCAGGTGTATCAATAATGTTGATGCGGATGTCGCGCCAGGTACAGGTTGTCGCCGCGGACGTAATCGTAATGCCGCGCTCCTGCTCCTGCTCCATCCAATCCATGGTTGCAGTACCTTCATGAACCTCTCCGATGCGGTGCGTCCTGCCCGTATAAAACAGGATGCGCTCCGTCGTAGTGGTCTTCCCGGCATCGATGTGCGCCATGATGCCGATGTTCCTGCAACGCTCTAATGGGACTGTTCTAGGCACGACCTTCTTGCTTCCTTCCGGGCTCCGACTTCAATAATCAATAATTTAGCGATTTTGCGATTGTGTGATTTGCCGATTGAACCCCAAAATCGCTCCATCACCTGATCACCTAATGACTCAATTCCTACCAGCGATAATGCGCAAACGCCTTGTTCGCTTCCGCCATGCGATGTACATCTTCTTTCTTCTTGATCGCGGCACCGCGGCTGTTCGCGGCATCCAGCAACTCATTGCTCAGCTTATCCACCATTCCCTTTTCGCCGCGCTCGCGCGCATAGCTAATGATCCAGCGGATCGCCAGCGACGTGCGACGGTCGGCATTCACCTCGACCGGCACCTGATAGTTCGCACCGCCGACGCGGCGGGTCTTCACTTCGAGCAGCGGCTTGGCATTCTCCACGGCCTTCTTGAATAGCTTCAGGGCCTCGTCGCCACCCTTCGACTCCAGCTTCGTCAGGGCCTCATAGAAGATGCCTTCGGCCGTCGACCGCTTTCCCTGCCACATCATCGAGTTGATGAACTTCGTCACCAGGTCCGACGCGTACACTGCATCGGCCGGCACCGTCCGCTTTGCGATATGTCCTTTACGAGGCATTCAGCTTCTAGCTCCTAGCTCTTGGCTTCTAGCGAGAGCTTTTACTGGCCACTGACGACTGGCCACGAATCACTAGCCTTTCTTCGGCCGTTTCGCTCCGTACTTCGAGCGTCCCTGCATGCGGTTGGCAACGCCCACCGCATCCAGCGTTCCACGAATCACGTGATACCGCACACCCGGCAGATCCTTCACGCGGCCTCCGCGGATCAGCACAATCGAGTGCTCCTGCAGGTTGTGCCCGACCCCGGGGATATACGTCGTGACTTCAATGCCGTTCGTCAGCCGCACCCGAGCCACCTTCCGCAACGCCGAGTTCGGCTTCTTCGGGGTCTGCGTGTACACGCGCGTACAAACTCCGCGCTTCTGCGGACATCCCTGCAATGCAGGGCTCGCCGTCTTGTAACGAGGCCGCTTTCGGCCCTGAGCCACCAACTGATTAAAAGTAGGCACCCTTGCCACTCCTTGGCCGCGCGATCAAAACCCCGCACAGCTTCAAAACCAAGTCTTCGGATACGCATCCTGGGGCATGACGGGCCTATCAGCCTGTCATTACTTCTCGTTTCATTGCGCAGGTTCTCACCTGCACCAAACGAGAGATTCTGGATTCCCTTTAAGACTTACGCCGCCGACGGTGGCGCCCGGCCAAACTCCGGGGGCACTCCGTTTCGTCAGCCTTGCCCTGCATATCCTTCCGCATAGGGCGAAAGGCGGCGCAGGTACGTTTCAGCGAGGAATGTTTCCGAACCTACTCGAGCCGGAAACTCTGTTTCTCTAAAGCTCCACCGCAACTTTGGGAAGACACGCCCACAAAAAAGTCGCGGCACACTGCAAGCCTGGATGAACTCGCGGAACCTTTCTAATATAGCAATCGCCCTCGCCACCGTCAACTTGGAATATGCGGACTGTAATTGCTCCAAGATAATGTCACCCCCTAACTGCAACGAGACTTTGTCACCCTTGCAGGATGGTGACGATGAGTCAGAAAGAGTTCCAGCGGGTGAAAGTGATCGAGAATGCAGCAGGCGGGAGGCTGAGCGTACGCGA
>DASYZA010000183.1:0-3615 GCA_035946775.1 Candidatus Sulfotelmatobacter sp. | reverse complement strand
TACTACTCTTACCAAATTCCGAGTTCAAAGGACGGCGCCGCAGAGCGGTACGGAGACATCTTCCAGTATCGGTTGGCTTTCGAGCACGTGCTCAACGATAAGCGCGGATTCGGTTATGCGATCGAGCTTATCGGAGTAGATGGAATGCCGTTTCGGATTGACCGGGCCAGCGTCACCGCCGGCCAAAAAACCTTCGGGGTAGTCGGAGGACAGCCGACTATCGAGTACAATCTCACCCACCGCATTGTCTCGTCGGTCGGCGTGCTTTTCACCGCAGCTGGCAACCACGATATTGCGGGCGCTTTCCCGAACTTTTCACTTTATTACTACTTCGGGAAGGTAACTCCAAGATGACACTCGCAGAGCTCTGCTGATCTGGGTCGTGAAGATTTCAGAAGCGCTTGGTGGCCTTCGGCAGCGGCGTGAACAACGACAGATCGAACACTTGCGCGGCCGCGGGAGAGCCGATGAGTTCAGTGCTCATGGTATTCGCGCTGGGCCCGAAGGATGGTTTCTTAGACGCGCGCATTGGCCCCCCTCGCTTCCGGTCCCTCGCCAAGCGCCACACATTGGCAATCTCCTCTGAAAAACCCAAGCCGTTCGGATAAGAGTCGGAGTCCCGTATTAGGCGGAGCAGGGTTAGCATGTCGTGGGCGATCGGGGTTTCGACGCCCCACAAATCCACCAAGCTCCAACGGCCGTTTTTCTCAGCATCGTGCCAGGCCAGCAGAAAATCGGCGACATGGCGGGCTTGATCGGTGTCCTGCTGGAGCGTCAGCGAACACCCTTGACGGGTTCCGAGCGGCTCTGCCATAAAGCCACATGAAGCGGGGGCACTTCATAAAAGAAGAAATTAGGTCTATTTCCGCATTGCTTCTCAGGGGCGGGCGTTGCGGGGTAGGACACAGGCACCGCATGGATGGGAAGCGGAAAACACCTGGCACCATGGGCGGTTGCAGCGAGAAGGGCTAAAGCACCCTTCCCAAACACAGTATGAAAATGGCATCTCTCCCTTTGACAAGTGTTAGGCTACGGGCTACAGTTGTTTAGGTGAGAATAAGCAACTTCGTCCACAAAGGTTTGAAGAAGCTCTACGCGGACGACGCCACAAAGGGCGTGCCAGCCGATACGGTGGACAAACTCCGCAAGATGTTCGCCTTTCTGGACGACATGGACGACCCGGAAGAATTGCGGGCGCTGCCATCATGGAAAGTGCATACCCTGACAGGCGACCGCAAGGGCACATGGAGCCTGAGCGTTACGGCCAATCGGCGGTTGACCTTTCTTATCGACACAACCGAACGCGAGATTTATGACGTGAATTTAGAGGATTACCACTAGGTTCAAAGGAGATGAGACCATGCCTATGAAGAACCCGCCCCATCCTGGGGATTTCATTCGGACGGAGATTATCGAAGCCGCAGGGCTGACGGTCACGGCGGCGGCGATAGCGTTGCGCGTCTCGCGTCCTACGTTGTCCAGCCTGCTCAATGGCAAGGCCGACCTTTCCGGGGATATGGCGCTCCGCATCGAGAAAGCCTTTGGAGTAAAGATGGACACACTGATGCGTATGCAGTCCTCTTACGACATTGCCCAAACGCGTAAGCGTGAGAATCAAATCCGTGTGCCGCGCATTTCCGTGTTGGCTGCCACACATTAGCGAAGTGACATTCCGGGGAATCCCGACGGCACAGTTGAGGAAGGCCCACACAAAGCGCACGAAGAACAGCCGCCAGCGGCGGTTCGTGCGCGGAGATTTGCCGCTAAGAACGCCCCGGCGGGGCAGCGGCAAATCAGAACAATATCTGCAAGGAATGTCCGGGCCGGACATTCGAACGATACCCTCCCTACGCCAGCCTCCGCCACGGCTCCGGCCAAAGACGGCTTCGGGAGATTCAGAATCAGCGCAGCCTGTGGCGCTGACCTCGTTTGCCTTTATCGTGTGTCTCTGCCGCCTTCGATGCCTTGGCCTTGGTCTCGTCGGGGTGCGGCATCTCCCATCCCGCCATGCCCTGCAACACACGGTCGGCGTGCTTGATGGTGTTCACATGCCCATAGTGGCTTTCAATCATGTGGACGGACGTTCCCATCTGCTCGGCAAGGAAATACACGTCCACGCCTTCCTGCAAGCGGAGCGTAGCGTAGGTGTGCCGGAAACAATAGGTCGAGCGCGGAACGCCCTGCGTTCCTTCGCGCAGATTCGCTTCCCTCAGAAGATCGGCAATCAGACTGCTGTAAAGAGTCTTTGCGGGCTTGCCGGTGATATTGGTAAACACCCTATCGTCCTGTTCCGTGGCTTTGGAGATTGCATGGATGCGTTCTAAATAATCTCCGACACTCTTGGGCGCGACCAGCTGACGCGATTTGTCCTTGCCCTGCACGAACAGGACAACGATCTCGCGGCCCTCGCGGTCTTTCGCTGGCATGATATCGCGCCAGCGGAGATTCTTCATCTCCACTGGCCTCATGCCGGTATTGCAAGCAATCAGAATCATGTTGTAGGTGACGGTGCGATACCAGATGCTCGAAGCCTTGTCGGCCTCACCAATCCACTTGCGGCCTACGGTGTGGAGCTTGCGATATTCCTCCAGCGTGAATTCATCACGCCGCATGGTCTTGAGCTTGGGGCGCTCGTCGAAGCGCTGGCTTGCCGGAACATAACGCTTCTTGACGGCGTAGTTCATAATCGCCCCGAAAATCGACATCTCGAAGCGGATGGTGGAATCGCTGATGAAAGGAACTGTTCTTTCTTCGGAAGGTTTGACTTCAATCGGTTTCAAAACCCTGATACCGAGGGTCTGCTGAACCTTGGTTCGGCGCTCCGCTTCATGGTCCGCAAAGGTCTGAGCTGCTGCGGCTGTGATTTCCCGAACGCCGTTGCGCCGGTGGCGTCCCGCGCCGTTCTCCCGCCTCCATGCCGGATAGCCGCCCCAACGCTCGTCACCGATAAGGTGAACCTGCGTGGAACCGGCATATCGGTCTAACGTGCCTTCGATGACGGCACGGAGTTTCTTGGGCCGTGCGGCGCTGATCTCGCCTCGCTTCGCCCGCGCCTCCTGCGTCAACAGATACTCATGCGCCACATCGCGGAAGGGACGATTGAATACGGGAACGTCATGCTTGATGCGGAATCGAACGTCTGCGTCCTGATCGAAGGCGCGTTCCCGCGCCGCTTCTCTATCCGTTGTTTTAAGCGAAACCGTCTTGTAGCGGTCGGCCTTCGGCATCTTCATGCGGCAATACCACATGCGATGATCCACGTCGCCGCGCCGGAAGAGAATCAGGCCGGGCTTCAGTTCCTCTTTTTCGGTGACGAATGCCATAATTCGCCTCCATAGTTTGACTCGTTCTGTGCAGATTCCGTGTAGGATTTTTTTGTAAGTGCTTGAATCCACGTATCTGTGCAGGACTTGTACAGATGCTACCATAAAATTATCTTGTTTATTTATATTTATTTACAGTATAATTGTCATCCTGAGCGGAGCCGCGACGCAGCAAAGCAAAGTCGCGGCGCAGTCGAAGCATCCCTGCCTGATCCCACTCTCGATGTAAATGGGTGCCCCATTTCTGGCGGTTTTTGCCAGAAGTGGGGATTTTCATTGGATCTGCCAACAG
>DASYZA010000182.1:0-1605 GCA_035946775.1 Candidatus Sulfotelmatobacter sp. | reverse complement strand
CGTCTTGGTGCGCCCGGCCCGAATGGCTTCCAAACGCCGCTCAGCGAGATAGACTGCCTCCAGGTCGGCCAAGTGTTCCATGATGGCTTGCCGCGCGTAGTACGTTTTGGTTCTCCCAGTGCGCTTGGCGAGGCGGTCGAGGCGTTTTTCGATGCTTTCGGGAAGGCGGATAGCAAGCATTGTGGAACTCCTGCTATACAATTATAGCACTCGGGCTGAAGCGACGGCCGGATGGTACGGGGCGCAAGTAGGGCCGCGGTCGCAGAAGCTTTAGCCACGGATTTGCACGGATCTTCACGGATGGAAAGGCGCATTGTGAAGCGTTCGGGATGGGTGACGGGCCTGGTGGTGGCGCAGTTCCTGTGCGGTGCGCTTTTCGTCGCGATGTGCATCGTGCTGCTGGTGCTGATGCACCAGATGGAAGTGCAACGTGGGGCAGATCGTGCCTCGACGATAGAAGGGCTCAAGGTTGCTCTTTGCATTCTTGCACCCATCACGATCGTGACCCTCGCGGGCGGTTGGGGGCTAGCCAGAAACAAACTGTGGGGCTGGTGGCTTGCGTTCCTTACCGATGCAGGGCTGTTTGGAATTTTCGTCTACAGCACGATCGATGACGGCGTGAATAACATCGACTGGGATATGTTCAGTTTCACTGCCATTCCGTTGGCGTTGGTGGCGTGGCTGTTAGTTCCGGTGGTAAGGCGGTTTTATTGGGCAAGTCCAGGGGATGGCGATTCATCCGATGCCGTGGGTGTAAATGCAAGCGCGGCGAAGTCGTGATTGCTGACGTGTGGACAAGGATGTCCGACGGCGTGGAGATGACTTTTCAGGCTTGCGTTGCAGTTGAGGGCATGGGGGGCTTTCGACTACGTGAGTCGTTTGCTTCGCTCACGACTCACTTCGCTCAGGATGACAGAACGCTAAGAGATCAGTGTTGATCTGTGAGAATCCGTGGCAAGGTTGGGACTTATGAACTTCGAAAACATTATTCTCGAGAAGAAGAACGCGGTTGCTTATGTCACCGTCAACCGGCCGAAGGTGCTTAACGCGCTGAATATGGCCACGATGGAAGAGCTGCGGGCGGCGTTTCATGACATCAAGAACGATGCCGCGGTTCGCGTCGTGATTTTCACTGGGTCGGGCGAGAAGGCCTTTATTGCTGGCGCGGATATCGGCGAGCTGGCGAAGCAGGACGCGGTGACCGGCAAGGAATATACGCATCGGGGGCAGAATGTCCTGAACCTGATTGAAAATCTTGGCAAGCCGGTGATCGCGTGCATCAACGGATTCGCTCTGGGCGGCGGATGCGAGATCGCGATGGCATGCACGATGCGCCTGGCGAGCGACAATGCCAAGCTCGGGCAGCCGGAGGTGAAGCTGGGGATTATTCCGGGATATGGCGGAACGCAGCGGCTGCCGCGGCTGGTGGGCAAAGGGATCGCGATGCAGATGGTGCTTGCGGGGGAGATGATCACGGCGCAGGAAGCGCATCGGATGGGGCTGGTGAATGAAGTGGTTCCTGCGGCGGAATTGATTCCGCGGGCCGAGGCGATTGCTGCGAAGATTGTGGCGAACGCTCCGCTGGCCGTGCAGTACGCGATGGAG
>DASYZA010000181.1:0-7014 GCA_035946775.1 Candidatus Sulfotelmatobacter sp. | reverse complement strand
GGATCTTGCCGTGCGCATGCGCAAGACGATCCGCCAGGTCACTGCTGAGTGCGCGAAACTCCGCACCGCGCACCCTGATTCAGCATCAGTTAACGGGTTGTCACTTGCTTTCGATAGAGATTTACACTAGAAGGATACTGGCTGCGGATGAGGGTGAAGTCGGAGGCAACCAGTACAGAGCCGTCCAAGGCTATCGGATGGTAACAGAGTTGCAAGCTGTATCGCGAATCGGCGCGAGTGGGTTCCATTTTGGAACTTAGAGCGGCACAGGTTTCCGGCTGGGAATTTTGTCCGAGACATGCGAAGTAGGCTGGTCCGCGTTCATTATCTGAGTGTTTCTCGAGTGGCACAAGTACAGTTGTATGATTAACAATATAGACAATTGAAAAACTTGAGCTTGACTTATTTGATAGACTATAGAAACTTTCAGTTACCAATTCGTGGGCCTAAAGACGTTCATGGGGTGAGCCGATGGATCGAAGTGCCAAGGTTTACATTCTTTCGGATAACCGGCTTTTCCGAGAGTCACTTGCTCGGATTTGTTCGAAGAAGAGTGACATCGAGGTAATTTCTACCCGTCAACTTGGCCTGGATGTGCTCGAGGAAGTTTTTAATTCGAATGCAGACATATTGCTTCTAGATTCCGCAGCCTTTTTAGTCTCCGCAGCCGGTCATTTCGCCCGGCAGCGGGCAGGAGGTCGGTGCCTGAAGATTCTACTTGTGGGCATGGAAGATGACGGCATGCTATTTCTCCAGTCCGTACGTTGTGGGGTGTCGGGATACATCCCTAAAGAAGCGTCGGCAGTCGATGTGGTGGCTGCAGTGCGATCTGTGGCCCTGGGTGAGGCCGTGTGTTCGCCGCGCCTTTGCAAATTTCTATTTGACGATGTGGCGCGCCAACCTGCGGAGGCACCGCGGCGCCGCATGGCGCTCGATCTGGGCTTGACCCGGCGCGAACAAGAGCTCATTCCCTTGATTGATAAAGGACTAACCAACAAGGAGATTGCTTCGCAACTTTATCTCTCTGAACAGACGATTAAGAATCACGTTCACCGGATTCTTCGCAAGGTAGGCGCGGAGAACCGTTTGAGCGTCTCGGAGGCTTGCCGTGTGCGCGAGCCCAGGCTTTCAGAGAACCTGCCGCTTGCCTAGGAGAGGCAGGTACTTTTGTGGTACTTGAATTTAACTGCTTGGGACGCATGTGAGTCTTTTGTAGTACCGACTGTCAGTCTTTGGCCGTAACCAAATCCCCTCTCAATTGGACCTGTTCATTGCGGTAAGTCTCGGCATAATTCGAGTAGCCGGAGTGTCGGATGAAGAATATTCGAGTATTGGTTGCCAATCGGCCCAGGCTCATGCGCGATCTTGTATTAGCCACCATTGCGGACCAACCCGACATTGAAATCGTGGGGGAGATTGAGGACGAAACAGAGATCGAAAGTGCGGTCTCGCGAACGACACCAGACTTCCTGATTGTTGCGTTCGAAAAAAGATCTCATCTTCGTCCCGATCCCTGTAATGCGATACTCCAGAACCATCCCAATCTCAGAATCATTGCGATTGCGCCGGATCGAGACAGTTCGGTGTTCTATTGGACAACTCCAAACATTCGAACAAACCAAATCGAAACGTCGGAAGAGGGCGTTTTGAATGCTCTGCGCGGCAAGGCCCAGCTCGTCGGAGGTTAGGAATGAACGCGAGGGATCCAAATCGTTTGCGGAAAAAAGTCGATCGACGGTCGTGCCGGAGCGGGCTTCTTCGGCTCTTGGTGTCGGCCTGTCTAGTCGTCTTCGGTTCCCTGTGTGCCTACCCCCAGAGCAAAAAATCCGCTCTCACTCTTCCGTCTGATTTGGGGCGGGAAAACATGGACAGGGTCGCGGCGTCGACGCCGCAGATTGAGGCGATACTGCACGCGAACCCTGGCCTGATGGTGGAATTGAAGCGCTGGATCGCCAAGGATGCCACCGACCACGGGCAGCTGATTAGCGACTCAGATTTGACGGACCAGGCAATTCTCGATCGTCTGGAATCGGATATTCAATTCCGTTCGATCGCTACCCGATTGCTCCAGAGCTACGGCTACCTGCTTCCTAAGATCAATCCGGATTCTCAACAAGCGAAAGAACAGGAGCTCTTGGTTCAGGAGCGCACGAAGTGGCTGGCGCAGGATCAGGAAGAGGAGCTGGCTCAGGGCCGCAAGCAGCAAGAAAGCCAGATGCAGCAAGCGGGAACCAGTGTGCCGGCGGGATCCCCGGCTTCGCCGCAGCAAGACGGGAGGCTCGGAGCGCAGTTCCCGGCGCAAGGAACACTTCCGTCCAATGGTCCTCCCGCCGGAGTTTCAGCGCCGCGTCCTCCACCCACCACCCTTGAGCAAGCGGAGCTTATGCAAACCTCCGCGGGCATTCCCTTGGGCAGTTCTCAACTCAATTTCGATCCCGGACGCACTGGGAGTGCGGGAAACCCCGAAACTCTAGGGTCGCGGAGGATCACGAGCGGCTCGCAGGAACCTTTATCATCTACTTCTACGGCCACGGCTGGCGCTGAAACGCTTCCTCCGATGATGGATAATTCTCCGCTCTCAACGACTATGCCTCCGCCGCATTTCACTGCTTTCAGAGGCGAGTCAACCGGTGCTGTCCCGAGTCCCAGTCAAACACTGATCCGCCAGCCGAATCCCTTCGAGGATATTCCCTCGCTATATGACATGTATCTGCAAGCTTCGCCGCAGCCTCCCGTGCCGGAGCGCTTCGGCATGGAAGTATTCCAGAACGGCACGCGAGACCTCCAGATGATTCCCATGGATCTTCCCGTCGGGCCAGATTATGTCGTCGGGCCGGGAGACGGTTTGGCAATCGATCTGTGGGGCGGAGTGTCCGAGCGCATTGTCCGCACGGTTGACAGCGAAGGGCGCCTGAGCCTTCCCGAAGTTGGGCCGGTGCTCGTTTCGGGAAAGTCGTTGGCCGATGTCCAGCAGACCGTCCAGCACACCCTGCGATCCCAGTTTCGCGACGTTTCGGCCGACGTTTCGCTGGCCCGCCTGCGCAGCATCCGGGTTTACGTGGTGGGAGATGTCGCGCATCCGGGTGCGTACGACATCAGCTCGCTATCGACGCCGCTGAACGCCATCTTCGCCGCGGGAGGTCCCACAGCGCGCGGTTCGTTGCGGAATCTCGAGCAGTATCGGGGCAAGCAATTGGTTCAGGACGTGGATGTCTACGATCTGTTGCTGCGTGGCGTCAAAACAGATATCGAGCGGCTGGAAAACGGCGATACGGTTTTGGTCCCACCGATCGGGAGCGAAGTGACGGTGGAAGGGATGGTGCGGCGGCCGTCGATTTACGAGCTGAAGGGCGAGAAATCGCTCGCGGACATACTGGAGTTGGCGGGAGGGCTTCTTCCCACGGCAACCCTGCGGCATATCGAAGTGCAACGCATCGTGTCGCACGACAAACGAACGATGCTGAGCCTCAATATTCCCCAGAACAACGACGCTGCCGCCATAACCAAGCAGCTCGATTCGTTTCAAGTGCAGGATGGCGACAAAATCCGCATCTTTCCGATCGCGCCCTACAACGACGACGCAGTCTACCTGGAAGGCCACGCCCTGCGCCCAGGCCGCTATTCGTATCACCCGGGAATGCGCGTCACGGACCTGATTTCTACCTACCGGGATCTACTGCCCGAACCCTCAAACCAGTACGCCGAGATTATCCGGCTGAACCCGCCAGACTACCGGCCCACGGTCGAGAGCTTTAATCTGGCCGAAGCTCTCAGTCATCCGGCCAGTGCGCCGCTTCTCGATCCGCTGGACACCGTGCAAATTTTCGGACGCTACGATTTCGAGAATCCACCGACGGTCTCGGTATGGGGAGACGTGCGCGAACCGGGGACCTATCGTTCGTCGGGGCAAATTCACTTGAGTGATGCCATCCACATGGCTGGAGGTCTGGGACCGGATGCGGAAAGAGAAGATGCACAGGTATTCCGTTATCAGCCCGACGGCGCACTGAAAATCTTCAGCGTGAAACTGAGCGCAGCGCTCAATGGCAATCCTCGCGACAACATTGTGCTGAATTCCCGGGACCGGATTCTGGTTCACAGCAATCCCGCGGAAGTCGACCCGGCAACGGTTTACATCAAGGGAGAAGTCGCACGGCCAGGACGGTATCCGTTGACTACCAACATGACCGTCGCGGATTTGATTCGCTCCGCTGGCGGGCTGCAACAGAGCGCGGATACCAAGAGCGCCGACCTGACGCGTTATCAATGGACGAGTCAAGGGCAAATGACGGGCCATCACGCGCAGATCGAACTTGCCTCGGTGATGGAGGGCAACACAAAAGCGAATGCCCCGCTGCACAACGGAGACGTACTTACCATCCGGCAATTGCCGGGATGGAACGACCTCGGAGCGACAATTCAAGTGCGCGGCGAGGTCAGGCATGCGGGCAGCTACGGCATTCAGCCGGGGGAAAAGCTCAGCTCCGTTCTCGAGCGCGCCGGCGGCTTCATGCCCGATGCCTATCCTTATGGCGCTGTGTTGGTCCGCCCGGAAGTCCGCGAACTGGAAGACCGGTCGCATTCCGAGCTCGTTGAACGCGTGCGCGAAGAGCAAGTGACTCTGAAGCTGGCGTCGACGACGGCAACCGACCCGGACATGAAGCTCTCCGACGAAGCCGCCTATCAACAGTGGCAAAACACGCTCGACAGCCTGATCAATAATCCGCCCGTCGGACGCGTAATGATCCAAGTGTCTTCCAATATACGAACTTGGCAAAACACTGCGCGCGATGTTGCGGTGCGTGCTGGCGACATGCTCGTGATTCCGAAGCGTCCCAGCTACGTCGTTGTGGAAGGACAAGTCTACAGTCCCACGGCAGTGGCGTACCGTCCCGGACGCAGCGCGAAATGGTATCTGAGCCAGGCGGGCGGCCCGACGAATCTTGCCAACAAAAAAGCGATCTTTGTCGTGCGCGCAGACGGGACCGTGCTCGGATCCAAGGGAGCATCCTGGTGGATGGGCAGCGGGCTGAACGAGGCTCTGGCCCCTGGCGACGTGGTAGTAGTTCCCGAGAAAGCGCTCGGCGGCCCGCCGACCTGGAAGGCGCTCCTGCAGGCGGTGCAGGTCGGCACTCAGATCACGACGAGCGCGCTTCTCGCGGCTAAGTACTGAGGAACTGTCTTAGTGACTGGGCGTATTGGGTTGGCGTGGATGATGATGACATTCTTAGTTGCCGGCGGGACGATGACGGCCAGCGGGCAGTCAACTGTGCTGCAACCGTCGAAGTCTGCCCCGGCGGGCACATCGATAAAGAAATCGGCCGACAGGAAAGTCAGCAAGCGGAAAGCAGGCGGCGGAGATGAATTGATATTCGCTCCGACGTCCGGCGACAGATACGAAAATTCGTTCCGTTTGGCGCCGAAACATTTTCTGGTAGACCAAAAAGCGATCTGGACTAGCCCTGCCCACGTTGGGGTGCCAGAGGCAACCTGGCTGGTGCCTGTGGGTGGTGTTGCCGCGGGGCTTTTTGCGACCGATTCCGGTTTCAGCCGCCAGTTGTCCCATTCGACCGACACGCTGAACCGTTACCGGCACGTTTCAGACTACGGCATTGGCGCAATGGCGGGGGTCGCCGGCGGCGCCTACCTGTTGGGTTTAGTCACGCATAATGAGCATCAGCGAGAAACCGGGTTCCTCAGCGGAGAAGCCGCGGTCGATAGCTTGGTTGCCACGGAAGCAATCAAGTATATGACGCGGCGCGAACGACCGCTTGTGGACAACGCGAATGGGCAGTTCTGGAATGGCGGCGACTCGTTTCCCTCCGAGCATTCAGCGGCAGCTTGGTCCATTGCGGGCATAGTCGGGCACGAGTATCCGAGCCTGCCTGTCAAACTCCTCGCCTACGGAGCCGCCACAGCGGTCAGCGTCTCGCGGATCAAAGCGGAGCAGCACTTCCCGTCCGATGTCTTGGTGGGTAGCGCGCTCGGCTGGCTCGTTTCACACTACGTTTACGGCGAGCACCATAATCCCGACTTAGCCGGAGGCCCGTGGAGACTCATCGGCATCCGGCCCGACAGGCCGGAACATTGGCAAGCGAAGT
Source organism: Candidatus Sulfotelmatobacter sp. (assembly GCA_035946775.1). Taxonomy (GTDB): domain Bacteria; phylum Acidobacteriota; class Terriglobia; order Terriglobales; family Acidobacteriaceae; genus Sulfotelmatobacter. Next base: position 913 of record DASYZA010000181.1, on the reverse strand, counting down.
CGATGGGATCGCCGTACGTCCCGCTCGACAGCTGGATCTATCCCGCGCTTCTGCGGCTTGCGGCGCTGGGTTACATACAGAGCGATATCGAAGGCATGCGCCCGTGGACTCGAATGGAATGCGCACGGCTCGTCGAAGAGGCGGGAGACAACCTCGAAGATGACGAGTTTGCGCCAAAGCTGGCGGACAACCTCTACCGTCCCCTCGAGAGGGAATTCGCCAGCGAAATCAATCTGCTGGGCGGGGGAGATAACGCAAGTGTTCGGCTCGAGTCAGTGTATACACGCGCCACCGGAATTTCTGGCCAACCACTGACCGATGGCTATCACTTTGGCCAAACTATCACTAACGATTACGGCCGCCAGTACGAAGAGGGATTCAACAACGTCAGCGGCTTCTCCGGCTGGGCATCGGATGGTCCCTTTGTCGCTTACATGCAGGGGGAGTATCAACATGCCCCCTCTGCACCAGCGTTGGCTCTAGGAGCGCGGCAGTTCATAGCAGGTGCGGATGGACCTCTACCTCTACCGCCGGCTACGGACACTCCATCAGTCAATCACTTTCAGTTGCTCGATGCGTACGTCGCTATGAACTTCGAAAATTGGCAGCTTTCGTTTGGGAAGCAGAGTCTCTGGTGGGGACCCGGCGAGGGCGGGCCCATGATGTTCAGCGACAATGCCGCCCCCGTGGAAATGCTTCGCCTCAACCGCGTTTCTCCGTTTCGGCTTCCGAGCATTCTGGGTTGGATGGGCCCAATCCGCTTCGAGCTTTTCCTGGGGCAGCTTTCCGGGCACGACTTCATGGATGTGAACGATACAAATCTTGTGGGGCAGTGGGCGCGTCCCCTCAGCCGCCAGCCTTTCATCCATGGAGAGAAGCTCAGCTTCAAACCCACATCGAATTTTGAGTTTGG
>DASYZA010000180.1:0-8684 GCA_035946775.1 Candidatus Sulfotelmatobacter sp. | reverse complement strand
TGCCCGGTGGCCGTCCCTGTCCTCATCCGTATAGATGGCATCGTGCAGATACCATGCGAAATGATGAATATCAGTGAAGGCGGCCTCGCGCTCAACACAAGGGTAACCTTTGATCCCGGTGCTCCAGTGAAAGCCGAATTTTCTCTTCCAGGCGAGCCCTCGGCATTTGACATCGATGCTGAGATTTGCTGGTGTGACAAGAAAGGTCGCGCCGGGGTGCAGTTTCGGACGTTCTCGCCTGAGCAGAAGGTACGATTACAGGATTGGCTCTCTCGTAGAATCGAACAGGGTATTCCGGAACCTATAGCTCGGTTTTTTCAGAAGGTGCAGTGACTGACACTCCGAGCTCGGTGGTCCCGATTCAGGGCAGACACACTTGGGGAAGAATCCGCGGAAAAAGTTCAGAAGTCGAGGTGTCTTTCTTTGCAGAACGTGTGGGTTCATGCGTCTCTGTGGCTTGTCCGCAGTCTAACTTTCCTGTAGGGGCCAGGCGAGGGTCTTCTCCCGGAACTGGAAGCCATACCGCTGCCAAGGAGCGCCGGAGGATTCCTTGCGCACCACCCGAGCTCGTCCAGCATAATGTTCGCCTCCGCTGCTCAGAATAACCTCAACAATCGCATCCTTCACCAACGAAGACATGCAGTTGCACATAAACCCTTCTGCGCTCACGTTTTCGGTAGTAGTGATTTCCTCGAATGCTTTTCCAGTATCGTCAGTGCCCCGCAATCTGAGGGCAAGTCGCATGCGGACACGCACGTGGGCGCGCTGCTCCGACCGCTTGCTCTGCAGTTCCACGGTGAGCCTGCGCCTGAGCTCATCGAGTTTCAGAGGCTTCTCAAAGTACGCAACAGCGCCAAGGTTTGCGCAGTGGTCCTTATATTTCGCCTCCGTCTCTCCCGTGACAACAAAGATCGGAATCGTAGAGGTGTAGCTCAGGGAGCGAAAGCTCTGGCATAGTTCGAATCAGGAGAACTTCGGCATCATGAGGTCCAAAAGAATCGCATCCGGCTTGTGTTCTAGAGCCAGCCCCAGAGCTTGTTCCGGGTCTTGCGTGTCGATGACCTCGTAGCCTTCGGACAAGCAGGCTCGCAGCAGATCGCACATCGCCTTATCATCGTCCACGATCAGGATTTTGTGCATGCCATCTCCGCGTGAAACGACACCACGCCGCCGATTGGAAACATTGCCTTGGTCTTGCGCCCTCTGCAAAGCTCTCTGAAGTATCGCGATAGACTAATGTCTTTATCCCCTCGATGCTTTCGCTTTACCCACGGCCCGCGAGACGATATGAATCAAAGCAGCAGACTCGTTTTCGAATAGTTTGTCCGACTTTTCCACGCAAGCTGTGGCACCCTCATTTAATATCTCTTCCTTGGTTGGTCCTGAAAGTGCCACGAGGACGATCACAGGAATGCTCTTTGTGATGGCATCCCTCTTCAGCCCTTTAAGTACATCGAGGCCGGGGATTGTCGGTAACACGAGGTCCAAGACAATCAAATCAGGAAGTATCTCGCGCGCTGCACGTAGGCCTGCCTCTCCGTGGTTGGCGGTGTGGACGGAGTATCCCGCTCCGGTGAGTGCTCTCTGAAATGCGATTCGTATTAATTTGCTGTCCTCGATAAGAAGTATTTCTCGATTCTTATCTAAAAGCGATCTGATGCTACGAGCCAAAGCGTCGAAACTAAATGGTTTTTGCAGGAATTTCGCGAAGTTTATTGCCTCGCGGTCTAAGGAGCGGTCTGTGTATCCGGACACAAGGACAACGGAAAGCGTTGGCCGCAGTTCCAATGCGGACTTGGCCAGTTCCAATCCTCCCAAGCCAGGCATCACGATGTCTGTAATTAGCACGTGAATCGGGTGTTCATGGCTCTGGCAAATCTTGATCGCTTCTTTCGCATTGCCGGCCTCTAAGACGGTGTAACCTTTGGATTCCAAGTACACTCGGCATACGTTGCGAAGGTCGGTTTCATCCTCCACCAAGAGAATCGTCTCAGTCCCTGTGGACGGCACCTGGACTAGTTGGAGGCTCTCGTCGGAATCCGCAGGAGCATCGACACGGGGAAGATAAATCTTGAAAATGCTACCTTTGTCCGGTTCACTGTAGACCCAGATGAATCCGTTACTCTGCTTCACAATCCCGTAGACCGTCGCCAAACCCAACCCGGTGCCTTTTCCTGCTTCTTTGGTCGTATAGAACGGTTCGAAAATATGAACCTGAGTCTCGGCGTCCATGCCGCTGCCTGTATCGCTGACCGCCAACAAGACGTACTGCCCCGGCGGGACCTCGACCCCTTGGTAGTAAGAAGCGTCCAGTGCCACGTTACTTGTCGCGATGGTGAGACGCCCACCGTGTGGCATGGCATCCCTTGCGTTCACCGCCAAGTTCATGATGACCTGCTCCATCTGACCTCGATCAGCCCGCACTGTACCAACCTCAGGATCGAGCTCCAGCACTGTTTCGACATCTTCTCCCAGTAAACGCGGCAACATTTTCGCCAGATCTTTCACTACGTAGCTAAGATCAAGGACAGTTGGTTCAAGCACTTGTTTCCGACTGTAAGCCAACAGTTGGCGAGTCACCGTGGCGGCTTTGGAACTAGCATCTTGGATGCGGGTGGCGTATTCAACTACCTTCTTAGGGTCAGCAGAGGACTCGTCCAGAAGCTGCGCGTACCCGCTGATAACCATGAGCAGGTTATTGAAATCATGTGCTACACCGCCCGCCAGTCGGCCTACTGCCTCCATTTTTTGCGCGTGTTCAAACTGCTTCTGGAGGGATCGCTGTTCGGTAATATCCTCCACAAAGACTTCAAACCCCCCCGGAAGCTCGTCATCATCTGGCAAGCGCCGCCCACCGAGTCGCACTGTGATCATTTCCCCATCTTTACGCTTCCACTTGGTCTCGTAACCAACCTTGGGATCTTCGGATGCATAATCACGAGCGCGTTGCTGCTCCGTCGGATTCGGATAAACGTCCGTACCTGTATTGAGGCCCAGCATCTCGTCTGGAGCTTGGTAACCAAGCATAGCCGCGAGGGCTGAATTTGCCATGGCGATTCGACCATTCTGGTCAACGCGAAAGATGCCATAGGGTGCACTCTCAATAATCGACCGATACCTCGACTCGGATCGTCTCAACTGCTCCTCAGCTCGTTTGCGTTCAGTAATGTCGAAAAAAGTGACGACGCTGCCTACAATTCGCTCGTCGTGCTTTATTGGATAGGACCAGTATTCTGCGGGAAAACTCGTTCCATCGGCACGCCAAAGAACTTCATCGGTCACGTGCGCACGTTTCCCACCGCGAAAAGCCTGATAGATCATGCATTCCCCGACCGGGTAAGGCCGTCCATCGGGCCGCGTGTGGTGCGTCGTTGTATGCATGTCTTTTCCAAGTAGCTCGGATTCGTGGACATAGCCCAACAGTCGAAGACACGCAGCGTTGCATAGTGTGCACGCACCGTTAAGATCAATCGCGTAAATCGCCTCAGCCGTGGAGGCGAGCAACAATTGCAATTGCTCTTTGGCCTGCAGCTCTAACCTTAACTCTTGAATCCGGCCCTCTACGCGTTTCCTTTCGCTGATGTCGCGAATCGCGGCAGTCACATACATTCCTTCTTCTGTCTCTAGTGGAGTGAGGCTCACCTCGACAGGAAACTCTTGGCCATCCTTGCGAATAGCGTAGAGTTCCAGGCCTGCCTTCAGCGGTCGTACGTGGGGATCATTGAAATATGCTGCTCTGTGGTCCAGATGTCGATCTTGAAAGCGGGCAGGAATCAGTCGCTCGACCGATTGACCAAGTAGGTCCTCGCGGCCGTATCCAAATAATTGTTCTGTGTGAGAATTGATGAGGACGATTTCCCCAGCTTCATTGATGATAACCATCGCGTCTGGCGTCGACTCAAGCAGCTCACGGAAGGGTTGGAGGACTTTGGTCTTCACAGCAAGTTACGCATGCCACGTGTGGCGGACACTTTACTCCTCTCTATTAGAGTGTGACCTTTCGTCGCAGATGGTTGCCTGGAAGGTTGCAGCGATATTGCCTCCTTCCAAAGTGCGCACGAGGTACACCCTCAACCGAATGTTTCTGACATGCAGACATGAGTTCCTAGATGCATCTTGAGAGTGAGCTTGAACATTCCAACGCAATTCAGAAGCCAATCGTCTCAGAGCTCAATTCCAGCCCGTAAGCTGTTGCAGATGTGTGCCTTCGGGTGCGGTGGTTCCATTCTCGTTTACGGTTCGCGCCCTGTCGGGAGACGACGAAATGTCGTCAGGTTACGAACCGTCGACGCTGTGCAAACCCAAGCGGGAGGAAACACAAAAACGGATTGTCAGGGCTGGAATCTCAGTGCGCAAGAAATTATCTGGAGTCGTGAACGGCACGTAGCTGAACCTGGGCTTGAGGTGGCGTATTTGCGAACAGCCAGCATCTTGTACTGCGTCGCACGCTACGGCCGCGGGCGGGAAATACCGAGTTTCTCCATACGCGATACAAGCGTGGTGCGTTTGAGACCCAGCTTCACAGCGGCGCCATGCGGGCCTCCCACGACCCAATTCGACTCCTCTAACGCCTGAAGGATTGACTCGCGCTCAATATCTTCAAGCTTGCGAGGGGGGCGGGAGGCCTATTAGCTCGCCGGCGAATAAACTCCTGTAATTCAGAAAGTGGTGCTTGCAGCAGTCGGCCAGAAGTGAGGACGACCGACCGTTCGATAAAATGCTGCAGCTCTCGGACATTGCCCGGCCACGGGTACCGCAGAAACACTTCCGTCGCGGATTGTGGAACCGTTGGAACTTCCTTCTTCATGCGCCGGGCGTATTTTGCAACGTAATACTTGACCAAGCCCGGAATATCAGAGGAGCGATCGCGCAACGGAGGAATCACAACGGGAAAGACTTTAAGCCGATAATACAGATCTTCGCGGAAGTTGCCCTGTTCCACCATCTTGGCCATGTCGCGATGCGTTGCCGCGATAACACGAACATCGACCCTTCGCGTGCGGTTGCTTCCAAGCCTCTCGAAAGCGTGGTCCTGTAACACCCGCAGCAACTTCGGCTGCAGCTCCGACGGAATGTCGCCGACTTCATCTAGAAAGAGCGTGCCATGATCGGCAAGTTCGAAGCGCCCATGTTTTTGCGTAGTGGCGCCTGTAAAGGCTCCCTTCTCGTGCCCGAAGAGTTCGCTCTCCATTAATGCCGCGGGGATTGCGGCGCAATCGACCTTGATAAAACTGTGATCGTGACGAGGGCTGCGATCGTGGATGGCGCGGGCGATCAGTTCTTTACCCGTTCCAGTTTCTCCAACAACGAGAACGGTCGTATCGGTGGGCGCGACCGCATCAACTTCCTTCAGAACGTCACGCAGTCCCTTGCTCTTACCGATCATCGATTCGACGCCGAATTCCGAACGGATCTCATCTTCGATGTACTTCTTTTCATAAACGAGTTTTTCGTGGGATTCGCTGAGTTCGCCGTAACGAAGAGCGTTGTGAAGGGCAAGCGCAACCAGCTTCGCCAGTTCCTGCAGAAACCCAAGGTCTTCCCTTGCGGATTTCAGATCGTTCCGAGTATGGAATCCGAGAACGCCCAGCACCTTCCCATCGTAACGAAGAGGAAGATTGCATCCGACCTGTAGCCCTTCAGCACGGGCAAACTCACGCCAGGACGTCAGCTCGGGGTAATTCGGAACCGGAAGTAGATCTGCAATGCGAAAGAACTGAAGTTGTCCAGAACGATAGACATCGCCGGCAATTGTCCCTCCGATCGGGACACTCGTACCTACTTTAAGTTCACCCGTGCTGCCGCCGACCAGGTGGACTTTCAAACGGGCGGCAGATTCGGGTAACGCAACGAACGAGTATTCCCAATCCTCAATTTCGCGCAGGCTCTCGGCAAGCGCATCGAAAAAGTCGTGGAGGCTCAACTTGGAGACGAACGTGTTGCTGAGGTCCAGCAGTAGCCGCAAGCGGTCGCGTTCCTGCTGTAATTGATCGCCCAGGCGCTTGCGTTCCGCGATGTCCTCGGCCATCACTACCCAAAGCGGGGAGTCGGCCTCGCCGATGCTCGACCCATTCAGCCGCGACCACACTAATTCACCATCTTTTCGACGGTATCGCTTCTCCAACTCGAAGTGATCCCGTTTGCCGCTTATCAACTCATCAACCATTGATTTGTATCGCTCACGATCCTCCTCATAAGTGATATCTAAACAAGTCATCTTTTGCAGCTCATCGAGGCGATAGCCCACCATCTGACAAAAGGCTGCATTGGCCTCGACATAGCGCAGGGATGAGTCCTGTAAGGCCACCGGGATTTTGGAATTATCGAAGACTCCGTGCCACCGCCGCTCGCTTTGGCGCAGAGCGTCTTCCGCTTTCTTCTGCTCGTCGATGTCGGTATTGCTTCCGAACCACCTCACTATTTCTCCGTTTTCGTCGCGCAGCGGAACGCCTCGGCTCAGAAACCACCGGTATTCTCCCGTTGCCATGCAGTGCCGTTCCTGCTGTTCGTAAGGCATTCCATTGGCCACCGACTCGCGCCAAGCCTGCAACACCCGGTCACGATCATCCGGGTGAAGCATTTTCTGCCACCCGTCGCCGCTCAGGTCTTCCAGGCTCAAACCCAACTCGTTGCGCCATCGGGCATTGCAGAAATCAACACTGCCGTCAGCCGGACCGCTCCAGATTTGTTGTGGGATGGTATCGATCGCCTGCCGAAGACGGCCCTCGCTGCGCTGCAGAGCTTGCTCGGCATTCTTCCGCGCCGTGATGTCCACCATCACGCCGACCAACTCTCTTGGTTGATCATTCTCAGTGACAACGCGAACAATGTCGCGGAGCCAGATCGCGTGGCCGTCTGCCGCGATCATGCGGTACTCAATTTCGTGTGTCCTCTTCTCTTGTATGGCGTCGAGGCAAAGAGCAACCGCCCATTCCCGGTCGTCAGGATCTATGTGGTCTTTCCAAAATGCGGGTTCATCTGTCCAATGCTCCAGAGGGTAACCGAGCAGGGTTTCTGCATAACCGCTGACGAACGTGAACTGCAAGGTATGAACGTCAGCCCGCCATACGATCGCGTGAGCACAATCTATCAGCTCGCGGTAACTCTCGAGCCGATCGGCGACTTCATCGGTGAGGCTATTGGGCGCGTTTGTCGAGCGCGCACGCTCCGGGTGAGAATCGGCGCTGTCCGCTTGCGGCGGCATGGATCACCTCGCTGACAACCGAAGCATTCCGCGGTCCCGCACAATTGCAATCTCGGAGCGCGGAAGATTGGACGCTTCTTAGCAGCTCCTGGACGTGTTCGACCCGACTTCGCACTATATCGCTATGGGGTGGTACGCCGAGTGATTGTCGAAATGCGCGGCTAATCCGGTTTTTGTTTTCACCAACCATCTCCCCGATTGTATGCTCTTTCGAGCGAGCCCCTTTGCTGGTGGAGCGAGAAATTGAATTCACGCGACGACTGGATGGTCTTTCGTGCCGAGAGCGGGCAGCCCGAGGGGGAATTATCGCGCCCAATCCGGCCAGTTTTGTGCAAGGAGCGTGACAAGCAATTTCCCGTAAAGCCAAGCACGTGCGCCGCGGTCGTCATTTAGCGCACCTCTCATTTCTTTCACGGGCAGGCGCCGGATACAATAATCCTCATGCCAATTTCTACCAATGTTGTCTTGGGTCAAGGAGTCAAGATTTTCCAGCCTGAACTGGTGGATCTCTACGGCTGCGCGCTTGGGGACGACACCAAGGTTGGAGCCATCGTCGAGATTCAAAGAAACGCATTCATCGGAAGGCGGTCTACCGAAGGCCGTCTGCAGACCGAACAGGGCTGGCACACCGTGCCCACACGCGTGAAATGCGGTGCCTCGATCGGGAGGGGGGCGGTGATTCTCGCCGGAGTGACCATTGGAGGAGGCGCACTGATTGGCGCCGGCGCCGTAGTAACCCACGACGTCCCTGACCATCACATTGCCAAGGGCGTTCCCGCGCGGCTTGGCCCCAGCGTTCTGGAGATGCAACTTTAACAAGGCTATGCCAGACATCAAAGTACCGTGCCTCGACTTAAAAGCGCAATATCAGAGCATCAAGCCCGAGATCGACGCAGCGATCGCGCGTGTCCTGGATACGTGCCAATTCATCCTGGGCGCTGAAGTGGCCGCATTCGAAAAAGATTTTGCCTCGTATTGCGGAGCAGCGGTGTGCATTGCGCTAAACTCCGGGACCAGCGCTTTGCATCTGGCGCTCCTTGCTGCCGGAGTCGGTCCCGGCGATGAAGTCATCACCGTTCCCTTCACGTTCGTCGCCAGCGTTGCCGCAGTCCTATACGCAGGCGCTCGGCCGGTGCTCGTGGATATCGATCCACGTTCGTTTAACATCGATCCCGATCGGATTGAAGCCGCGATCACTCCCCGAACAAAGGCCATTCTGCCTGTCCATCTTTACGGCCAACCGGCGGATATGGATCCGATCATGGAAATCGCGCGGCAACATGAACTGGTGGTGATCGAAGATGCCGCCCAGGCACACGGAGCAAAATACAAGGGTCGCCCGGTGGGCAGCATCGGCGACATTGCGTGTTTCAGCTTCTATCCCGGTAAGAATCTGGGAGCATACGGCGAGGGAGGCGCGGTGACCACTAGCAACTCCGAGTATGCGCGCACGATTCGCCTGCTGCGGGATTGGGGACAG
>DASYZA010000179.1:0-8090 GCA_035946775.1 Candidatus Sulfotelmatobacter sp. | reverse complement strand
TCTGTGATCTCCTCCAATTTGCGCGGATGGGCGATTGCCGTATTGTTGACAAGGACGTCAATGCCTCCAATGTTCGCCTCAACCTTCGCGACCATGCGCTTCACGTCGGCGGCGACGAAACGTCTGCCTGAACCGCGATTGGCTTCTGCCCCAACGTGGCGATCTCGCTACAGACGGAGCTTGCAGCGTCGGCTCGTTCAAGGTAGTTCACGGCGACACTGGCACCAGCCTTTGCCAACGCGACGGCGACTGCGGCTCCGATTCCCCGAGTCCCCCAGTCCACAAGGGCGATTCGATTCTTCAGGTCTCTCATGCCGTTCATTGTATGCGGCAGGCGGGAATGGATCGCTGGGTACCGAAAACTGGCAGGCGGGCACCGTTGGTTCTGTCCTTGACCTGTTACGCGGGGCCCGTCGATGATCATAAGCGCATGAAATACGATCCACCGCAGGTCCTGCCACTCGGTAAACTTCCGCTTGAGCAGTTGCGATCGTTGCTGAGACATTCGCCGCAGCATGATCCGCGCCTGCTTATCGGACCTCAGATTGGCGAGGACGCAGCCGTTATCGATGCCGGTGATCGTTGTCTCGTCGTGTCCACGGATCCCGTCACTTTCGCCACAGATCAAATCGGCCGTTACGCGGTTCACGTCAACGCGAACGACGTTGCCGTCATGGGTGCACGTCCGTTGTGGTTCTTCGTTGTCATGCTCCTTCCGGAAAACCGCACGACACCCGAACTGGTTGAGGCGATCATGGCCGATGTGCGGACCACGTGCGAGGAACTGGGCGTCGCGCTAGGAGGCGGGCATACCGAAGTCACTCAGGGCCTGGACCGCCCCATTCTGGTCGGCCAGATGCTCGGCGAAGTCGCCACCGATCGCCTCGTGCGGAAGACCCGTATTACCGTGGGTGATCAGATCCTCCTGACACAAGGTGTGGCCATCGAAGGCACAGCGATCCTGGCACGCGAGAAAGCTGAACTTCTGCGGGACCGGATTGGCGCTGATGTTCTGGCTCGGGCCGCTCGCTTCCTGATTGAGCCCGGTATCAGTGTCGTGAGCGCGGCTCTCGCAGCTGCGGATGTCGGCGAGACCGTCCATGCGATGCACGATCCGACCGAAGGTGGGCTTGCTATGGGGCTGTTCGAACTGGCGGTGCCCGGCGGTCTTGGGCTTCGGGTCATTCGCGAGCAGATCCCCGTGTTTCCGGAGACTGAGGCGATTTGTGCAGCACTGGCCCTCGATCCGCTGAAACTGATTGCCTCGGGTGCATTACTGATCGCCGTCGCGCCAGATAGAGCGGACTCGGTTCTAACTGCCCTTCGGGCTACAGGGATTTCGGTTGCAGCGATTGGAGAGGTGCGTCCGTCGAGCGAGGGCGTCACGATCGTGACGAGTGGCAAGGTCGCTCCGCTCACTCCCCCAGTGCGTGACGAGATCGCGCGTGCGTTCGAAGGCGATTAGTCGCGAGGTGTCGTGCGGCGAACCGTATGTATCAGGCCTCGTCGTCGGGCGGGCCTCCTGCGCCAGCGAGATCCTGCGGTTTGATTCGCTCGACGTTGAACTTTGCTGCGCGTTCGCGCATGGTCTTCAACACTTCTTCTAATGGAGGCGGCTCACCCTTGATCCAGCGCAGCGGATTGATGCGGGCGACAACAAAAGAGCGCAGGTAGGGACTCACGAGTCCGCGTTCTTTCAGCTTTTTCACCGCTGCCGCCACTCTCTCTTCCAGGTCGAGCACCATCGTGGCGCGCTTCTCGTGATCCCTGATGGCCATGCGCAGTGGATCTTCGGTGAAGGTCTCAAGTCTGCGCAAAATAGGATGGTAAACGCCACCACCGAAACGCGGGACTCTGTCGTAGCACACGCCAAGTGTGACCAATGCGGGTTCGTCCAAATAGAAGGCGAATTGCGATTCGGGCCGGCTGGCATCTTCCTCGACCAGGCCACGATAAATGCGGATTACTTCCAAAGCCCTCTCTTTGAGGTTGTGCGCTTTTTCCGTATTGAGCGCCAGTATCTGCCATGCCACCTCACGATCGGTTACTACAAGCGCGGTAATCGACTTGGCCCCGAGGCGTCGCATGGCTTCCAGGCGGTGCCGGCCGTTCGGGGTCCAGAATCCATCCTTGGGTGCGGTAACGGCGATGATCGGATCAAGGAATCGGCCAGTTTTGTTAATTACATCGGCGAGCCGTTTGTGGTGCGTGTCGGAGAGATCGCGCTGGAAGGGTGTAGGCTCAATAGCATCAATCGGCAAAATCGACACCAGCAGTGGATGTCCGCCGAGTGGTTCTTTGTATGATCCGACGACACAACCACCAGCTTTCTCGATCGCTTCGGCGACAGTGGCAGCGCTCCCCGTAGGCTGATCTAGACGGCATTCGCCCGGACCGAGGCCCTTTGTGCCGGGCTTAGCTTTCCGAGGACGCCGCCGAGCTGGTGCCCGCTTGACCATGGTTGAGTATCCAATTCTAGTCCCCGCGTCATCCCCTGATCGCGTTGACGCGGGCAACGCGGTTATCTGTCAAACTCTTCTTTCGTTGCGCTCCCATAGCTCCAGTCGCGGCGGCCCGCAGGATGCGACGGAAGGTAGGACACTCCATGTGGCTCGGTGCGCGGCAGGCCGCAGCATGCCGAAGGCCGTCACGCATCTCCGTTAGTTTGCGGATAGTCCTGTCCAGCTCTTCCGCTTTCGCTCGAAGCATCTGCCGGTTGATCCGAGGCCGACCGTCTGGGCCGAACATGAGCGCGGTCTCGTCAAGCGAGAAACCTGCCGAGCGACTAAGCGCGATTAGTGCCAGCCGCTCCAGCACATTTGGATCGAACACACGGTGCAACCCACGCCTGCCGATCGAGGCGATCAAGCCCTTCTCCTCATAGAAGCGGAGTGTCGAGGCCGGAAGACCAGAGCGCCGTGCTACTTCCGTGATGTCCACAGTATCTTCCTCTTCCTATTGACCTCAAGTCGACTTGAAGTTGCAGAATATGCTTTCCACCGGTCGATGACAAGGAAAAGGAGACGATCATGGATGACGTGGGGGACACCGATAACACTCTGACGATAAAAGCCGGGCCGAACCCGGGCTTGCTCCGACCGCCGATTATCTTTCTAGCTTCTATCCTGCTGGGACTCGGCCTGAACTGGGCGTGGCCGCTCCGTTTCATGCCAAGGAATGTTGGCTTGCTTGGGCCTATTGTTACCGCTTGCGCCGTTGTGCTCTTCCTGCTCTCCTACCGGGAATTTCGGGCCGCCGGCACTTCCGTACGAGGAAGCACGCGGTCCACTACGATCGTGCGAACCGGCCCCTACCGGTTCAGCCGCAATCCCATCTATCTGGCTTTCATCCTCTTCGTGCTCGGATTGTTCGTTTGGTTGAATAACGCCTGGCTGCTGGTAACGCTCGCTCCCGCTGTTGGAGTCATCGCGATGATTGTCATTCCACGAGAAGAACGGTTTCTCGAGAGCAACTTCAAGGAGGACTATTTGAGATACAAAGCAACCGTCCGCCGTTGGTTGTAACGGGTCAAGCTTAGAGGTCTGTGATCGAATCAGAGTTTGAGGCGCATTTCACTCGACGGTAGAAATCCCAGAGATTCGTAGAGCGGCCGACCCTGTTCGCTCGAGTGCAAGTAGACCCATTCGAAACCTTGTTCGCGGCACCACGCAGTGATTGTTGACGTCAGTTGACGACCAATTCCGTGCCGGCGAAATGCTGGCTAGACGTAGAGGCTATGAATCCACGCCCGTCGCGGTGCCGGATCCTGCCTTCCCGGGACCCATTGCACAATCTCAACGGAGCCGCAACCACCGGGATCGGCAATCCATGAATGCCATCTGCCCTCCTGAATCGCGGAACGAAGATAGGGCTCCAGCGCCACGATCATCCGATTCACGGCCGCTTCATCACTGCCATCCATCTCCTCTGACATGGCGCGCCGATACCGCAAAAGCACGGGAACATCTGTTAGTGTCGCTTGCCGAATTCTGACGGTATCGTTCATGCCCTTCACGCCTTCGATTGTGCTGGAGGCAACCGATTCTTACAAACAAATCCTGCACTCCTCGGTAAAGATGCGGAGGAATACGGATCGCGAGCCTTCCACTCGGGATCATAATAAGGTCATGAAGTTGAGAGTCGAGTGCTACTCCGGGCGAAGGGCCGATGAACGCCCTGTCCGATTTTGGCTTGAAGGGAGCGAGTATCGAGTTGAAGCGGTGCTCGACCAATGGTATGACCCGGAGGCTATCTTCTACAAGGTCCGCGCGGATGACGGGAATCTCTACATCCTTCGACAACAAACATCAACACCCGATGGGCAGTGGGAATTGGTTTCGTTTCGCCGCGCAGGACAGGAAGGAAGTGTCGTAGTCAACGTCGTCTACAAAAGCCTGCAAAAAGACAGCGAGCAAGCGGACATCACAGCGATCATCCGGCAACTCCATGGCATCGTGGATAATGCAATCACACCCAGGCAGAGCGCGGGCGGACCGGACCAAACCTACGACATCAGCAAGATCGATTTCCAACGGCTTAAGAAGGAATTCGAGCGCACCCGAACCAAGAACACGACTGTGCAGTGCCTCAGGACGGCCATTGAGAAACGGCTGCAACGTATGGTCGCACAGAATCCATTGCGCGGAGACTTCCAGGCCCATTACCAGAAGATCGTGGACGAATACAACCGCGAAAAGGATCGTGTGACCATCGAGCGGACTTTCGAGGAGCTACTGCGCTTCATCCGGGAACTCGACGACGAGGAGTCACGGGCAATCCGCGAGGGCCTAGATCCTGAGACGGTTGCAATCTACGACCTGCTGAAAAAGCCGGACCTGAACGCGAAGGACATTGCCCGGATCAAAAACGTGTCGCCCCGTGATCATCAACGGTGAAAAGAAGCAGCTTCTCGACTGGCTCAGCTGGGGTGTCGAAAGCGCTGCGATTGCTTTTCCGGTTAAGAGCGGTCCAATCCACTGGCCCAAGCTGGATCTGAAAGACATCTTCATCGACGCCGTCTGAACGCCGTCGTTCTCGTCTGGTCCTTACTTCATCTTCTCCCGGTGCTCACCAATTCTCGTTTGCGAAAGAATTCCCATGCCGGAACTATCCACGATTTACGACTACATGCGCGCATACGCGCCGCTACTCGGGGAGCGTACCTTCCGCCAACTTTGCACAGGTGCGTGAGCCAGGCCGAAACGGACCGGCTGTAACCCGGTCTCCGCAAGTGGGACGCGGAGGTTCAAATCCTCCCCTGTGCACCAAGTGCCAGCGTGCGCGAATTGGAATAGCGGCCTGTCTTAGAAACAGGTGTTTGAGAGTTCGAATCTCTCCGCTGGCACCAGATATTCTCAACGCGATTCGGTCGGCTCAACGGGTCGATTGCACGTTTCCGCAGTCAGAGCAAGATTACCCTATTAGGTGAAGACTAGATCGTTGGAAATATCTGAGAAAACCCATGACATTCGAATTTGGAGAGACCGAAGAATCGAATGCGTTCTTCGACCGGAACCCTTCATTCGTTCCGTTTTTCGAGAAGCTGATGGCAGTTGCGAACAAATGCTTCGGACGACGGGTGACTTTCAAGAATCACCTTGAGGATGTCATTTTCAGTCAAGGTCACACGTCCCGCGACGACTTCGCTGAGCTTGTTTTTCTGGCGGCCAACGGGTATGCGAACGGTGCCGCAAAGATTCTCCGAGGTCTTTACGAACGGGCAGTAACGCTCGCATACATCGGGGACAGCAATGAAAAAGCGAGAAGGTTCCACCGATATAGCGGAATCCAAGCCCATCGTTCGATGGAAGCCGCACTCAAGCTATTCACAGAGGAAGAATTCGAGAAAGTCGCCGGAGAGGGCAGCATCGCCCAAATGCGCGACTGGTATAAGCAGGTCAAGCCCGAGTTTCAGACGACGCTCTGCAAGAAGTGCGGGACGACTCGCACGCAATCGTCGTGGGACATTGATTTTGCCTCGATGGTTCACAAGGTCGGCGATCCGTACCGTATGTACTTCTTGAACGGCTACGCTATGCCGACTCTTCAGATCCACGCGACCATGGTGTCCGGCTTCGACGGACGAGACCGAGAGGACGCAGCTTTAATAAAAAACAGGCGTCGCGAATGTGACATCACGCTCTATACGGCCACGTGCCTCTTCATTTTGGTCATGCGGATGCAGAGCAAGATTTTCTCCTTGGGATTGGACGCCGAGATAGACAGCTGCGAGAAAGAGATGGAGCCGTGGGAAACACAGCTCCAAGCAGCGTCGCCTATCATCCTGCTCTCTGGCCACCCGAACGACCACAATGCAAGCGAATAACACATTTCAGCGCAAAATGCAGGAGCACTTCATCACCGCTGCTGATACAGGCATCCGTCAGCGTTTAGGAGTGTTGAAAACAAGCAGCTGCCTATCCGTGCATGGTGCACAATATGACAAATAAGTTCTTCTGGAGGTCCGTGTGGGTTTGGCCAAGCGACTTTGGGAAGAGGAACAGGAACGTAGATATCACACTTCAGAGGATGCTGTCTGTCCGGAATGCTTCTGGGATGAGGGCCTGAAGGGCTTTATCAAAAGTCATTTGCAATCCAACACATGCACGCTTTGCGGGAAGACTGCAGATGATGCAATAGCTGCACCAGCTGATGAGGTGCTCGAATTCTTTCTTGACAAGGTATGGGATCACTACGAAAGTGCCGATGGAAATGCACCATGGGACAGCGAGGATGGCAGATACTTTGTCGAGACGTGGAGTCTATATGACCTCGTCTTCGATGAATTCAGTGAAATCGCAGACTACGATACGCTGGACTGGCTCTACAAGCATTTGAAAGACGATGGCGAGTATTGCGAACGCGACTGGCAAATCCTTTCCCCTGGCGACGCTCTAAAGTCAGCTTGGAGTCAGTTCTCGCATGCAATCAAGCATGAAACCCGTTTTCTTTTCTTTGCTGATGGAAAGGACGAAGACGACGGCGAGCCATATCGAGTTCGCCCTGCAGAAATGCTAGAGGCATTGGAACAGGTAATTCGGGAATGCGGGCTGATTGAGGAGATCAAAATTGGGACACGACTGTTCCGGGTGCGTGGCCACGAGGCCAGCAAGGCCTTTACGGAAGTAGTTGATCTTGGACCGCCGCCTAAGAACGCTGCGAAGTCGGCAGGCAGGATGAACGCTCCGGGAATTGTTGTGATGTATGGAGCACTGGATCGCGACACAGCGATGGCGGAATCAACAGGGGAGCACACGAATTTCTCAGTTGCAGAGTTCGAACTTTTGAAGGATCTCCGCGTTGTAGATCTCACGCATATCCCGCACATACCAAGCATCTTTGAGGATGGACCGAGAGAATCGTTGCTGTTCCTAGGTCATTTTGCAAAGGACGTGTCACGGCCATTTACACCGGACAAGGAACTGCACATCGAATACACGCCTACCCAGGTGGTTTCGGAGTATCTCCGTCATCGGGCACGTGACAAGCAAGGCCGAGCAATTCACGGACTGCTCTACAAAAGTGCAAAGCGCGAAGGTGGCGTTAATCTCGCCCTCTTTATAGACTCGGAAGATGTCGAGGGAGTTCCGTCGGACGGATGGAAACCCAAGGAGCATCGGCTCAAAATGGTCGGCGTCGAAGAAGTGATTAAGGAATAGCGATTCCGGCCTCTGATACGAGCGGAGAGGGCGTTTTTCGGCCCTCTCCTGTCATCCCTTCACGCACACCACCTGCCTCAGCGTGTGCACCACATCCACCAGATCACGCTGCGCTTCCATCACGGCGTCGATGGATTTGTACGCCATCGGAGTTTCGTCGATGACGTCCGCATCCTTACGGCACTCGACGCCGGCGGTCGCCTTCATGTGATCTTCCACCGTGAAGCGACGCTTCGCTTCGCCACGCGACATGGCACGCCCCGCTCCATGACTGCAACTCATGAAGCTCTCCGGATTCCGGTTTGAATCGCGAAAAGCACTGATGAGCTCTCGGATTGCTCCTCGTCGCTCGGAAATCTTCTCGACCAATCGTTCGAGACCGGCCCGGTCTCCCTCGTACCACTCTTCCGGAATTTCCCTGGCACAAGACCA
>DASYZA010000178.1:0-2754 GCA_035946775.1 Candidatus Sulfotelmatobacter sp. | reverse complement strand
GGAATTCCGCTGGCCTTACGTTCAGCCGGGCTGGACTCTACGTGACTAGTGGTCGCCGGCGGCCCTGCAACAGTTTCCACCGCGCCTAGATTAGCCGCCAGATGCGCGTAGCGCAGGTGATGCAACAAGCGCTTCACCGCTGCATAACCACCCCGCGGAACAAAACTGAGAACACCGCCGAAGCCCTTCATTTGACGTTTCGCAACGGCATGATTTGGATGCGATTTCAGTCCGGGGTAAAACACCTTTTCGATTCGTGGATGGTTTTCCAGGAACCGGGCGATCTCCATCGCGCTCTGATTCTGCTGACGGATTCGCAAGTGCAGGGTCTTCATTCCGCGCAGAAGTAAGTAGGCGGCAAAAGGATCCAGCGACGCGCCCGTGATTTCGCGGAAATGGTAAATGCGGCGAACCAGATCCGCTCTTCCGCAAATAACTCCGCCGAGCGCGTCGGCGTGGCCACCAAGAAACTTTGTGGCGCTGTGGACCACTAAATCCGCGCCGAGTTCAAGCGGTTGCTGATTTAAAGGGGTGGCAAAAGTATTGTCGACAACCACCAAGGCGCCATTTCGGTGAGCGGCGGTGGCAATCTGAGCCAGGTCGATGACCTTGATGGTGGGGTTGGTCGGCGTTTCCAGATAAACCAGCTTGCATCCTCGCGCGATCGCCTGCTCGATTGAGGCGTGATCGGTCGTGTCACGCAGGTCGACTCTGATCTCGAACCGAGGCAGGAACTCGACGAAGATTTTGTTCGTTCCGCCATAGGTGTCCTTCACCGAAACCAGCCGGTCGCCGGGAGAGAGCAGGGCAAAGAACGTGTCGCTGATGGCCGCCATCCCGCTCGAGAAGCTGGTGGCCGCTTCCGCATTTTCGAGCTGCCTGATTTTCTCTTCGAATACGGCGACCGTGGGATTTGTGTTGCGGCTGTAGATATGCCCGGGTTTGAGGCCCTTGGCGACGGCGAGCCACTCGTCGACATCGCGAAACCCGAAAGAAACGCTCTGCACAATCGGAACCTGTGTTGCGCCAGTCCAGTGGCCTCGCTGTTCGCCGGCCCAAACCGACCGTGTTCCGAAACCCGGCAGCCGAGCCTCCGCTTCGCGTTTGGTGTTGTGTTGTTTTCGCGGTGCGATGGTCTGTTGTCCTTCCCAGCCCAAGCGACAATACTCGGGACGAATGCTGCAACGTACTCAAAAGGAGGATGTAAGGCAAGTCGTTCCGGTTTTGGTCGGTTGTCATTGCCTTCGCGACGATCTCGGACATAGAATCGCGCCCGCGTTGATGTGGTTTGAGGGGGTGATCGTGCGATGGAAATTCGGCGCAGTCATACTCTGCGGATTGTCTTTAGGATCTGTGCTACCGGCGAATGCGCAGTCCAGTCCACGATTTGAAATTTCGTTTCCTGCTTCGGTTCACGCTGGCAGCATTACTGGCCGCCTGTTCGTCTTCATCGCGCACGACAACAAGCCCGAGCCGCGATTCCAGTCTGGTGTGGACGAGCTGACGTCGCCTTTTTTCGGGAAAGGTGTGAAGGACTGGGGAGCGGGGCAGACGACCGTGATTGACGCCTCGACTCTCGGCTACCCTCCGGCGAGCCTCAAAGACATCCCGGCCGGCGATTACTACGTGCAGGCGCTGGTGAACGTGTACACCGAATTCCATCGCGCCGACGGCCACACGATCTGGGCGCACATGGATCAGTGGGAAGGTCAGCAGTTCAACAGCTCGCCGGGAAACCTGTATAGCCCTGTGCAGAAGGTTCATCTCGATCCAGCGGGGTATGACATCAAGCTGGCCTTGAGCAATGTGATCCCACCGGTGAAGGCACCCGCAGACACCGAATGGGTGAAGCACATCAAGATTCAGAGCCCGATGCTGACGAAGTTCTGGGGCCGGCCGATTTATTTGGGTGCGACTGTGCTGCTGCCCAAGGGGTACGAGAGCCATCCAGCAGTCCGCTATCCGGTGCTGTACGAGCAGGGTCATTTCTCGCTTGGGAATCCATTGGGATTCCGGACGAGCCCGCCGACAGAACGCGCGCCGCAGCGATCGCGACAAAGGACGGATCCCGTCCTGGAGCAGATGTATCGAGAGCACAGGATGTGGGGATACCAGCTTTATCAGGCATGGATCTCGGACGACTTCCCGAGAATGGTCGTGGTGACCTTCCAGCATCCGACGCCGTATTTCGACGACTCGTACGCTGTAAATTCGGCCAACAACGGCCCGTACGGCGATGCTCTGGTGAAAGAGCTGATTCCATATCTAGAGAGTCACTTCCGGATCATCAGCAAACCGTACGCGCGTGTGTTGTCGGGCGGGTCGACAGGCGGATGGGAATCCCTGGCGCTGCAGATTTTTCATCCGGATTTCTTCGTGGGCACATGGTCGTTCTATCCGGATCCGGTGGATTTCCGGTGCTGGCAAATGAGCAATGTTTACGAGGATGAAAACGCTTTCTATCCGGCGGGATACCGGCCCGGCTACGACTGGATAGTTCCCGAGCGGCCCGAAGTGCGCTTGCCTTCAGGGCAGATGACGGTAACGCAGCGGCAGGCGAGCAAGTTGGAAGCGGTGCTCGGGTCGCATGGACGATCGGGTCAGCAAGTGGACGCGTGGTTTGCAGTCTACGGGCCGGCGGGAAACGACGGGTATCCAGTGCCTCTCTATGATTTGCTGAAGGGGACGATCGATCGTCACGTTGCCGGCTACATGCGGGAGCACGGCTACGATCTTACCTACTACTTGAAGGAG
>DASYZA010000177.1:0-4676 GCA_035946775.1 Candidatus Sulfotelmatobacter sp. | reverse complement strand
GGACAACCGCGATACCCTTGAAAAAGTGGCGCGGGCGCTGATTGAGCGGGAAGTCCTCGACGCGAACGAAATCAAGCTGCTGGTGGACGGTAAGGAACTTCCGCCGATGCCTCCTCCGGCAGTGAAGCCGGATGACGGCGTGCAGCACGTGATCAAGCCGAATCTTGAGCCCGGACGCGCGAAGGGTGGGGAACGGCCGGCTACGGCGTAAAGGTCAAAGCAGACCAACTATATTGTGGGCGGCCTTGAGGGTCGCCCCCCTTTTTTGCGAATGTTCTCCAAGCAACGAATGAAATCGGGGACTCTAGAACAAGTGAGCCCCGTTTGACTACTGTGCTTTTGTGTTATTGGCTGGACCAGATTGTTTGACTTGAACTGCTATCGCGGGTTGCTCCTGCCTGTAGTAGCTTCGGTAGTCAAACCAAGCTCGATTCCAGCTGCAGTTTTCACGACTCCACTCTCTCCGCGCCTGCCCCCACTCCGCGAATAGTTTCGCGTCTCCAATTGGAAATTCAGTGTAGCTGGTGAAGTTATACAGATCCTCGACCTTAAAAGTCAGGAACGCCTCGATCCATTCACCGGGCTTAACAGTTATTTGGCTGCCAGCAACGAACTGTGACCCAAGGAGCCACTGTTCGGAACTCTTCAGAACGATCTGGTGTCTTTCTTTAACTCTGAGGACAACGCGAAGATTCCCTTGTTCCCATTCAAGATGGTCAGGATTCGGACCTTTCTTCATTGTGCTCGGATCTTTGCTCCACGGAATTTCTATCGGCGCCTCGCCAACATTTCTAAGCCTAATCTCTGCTCTGATCTCGCCACCAACTTGAAGTGTGGTACTGCTCAGTTGGACGATTTCTACGGACAATTTTCGTGGATGGCCGTCATTCGGTGTCACAGCGCCGTTAGCCATACTTCCTACTGTCTCCTGAGTACAACCCGGGGCCAGATGTTCAACGCTGGTCGACGCTGTGTTTGGAACTGCTCCCGGTTCTGTAAGATCTACGACGCCGACCTGCTACGAAAATGCAACGCTCGCTGACAATAGAAGCCACAATATAGAGAATTCACTCAGTGTCATACGTTGGATTATCTGCGCCATCTAAGGCGCTGAACAACGAAATTAAGAAAATCAGGCGAATAGCTAATTCATTCTGAGACGCTCGGCGGCCCGCGTTACTCCCTCGATTCAGCGCTTGATCCGGCCTCGAAAACCAACCTCTTTTGTGGTATAATCTTTACAGTAAGAATCGATCCTAAGTATTAGCAGTTTCAATAACTTGAGTCCGATTTGGAGAGCTCAAGAAAAGACGGATCGAATGCACTTCCAGCCTGGTTCCAGGACCGATAGCAGCACATTCGAGAACACAAGAATTCGGGACATTTTCGCGGAGCGGAATGGCCACTAAAGAGATCAATACTCCCATCGTCGACACGAAAACAAAAAACGGAAAACTGACTCCGATTAGCGGAGGCAACGGGAACAGCAACAGCGACTACACCGCCGATTCGATCAAGGTGCTCGGGGGAATGGAAGCTGTCCGCAAACGTCCCGCGATGTATATCGGATCTACGGGCGAACTCGGGCTGCACCATCTCGTGTATGAGGTCGTCGACAACTCCGTTGACGAAGCGCTTGCCGGATTTGCCACGAAGATTGAAGTCACGATTCACCTCGACAACTCCATCACGGTGATCGATGACGGCCGCGGCATTCCTGTCGACGATATGGAGATCGATGGCGAGAAAGTTTCCGCAGCGCAGGTTGTCATGACCAAGCTGCACGCGGGCGGAAAGTTCGATTCGTCGACCTATAAAGTTTCCGGCGGATTGCATGGCGTTGGCGTGTCGTGCGTGAATGCGTTGAGCGAAGATCTGGAACTCGAAATCTGGCGCGATGGCGCAACCTGGCAGCAGACGTATTCGAAGGGCGACCCGACCAGCAAGCTGAAGAAGACTGGCGTTGCGAAAGTGAAGACCGGGACGAAAGTTCATTTCCTGCCCGACCGCAGCATCTTCACCGCGACCGAATATAACTACGACACGCTGGCGCAGAGGCTGCGCGAGTTGGCGTTCCTGAACAAGGGATTGCTGATCACGCTGACCGATGAGCGCGCGACCGATGCGAAGACCGGAGAGCCGAAGCATGCCGAGTTCAAGTACAACGGCGGCATCGCGGAGTTCATCAAGCATCTGAATCGCGGCAAGCAGGTGCTGCACGACAAGCCGATTTACATGGAGGACGACCGCAACGGTGTCCACATGGAAATTGGGCTGCAGTACAACGACGGATATTCCGAGACAATTTTCAGCTTCGCCAACAACATCAACACGATTGATGGCGGAACGCATCTTTCGGGATTCCGCACGGCTCTGACCCGCACGATCAACTATGCGGGACAGCAACTCGGGTTGTTCAAGGATGTGAAAGAGAACCTGACGGGCGACGACGTCCGCGAAGGGCTCGTTGCAGTGATCAGCGTGAAGCTGCCGCAGCCGCAATTTGAAGGGCAGACGAAGGGCAAGCTGAACTCCGACATCGCGGGAACGGTGACGCAGTTCGTCAACGAGCGGCTCGGAGCGTTCTTCGAGCAGAACTCCACGGTCGCGAAAAAGATCATCAACAAAGCTGTCGATGCGGCGCGGGCGCGCGAGGCTGCGCGCAAGGCGCGCGATCTGACGCGGCGCAAGGGTGCGCTCGATTCCGGAGGACTGCCGGGCAAGCTCGCGGATTGTTCCGAGCGCGATCCGAACCGTTGCGAGCTGTTTCTGGTCGAGGGCGAGTCCGCAGGCGGGACGGCGAAGCAGGGGCGCGACCGGCGGTTCCAGGCGATTCTGCCGCTCAAAGGAAAAATCCTGAACGTGGAGAAGGCGCGCTACGACAAGATGCTGGCGCATGAAGAAATCCGCGCCATGATCACGGCGCTCGGGACGGGTATTGCGAAGGACGACTTCGATCCCACGAAGGTACGCTACGGCAAGATCATCCTGATGACCGACGCCGACGTCGACGGCAGCCACATTCGAACGCTGCTGCTGACGTTCTTCTTTCGGCACATGCAGGATCTGATCAAGCGCGGGAACGTGTTTATCGCGCAGCCGCCGCTCTTCTCGCTCAAGAAGGGCAAGTCGCAGCAGTACATCAAGGACGAGCGCGAGTTCGTGAAGGTCATGGTGAAGCGCGCGGCCGATGGTTTGATAGTCCGCTATGGCGAAGGCGCGGCCAAACTCGAAGGCAAAGACCTCGCGAAGTTCATGGCCGTGCTCGACGAGTATCTCGGATTCTTCGAGAAGCTCGACAAGCGCGTGCGCAACGAGAGAGTCACGGAGTTGATCCCGAAACTCGATTTGTCGAAGCGCGCGGATTTCGAGGGCGAAAAGAAAGATGCTCCCAAGAAGATCGAGCGCCTGGAAAAAGAAATCAAGAAGCTGCAGAAGGATGAGGGCTTCAAGAGCGTGGAAGCGCGCTTTGACGAAGAGCACAACTTGTGGGAAGTGATGTTCGTCAACAAGCACGGCGCCGAACACGTCATCAGCTGGGAACTGGCTTCCAGCGCGGAATGCCGCCAGCTGATTGCGAAATACAAGCAG
The DNA here is from genome assembly GCA_035946775.1 of Candidatus Sulfotelmatobacter sp. Classification (GTDB taxonomy): domain Bacteria; phylum Acidobacteriota; class Terriglobia; order Terriglobales; family Acidobacteriaceae; genus Sulfotelmatobacter. The sequence continues at coordinate 1,085 of DASYZA010000177.1, read as the reverse complement.
ATCCAGCCGTACATGGAGCCGCCATTCGTTGTCGAGACATTGGCGAAGGCTGCTCCGGCTTCGGCGAATGGCGACGGCGCCGAAGGGGAAGCAGCCGCTGGCGATGACAAGGCCGAGAAAAAGGCAGCGGCGAAGACTCCGAAGCGGAAGGAAGTGGAGATCGTCGAGAAGACGAATGTCCGCGAGCTTCGCGATTACGTGATCAACGAGGGCCGAAAGGATTTCACGATTCAGCGCTACAAAGGTCTGGGCGAAATGACGGCGCCACAGCTTTGGGAGACGACCATGGATCCGGAGCGGCGGACGCTGCTTTCGGTGAAACTCGAAGACATTGCGGAGTGCGAAACGATCTTCACCACGTTGATGGGCGAAGATGTTGAAGCGCGCCGCAAGTTCATCGAAGAGAACGCGCTGGATGTGAAGAACCTGGACATCTAAACACCTTCGGCCACGGATTTTCACAGATTGGCACGGATCAGTAAAAGTTGGGCGGCTTTGTTGCCGCCCTTTTTCCTTTGCGATCAACCACAAAGGTCACGAAGGTTCACGAAGGAAACCTTACAGGCGCCCCACGCAGACTTACAATGCTTTGCATGAAACGCCACACCGCCTCACTGCTTGTTCCCTTCCTATTGTCGATTGCTCTTGTTGCTCAATCGTCATCGGAGAGCAGCTCAGCCCCCACTCCACCGATGGGCTGGAATAGCTGGGATTCTTACGGGACGACCGTCCGCGAGGCGCAGGTCAAAGCGAATGCCGACTGGATGGCCGCGCACCTGGCGAAGTATGGATGGAAGTACATCGTCGTCGATATTCAATGGTATGAGCCGAATGCGCAGGGGCACGATTACAAGCCCGGCGCGCCGCTGACCATGGATGAATTCGGGCGGCTCATGCCTGCGGTGAATCGTTTTCCTTCTTCTGCAAACGGCGCGGGATTCAAGCCGCTCGCCGATTACATTCACAGCAAGGGATTGAAGTTTGGGATCCACATCATGCGAGGCATCCCGCGGCAGGCCGTCGAGAGAAATCTTCCGGTCAAAGGCACGAAGTATCACGCGGCCGATGTGGCCGACAAAGAGAAT
>DASYZA010000176.1:0-6286 GCA_035946775.1 Candidatus Sulfotelmatobacter sp. | reverse complement strand
ATGAAAGATGGCGTCCCGGTCTGCGTGACGGTTACGCTGCTCGATGGGCTCGTGCTCGCGCGCTCGATCTTCAATCACTCCATGAACTACCGTTCCGTCGTGATCCTCGGCAAAGCCACCTTGGTCGAAGACGCGACAGAGAAACTGGCCGCACTGCGCGTACTCTCCGATCACATCCTTCCCGGGCGCTGGGACGACATTCGTCAGCCCAACGACCACGAACTCAAAGCCACCTCGGTGCTCCGCGTCCCCATCGAAGAGTTTTCCGCGAAAGTTCGCACCGGGCCGCCGATCGACGACGAAGAAGACATGGCTTTCCCCACCTGGGCCGGGGTGATTCCTCTGGAGATGAAAGCAGGTAAGCCCATCAACGACCCGAAGCTAGATGAGAGCGTGGCGACGCCAAACTACGTCTGGCCTTACTCGCGACAAAAATAGTCTCAGTTGCCCGCTTTTGGTAAAGTGTGATATCTTTACAGTAAAGATATAAGGTAAAGATGAGCACAATCAGCTCCAAAGGCCAAGTCACTATTCCGCAAGAGATCCGGAACCATTTGGGAGTCACGGCGGGAGACCGGATCAACTTCGTCATCGAAGACGGCGCCGTCGTAGTTCGTCCCGCGCGTTCGGAGGAAAACCCGTTTGAGAAATTTCGTGGCATTCTCGGCTCCTTCCCTGGCGGCGAAAAGGGCATTGCTGCGTGGATCGATGAGATGCGTCGTGACGAAGACTAACGGTACGAATGAAGACCGCGCTTGATACCAACATCCTCTCCGCGCTCTGGTCCACGGAACCCGGTTGCACACGCATTATCGAAAACCTGCAACGCGCCCGGAGCTTGGGGGCAATTGTCATTTCCGGACCGGTCTACGTAGAACTCGCAGCACACCCAACCGCGCCGCGCAACTTTGTAGATAAATTCCTGTCAGAAACGGGAATTGCCGTTGAGTTTCTTCTCGACGAACCTGTGTGGCGGAAAGCAGCAGAGGCGTTCAGAACCTACGCTCAACGCAGACGTAAATGTGGCGGCGCATCCCCGAAGCGGCTACTCGCGGATTTCCTCATCGCGGCTCACGCTTCGCTTCATGCCGACCGCCTCTACACGCTTGATCCGGGGCGCTACCAGCAGGATTTCCCGAACCTCCGCCTGCTTTAACACATTCGCAACCAGAAACTTCCATGGGCGGGATTTTCAAGGCTTCGAATCTCTGCCGTCCGATCGCGCAGACAGCTCATTCCATCATCAGCAGCAACTTCCCGCTTAGCTGCCGCGCCTCCAGATCCCGATGTGCCTGAGCCGCCTCGGCCAGCGAATATGTCTTCGCAATCCGCACCTTCAGCTTTCCGTCGGTAATCATTCCAAACAGATCGTGAGTCCGTGCCAGCAACTCTTCGCGCGTTGCGGTGAAGTGCGCCAGAGTCGTCCGCGCCATATACAGCGACCCTTTTTCCGACAGCTTCGCGGGATCCACCGGAGGCACGGCCCCGCTGGACATTCCGTAGAGCACGAGCATCCCGCGCAGCCGCATCACATTCAGATTCTTCTCGAAAGTTGCCTTGCCTACGCCGTCATACACCACGTCGACACCCTTGCCGCCGGTTAGCCGCTTGACTTCGGGTTCGAAATCCTGTTGCGTGAAGACGATCACCTCGTCCGCGCCAGCTTCCCGCGCCAACCGTGCTTTCTCCGCGCTCGAAGCCGTGCCGATCACCCGCGCTCCTGCCGCGCGCGCCATCTGTACCAGCAGCAATCCAACTGCACCCGCTGCCGCATGCACAAGCGCTGTCTCACCAGGCTTGAGCTTGTGCGCATCGTGCACCAGATAATGCGCCGTCAGCCCATGGACCATCACGGCGGCGGCCTGCTCGTCGGTGATCGAAGCCGGCACGGGCACCAGATGTTCTTCCGCCACGGCAACATACTCGGCGTATGAGCCCAGCGTGCCACTCCATGCGACGCGGTCGCCGACACGGATCATCTTCGCCTGTGGACCGACAGCCGTCACCACGCCCGCACCTTCCTGCCCCGGAATGAACGGCAGCGGCGTGCGCAGTCGTCCGTCACGAAACTGCGCATCGATGGAGTTCACTCCCGCCACATGCACTTTGACCCCTGCCTCGCCAGACTTCGCCCGTGGGATCTGCACGTCTACGACTTCCATCACCGACGGATCCCCAGTATGCGATACGCGAATAGCTTTCATGATTTTCATTTATGTCGCGGCCCTGTCGAATCAGAACGAAGTCCCGGGCCGGGTCCGACGCCCGAAATCCGAGGTCCGCTTTTAAGGAATCAGCAGCAACTTCCCGGTCGTTTTCCTTCCCTCAAGTTCCCGATGCGCGCGCTGCGCCTCGGCCAGCGGATACGTATGCTCAATCCGCAGCTTCAGCTTTCCAGCTGCGATCATTCCGAACACTGCACTCGACCGCGCCATCAATTCCTCGCGCGTGATCGTATAACTAGCCAGCGTTGGACGCGTCACATACAACGACCCCTTCACCGACAGCGCAATCAGATCGAAAGGAGGCACAGCGCCGCTCGACCCGCCATAAAGCACCATCATCCCCCGCGGACGCAGCACGTTCAGCCCCCTCTCGAACGTCGTCTTGCCCACCGAATCGTACACGACATCGACGCCCTTGCCACCCGTCAGCCGCTTCGTCTCCTCTTCAAAATCCTGCTGCGTGTAAAGAATGACTTCGTCCGCGCCAGCCTCTCGCGCCAGCTTCGCTTTCTCGTCGGTCGAAACCGTTGCAATCACGCGCGCGCCGATATTGTGCGCCATCTGCACCAGCAGCAGCCCAACTCCGCCCGCGGCCGCATGCACCAGCGCCGTCTCTCCCCGCTTCAACGGATATGTATCGTGCGACAGGTAATGCGCGGTCATTCCTTGCAACATCGCCGCCGCAGCCTGCTGATCGCTCACGCCCGCAGGAATTGGCACCAGCCGTTGCGCCGCGACCGCCTCATATTCGGCGTATGCACCCAGCAGATGAACCCACGCCACGTGATCGCCCACCTTCACGGAGTTCACATCTGGCGCGACTGCCGTGACGACGCCCGCGCCTTCTTGCCCCAGAACAAACGGCAGCGGTGCTTTGTATCGTCCCTCGCGGTTATACACGTCGATGAAGTTCACTCCCGAAGCGGACAGCTTCACGACCGCTTCCCCCGCCTTCGGCTCCGGAACCGGCAAATCCACCAGCTCCATCACCTCGGGCCCGCCTGTTTGCTTGACTTGAATGGCTTTCATGAGACCTTTGGATTCACCACCGTGCCGAACGACTCCGGCAAAACGCAGCCTGAGGATTTTAAACGGTCGCGACTGGTACGGCGCCATTCGATTATGTGGGGACAACCGCCTCGGCTGTCCGGCGGCCTAGAAGTATCGGGCCGCAGCTGTTTTCCGCCTGGAATTCACGCGGCCTGGCCGCCGCTACTTTTTGTTTTCTGGATGCAGCCCCGCTGCCGCCATCACTGCCCGCCCCAACTCCTCGGCGGAAAACTTTATCTCGGCCCCATCTTCCTCGCACGCCGCCACGAACCGATATCCGCGCCCCACAACCGTCTGCAGCAACTTCGGACTCGATGGATTGTCCTCGAGCGCGATGCGGATTTTCCGGATTGCCGTATTGATCCCCTGCTCCACATCGACGAACACATCCTTGCCCCAAAGCACGTCGGCAATCTCCTCCCGCGTCACCAACTGCCGCTTGTGTTCGATCAGGTGCATCAGCAGCTGCATCGGCAAGCCCTCGAGCTTCACTGCCTCGCCCTTGCGATAGAGCTGGAAATGTCCGAAGTCGAGTTCGAACTCACCGAAACGTACTCTCTGTTCCGCCATTCGTTGCGCCCGTTCTTGCGGATTCTTTTATCACAGGTGTTTGCTGTCAAGGATTTAAATCACGTTTCTTCAGATCAATTGATACGGCTTCAGACTGGCTCCATGGACCTTTTCCGCCCCCAGGAGCACGATGCAGACATCTTCTGGAGGTGATGTATGAGATACGCCAAGTGGATTGCCGTTCTAATGCTGGCCATCATTCCGTCAATCGCGGGCGCCCAGACGCAAAGCAACCAGCGCGTTGTCGCGCACGTTCCGTTTACTTACACAGTAGCCAACACCGTCATACCGCTTGGCGAGACCACGATCCAGTGGACCGACCCCACCATGCGCGTGCTGAAGATCAACAACGCCCATGCTGGAATCACTGTCCTCGCGCCGGCGAATACAACGGACGGCAAAAACGCAGCTGCACAGTGCTCGCTTGTCTTCCATAAATACGGGCGCCGCTACTTCCTGGTTGGAATGAAGATTGAGGGTTCCGCTGCCGTCTACTCGTTCGGGCCGAGCAAGTCGGAAGGCGAGATGTTCGCGCAGAATGTGCCGGGCACCGAAGAAATTCTCCTTGCCTCACTGAAGTAGTGCTGACACACGCGGTAGTCCAGGCCGGGAATCCGCCAGGATTCCCGGCATTTTCGTTGGACGTCCGGTTTTTCACTCGGATGTCAAAAATCCTCTGAGGCCCAAGCATTCCATTCTGCTACACTTTTTCGTCTCCACCAGAAGGCCAATGCTGCCACTCCCTCCGCGAAATCGGGTGTTCATTCTCACGGCGATACTCTCGACGGCGACCCTCTGCGGTTGCGCCAAGAAAGCGCTGATGGCGCCTCCGCCGCCCCCGCCCCCGCTTCCGGAAAGCATCCTGGACCAAGGAGAGCCGCAGTCGCTTTTCCGAGGAGACCAGGCAGTCCTGTCCGATCAGGACATTGCCAGAATTCTCGGAACTAAAGTCGATCTCTCCGACCGCCATCACATGGCCGTGCTCAGCCTCAGTACCGTGAATTCCTGGTCCGAGGACTTGGATCAGATCGAAACGAAGAACCTTGACGCGCTCCAGCAGGCCCTCCGCTCGTCGCCGCAACTCACTGACGTACGCTTTCTGCCATCGATGCTTGTTCCCGAAAAGCGTACTGTGCCTTTTCTGAGAGAGGCGGCTGCCCGGGTTCAGGCAGATCTGCTGTTCGTATACAGTTCGCGGATTCAATCGTTCCAGCGCAGCCGTTTCCTGAAATCCGACGAAGTGCGCGCGCAATGCATTGCCGAATCGGTTCTTCTCGACGTGCGCACCGGAATCGTTGTGCACACCGGCCACGCAACGGAAAATATCTCGGCACAAAAAGCACCCTCGGATCTCAATTTCAACGAGACCGTGGCGCGGGCCGAATCGCAAGCCCGCGGGAAAGCGCTGCTCTCGCTCGCCAATGGGGTTACGGCATTTCTTGCTTCGTCGAAGTGATCATTGGAAGTGGCGGGGTTAAGCTTCGACCTCGCTTCACAAAGGGAGGCCATCATGTCCGAAAGAACGCCGCAAACCTACGCCAATCACACGCGCTTCGATCCCTGGTTTCACTTCTTTCTCGGCCCCGTCTTCTTCATCGTGTTGATCACCGCGCTGGTTCACTTCTTCACCCATCTCGGCCGAAACTCGTTGCGCGGCAATATTCACTCCTTTTTGCTGGTCGTGCTTGCCTTCGCCATGCTCGTACTCGTTTTCAAAGTCCGTCTCTATGCTCTCAAGGTGCAGGACCGACTGATTCGCCTCGAAGAGCAACTCCGTCTCACGCGCGTTCTTCCCGAGCCGCTGCGCTCCCGCATTCCCGAATTGACCGTCGATCAACTGTGCGGCCTTCGCTTTGCCCCCGATGCCGAACTCCCGAAGCTGGTCGAATACGCTCTCACGCAGAAGCCTTCCCGCAAAGAAATCAAAAAAGCGATTCAGAACTGGCGCCCCGATTACTGGCGCGTGTAGCCGCTCGCCCCCTCGAACAGCCTTGCCACCGACAAATCCTGTTCGGATTTTGGAACTTGTTTGTGGTGTAACTTCGCTGTCATACCATTCTTGCTGCACCTAACAGTGCCACCTCTGTCAAGAAATCCAGGCTGGTAACATGTCGCGAATGACCCATCCCGGTATCCTCGCCCCGATTCTTGGCGCGATCGTGGCCGCCGCCATGATCGGGGGGCCTCTTTATACCTTCCGGATCGTTCACACTTACCCGCACGATCCCAAATCATTCACCCAGGGATTGATCTTCGTCGATGGTCATCTCTATGAGAGCACCGGCCTCAACGGCCGCTCCTCGCTGCGCATGGTCGATCTCACGACCGGGCGGGTCCTGCAAAAGTACGATCTTCCTCAGGACTACTTCGGCGAGGGCCTCACTGACTGGGGCAGCACGCTGATCCAATTGACCTGGAAGGCGCACACAGCCTTCGTCTAC
>DASYZA010000175.1:0-2366 GCA_035946775.1 Candidatus Sulfotelmatobacter sp. | reverse complement strand
GGGGGCAGCTTCAGGCAAGTCCTACGAGAGGATTGTCGGATTCAGTCTCGCAATGTTTGAGCACGTCAACGAGTCTCGCCGGGTGATTCGTGCATTGCTCGGTTCGAATGCAGAGACCGTCGTGCGTCGGCATCTTCATTCCGCGCTAGCCGCTATTATCCACCCGGAAGTCAAAACGGAGTTCCAAAGGCGGGCATCAAGCGATTGCCCGGTCACACCTGAACTCTTGACTCACTTTCTCGTGTCCACCTACATTTCAGTGCTGACTTGGTGGCTAAACTCCAAAACCCCAGTTCCGCCAAAAAGTGTAGACGCAGCATACCGACAGCTCGTCCTGCACTGCCTTGCGTCGATTTTTGGAGAGCGGCAGGCATATAAATCGGCGTAAATTTCCGCTATTACGTCATCGGCGCGGATGATTCATCCGCGCCGATAGCGTTGAGAATTTGGGTTGCGGTCCGCTGGACGTATTCAAGGCTTTCGCTAAGGAGCTTCGCATCACCGCCAGAGAGACCAATGTAGTCCTGCGCGGCACTCCCCGTTTCGAGGCCGACAGCGCTGCACACGACGAACGCGACGGCCTCAGCTTCGGTCTCGCGGACGCGCTTAGTCGTGCTGTTGCGGCGTTCGTCGCGGTGAAGCCGCTCGTGGGCTAGCTCATGTACTAGCGTCGCCACGGTTTCAGCCGGGGACTGGCCGGGTAGCAGCTTGATTTTCCCGCCTTCGGAGACGCCCTTCGCGGGCGCGATATCCGCCCAATATTCCAGCGCAATGCCTCGCTCCCGAACGAATTGTTCAGGCCGCCCACGATGCGCGCCCGGATCGCCGTTGACGCTGCCGATTTGGGGCAACGGATTTCCTGCGGTCATGCTCTCATCGAAAACATAAACAGCCCGGAAGCCCGGCCGATTGATGAGTTTTTCTCCGGCGCGCTCGGTGTCCACGTGGATGAGGACACGGTCGGCCATCTGCCCCTGGCTGCTGTAGCTGGTGACTGCGTAACCGAGGTCGATGTGCCGATTCTCCCCAATTGTTGAATATGACGGTGTGGCCTGAGTCGAGACGGACTTAACCGGCGCGATTCAGCACGCGATGGCGGCTCTCGAATGTGTTGCCGGGGATGTTTGTGGCGACAAGCAGGCCACTCTCGGCGAAATCATCAAACGATATCCGGGAACGATCACTACGCCACTTGATGATTCGGTTGCGACGGCTTGGGGCTACGCGTCCGAGATGGCCCGGCATATTCGGGAGGGGCGTAAGCCAGAGCGGAAGGATGTTGAGTTGATCGTCGGCTTAGCTGCTACAGTAGCGAATTGTCTCTGTCGCTGATCCAAAAAGCAATCGGCCTTCTCCGAGCCGCGTCGGAGAACAAAGAGAAAGGTTGGTCCCTACCGAGGTTGCTGCTTCTGACAACGAAAGCGGAAGATCAGGTCCGCTTCGCTCAGGCTGCTGTACTGCCTTAAATCTCAAGCCTTGCGAATCTCGAAGTACCGGACGATGTCGCCTGCGGCATCGGACTCGAGCGGAATCGTGACCAGTGAGTCGAACAATTCCCTTGCGACCTGGAAATGCGAATCCGCCCGCGCCAGATACAGGAAACGGAACTCGGAAAGTTGACGGAAAAGGGGCAGGTAAGCTTCAAGATGATGAACGAATTCGGTCATGCTCGCCTCGCTGCCCTGAATGAAGGTGAACGTCCCCACAGGAGAAGAGAGAGGCTCAGCGCCAACAAACATCGGGAACTTGCCAACGAAGTAGTGAGTCGTGGGCTGGGAGTCGCCTTGTCCGCGGGAAGAATCCGGCGAGAACCCCCCTCTCTTATACAGAGGCTTTGAGGGAGGGAAAAAGTGAGAAAAAACCTTTGGCAGTGATTCCTCTCTGCGAACTTCCACTCTTGCATTGCGCGTTTTCGGTGGCAGGCGCTTCCAAAGCCGTTAACAGCTTGTCGAAAACTGCAAGGGCGGGGCTTCAACCCGGCCATAAGCCGGTTGATTGCTCCAAGGGTTTGAACTCCCTGAAGGTTCGCAGCTAGTTTTTCGACCAGCTCCTAATGAGCGTCCTTGTAGTAAACCGGGAATGGCGGAACCATCGGCTTCGGCTGAGGATGCTCTTTCATCTCCTGGAGGAGTGTCTGCACGGCTTTTTCGAGTTGGGGATCGTGGCCTTCGCGCCAGGATTTTGGATCCATCTCGACTTCAATATCGGGAGGAACGCCTGTGTTCTCGATTCCCCAATGCCCTTCCGTAGTGAAAAACGCGAGGCTGGGCGCGGTTACGGAACCACCGTCGATAAGCGGAGGATATCCAGTAATGCCCACTTCTCCGCCCCAAGTCCTTTCGCCGATCAGCGGGCCGAGTCCGACG
>DASYZA010000174.1:0-2304 GCA_035946775.1 Candidatus Sulfotelmatobacter sp. | reverse complement strand
GAAGGTGAGCTTATGAAAGCTTCGAGGGTTTTTTCATCGTGGCACTTGAGTCCGCTTCAACGATGACATCCACCTCTGCTCCCGGCTTAAGACTGGCCTTCTCGCCACTCTCATCAGTCAGAACGTTTTCTACACGAACCTCTCGATACAGATCGTCAGCCTCAGGGATGGTGATCTGCGCTTTCTCGGGCTCCATTGGACTAACTGGCTTGATGATCTTCTCGACTCTACCCCGCATCTTTTTCCTCTTCTTGCCCATTAGAGACCTCTCCCCAGTGGCACAGTAGACTGCTACGGAAATCTTGACAGCACCCGCTGTGATTCACGCCCAATCGGGCGGTAAATCTGCTCCCGGCGAGCGATTCTAGCATCGCTTGGGGATTATTCGCTCTGAGGAAGCCTCAGCAGGCAATGGGTTCTCACTTCGAATACCAGCCCGAGTGCGGCGACCATCGACTGCAAGAGAGGCACTGCGTTTCAGTCCATTGATGGAGGCAGGCTGGGCACACGCCTCCCGTATCGAAAGTATTCCATTCGATTCCGCAGGTGCAAAACCATTTGTCTTCCTTTCGTGGCGACCATCCGCACAGCGGGCAGCGGATGCGTGGAGGTTCCGACTCGCCGGGTTTCCTCTCTCGTTCGAGATCGCGATCTGGAACAATGACCGGATTGTCAGCAACCGGACTCATGCCTTCCCCTCCCGATCAGCACGATGTCCACCGAATACATGGATTGTCCTCGTTCCCGCCATTACCTCCCCGCCGTGGTGCACCCCACGAGGAATCAGATACTCGTCACCAGCTTTGATAAGGATTCGCTTTCCAGCAATCAGCAACGTATGGGTGCATGTCCAAAATGCCATTTGGCTTTCATCGGCTCCGTCGAACACGTATCCCTCGACGCCGGGAGTTGCCTGATTCGACTTCGCAATTCGGTTCGCGGGGATTCTTCATGAACTCAGGAAAGGCGTTCATGCTGGAGCATCTTACCGCAACGAACAGCCTTCCTTGTTTCTGTTCTTGTCAGACGAAAAGCCGATTCTGAGTTGGCGTGATCTCCACTGCTCACCGGATAGCAGCGCATCAGACGGGCATCATAGGGCTTCAGCAGTTGGGAGATCGCTGCGACATTCTGCATCTCATCGCTTGTGCATCAACCCTGTAACCGAATGTTTAAGAGCGGTGTCTGTCACTATTGGAATCTCCAAAAGCTCCATCGATCCTTCGCATGATCCGATCTGCCCATTGCACGGCCGATCCAATCAGCGACTCCGTCCGCGGACTGGGCCGGCTGTCGTGCAGATCTTCTGTCGTCTTTAGATGGCGAGACACCAGAATGCTGGCCATAATTCCCAGAACTCGTTTCCGTCCTTCCTCCATCTCATTCACCGTTAAGCTTCAGGTTGCATGGCCAGGACGTCCAACAGGGGCTTCCGGCTTTTCCTTTCCAGCCGCTCCATTCGTCGATCAAATCTTGCCTTGAATTCTTGATAAGCACCGGGCGTGATATCCCCTACCTGAAAGGCGCGGCGAAGTTCGTTGAGTGCCCGCCGGACTATTTGTTGGGCTTGCTCTGGATCACGCGCCTTGTGTTCGTAGTAAATCGCCAGCTGCTCGTAAGCCTCATAGCCGTGCCGTGAATTGCCGACCGCATCTTTCCAAAGCTCACAGGCCAGCTCGAAATCGCCTTCGCGCTTTGCGAGCCTTGCAAGGGAACGCCGCGCCGCTCGATCGGTTTCGGTCGGCAGAAAGGATGCAATCGACTTTTCGTAAAGCTTGCGGGCACGCGTGTGCTGGCCGCGCTTCTCGCAGATCCGGGACACGCCGAACAGTTCCAGCCCGTCTTGTCCGAGGTTTTCAGCGACACCGAGCAACGAGAGAATCCGGCTGGACAGGGCCGCCAGACCACGCAGGTCCATCTGGTTGTGGTTTAGGACCGGGACGAGCCGTTCCGGTGGCCCCCCGCGCAAGAAATCGAAATAGATCTGCGGAATCAGACCTGAGAGCAGATCCGCTCCTCGGTCCCAGCCCAATACATGCCGTTCGAGCTCTGACAGCCGCACCGACCCGAGGCGCAGCCGCCACAGATTTCGTGCCGGGTGAAGGAAGTCGAGGTGCGTCCGAAAGGTCGGGACAGAGATTCTGCGGCTCATGCGATAGCGAGTTTCTAGCAGAGGCCAATCGAACGATTTGCCGTTGAACGTGACCAGTACCGGGTGTTCCGCCATCCGCTCCCGCAAAGCGAACAGCAACGAGCGTTCCTCGCTGTACTCGCGCAGGAAGAACTGTTCAATCTCAAGTCCTC
>DASYZA010000173.1:0-1696 GCA_035946775.1 Candidatus Sulfotelmatobacter sp. | reverse complement strand
TTCAATGGAGCCGGCTCCCAAAGGGTTCCCAGATCGATGGTGCTCCATTTCGCTTGGGGTGTGTGTGACCACTCAGCATGGAGTCCAAAGTTATCGCGAGCAGTAAACAGTGCCTCTTGTTCGTATCGAACGCTGTCGATCTTCTGTTCCACGCCATCCTCAAAAACATGGAAGTCTTTCGCACCAAGGCCATGGATTACAAAGTCGCGCAAACAATCGCTTGCAGCAGAGGGCACGGAAAACGGCAGGTTGTTGAACCTCTGCTGATCAGCAATCCGGCACTCCCTGTAAGCATCAGTGGCGGTGTACATGTTCTTCTGGCCATAAACCTCCGTGTGGATCAGGACCAGGTTCGACTCAACCCGGATTGAAAACGGGTCCTCAGTTTGTGCACTTGCGAGGATGGACATCAAGACCGACGTGCACGCCAGCACCCAAGCGTAAAAAAGTACAGTCCGGCGTGATCTCATCGGCATCTGTTTGAAGAATCTCTCATTCGCGGTATGGCCACTCTTTTCAAACGAGCGCCGCCACGTCGCCCACAATTTCGTGCCTATCCTTGCCTCATACTACAAGATCGCCGCCGCATGACCGCAGGCAAGTTGGCGCTTAAGGAACAGATCGCGAGGATAGAGCCCCGAACGAGTCCTATCCGGTCTTCTCAGACAACGCCAGCCTCGACTCGACCTGAACCTGGCAGAAACTGCAACACGTGCTTCCCCTCAAATCGATCCACTCCACGGCGTGCGAAGAGGCCATCGCACAGCGATAGTCCTGGCAGTGGCGCAGGTCGAGCGTGTGCCCCAGTTCGTGAACTGCTTCTTTCAGCAGACGTTCCCTAAGAAGGACGTCGTCCTTGTCGAGACCGTAGAATTCCTGCCGCAATCGATAAGTCGACACCAGCGCACACGGTCCGCCAATCTGCGCTTCGCCGAACACGTACTTCAAAATCGGGATATAGAGATCGACGTCGGCCACCGCAAGGAACCGCCAATCCCTCGGCCGCACCAACTTCACCACGCGCTCCAGCAATTCGGACGAATGAAACTGCTGGCGCTCGGGATGATACGACGGCGCAGGATCAAGATCGAACGGCAGGATTTCGCACGTGATCGGCAGGCAGCGGGGCAGGGCGTCGCGCAAGTCCTCGAGAACCGACAATTCGGTCGTACCAACGCGAAGCAGGTGGACGAGATTCATTCTGAGTGCCCGCTCCGATTCTAGTTCCTGCTTCCGGCAGGAGTGCGACTCCATCCGTACCGCTTCAGCTTGTGGTGGAGCGTCACCCGGTCAATGTCGAGCACGTCGGCTGCGCGGCTCTGATTTCCGCCACATTCCTCGAGCACTCGGAGGATATGCGCCCGCTCGATTTCATCCAGGCTGCGGCCCCCCGCCAGGGCAGGCGTAGGCTGTTGCTTGAAGATGAAGTCCTGCTCGCGCAGTTCCGGTTCCTGGGCCACAACCATGGCGCGCTCGACTGCATTCTCCAATTCGCGGACGTTCCCCATCCACGGCTGTTCCTGCAGTTGCGCAAGCGCACCGGGCGAGATGCGAATAATGTGCTTGTTCATCGCCAGCGCAAACTTCCGCGCAAAATGCTCGACCAGCAGCGGGATGTCCTCGCGCCGATCACGCAGCGGAGGCAGTTCGATGTGAAAAACATTCAGCCGGTAGTAAAGATCGGGCCTGAAGGTCC
>DASYZA010000172.1:0-1663 GCA_035946775.1 Candidatus Sulfotelmatobacter sp. | reverse complement strand
AGCGGGACATGCCTATTACGGCAGCGCGTATTTTCCGTCGGAAGACGCGAAACCATATCTGGGATTTCTGAAGGCGATCGATCCGGCGACGGGCGAGATCAAAGAAAAGTTTCAGCACACCTCGCCGACGTGGTCGGGCGTACTCTCGACCGCAGGAGGACTCGTCTTCAGCGGCGATGCCGAAGGAAACTTCATTGCCTTCGACGCGGCGTCGCTGAAGCCGGTCTGGCATTTCCAGATGGGAGGCGCGGTCTATGCTCCACCCATGGCGTTCGCGATTGACGGCAAAGAGTACGTGGTGATCGCTGCCGGCAGCGCGATCTATGCCTTTGGGCTGCCGTGAGCGTGCGGGGCCTTCGTCCGCTGCTCGGTCGGGAACAACGAGTGTTCCTGCAGGAACGTAACGTCGTGACGAAAGGGGATGGACAATCGTGTCATGACATGCAAGTCGATGAAAAGACAGATAGCAATTGGAGCCGACAGAGATGAATCGAGCAGGGGGAGAGCCCACCGTTCGGAGAAAGGGCGTAGTACGCAAATCAGGCGAGGTTCCAGTGCTTGTGTGAGTCCGCAGAATCAGCGAACCCAGCGGCCACAAGCAGATCACGCCAGTCGGTATTAGCGAGCTTCACCGCATCTCGGAGTTTGTCCATCCTTCCCTGGCTCAACTTGAGGACGGCAAAGCGAAAGCGTTCTAATCCCTCAGGAGTTTCCGTTCCGAGGAACGGTAGGTTGTTGCCGCATTGGTTTTGAAGTAAGGCTGCAACTTCCTCATGTTTTGTCGGAGGGAAGAGGGCACGGACTTTTTCCCACGTTGCTTCGCTGAGAGCAGCCATCAGGTGTCCTCCAGCCAATTTGAGCACAACAGTCTGCTTACGACAGTGCGGCCGCGTGGGGCATAATGGCCTCATGAGCCGGACTCGAAAAGACTCAAAGCAAACCGGGAACACGGTACTCGAAATCGTCAGAAGGAGCAACGGCACATTCGATCTTTTTCTGAACGGCAGACTCGATCGAGAAGGCATCGAGGAAGAGTGGTTAAACCAGGAGTTATGTGTACGCTTCGGATTTTGCGGAGAGGAATACGACTCGATTATCGACGAACTGACCAAGAATGAAAGCAAGAGGCTCGTATTCTGATCCTGATATGGAGTCACAACAACACGATCTAGTGAAGCACGTACTCGACGCTGGCTTTCCGCTGAAGACAGAATCGTTATTCATCTGTTTGTCGGCGGCTCGCAGTTGCACGGAGCAAAAGTAAGCGGATATGACGACCTTGACATTTATGCTGCTACATCGAGCCACCAGAGCGGATTTTAGGCGTTCTGCCTCTTGAGCATTATGTGTGGTCTTCCGGTTCGGCCACAGAAAAGAACACCGCGGACGATGTGGACGTAACCACCTACTCGCTGCATAGGTGGGGAGAGCTAATTCGAAAGGGAAATCCGGCCATCCTGCATTATCTCTTTGCGGCGAATACCCTGTCGTCGTCCGATACATGGGAAAAATTCATTGGCTCCCATCGGGAACAACTGATCTCGAAGAGAGCCGCCATGCAGTACCTCGGATTTGCGGCTTCTCAACGAATGCGTCTGACGGGAGAACGGGGAATGGGAAGGCACGGGCAGCGCCCGGATTTAATCGAACGATACGGCTTTGA
>DASYZA010000171.1:0-2150 GCA_035946775.1 Candidatus Sulfotelmatobacter sp. | reverse complement strand
GCCAACGCCGGTATGGTTTGGCGAAGAAGACGACAAGCTTTACGTGATGACGCGCAGCGATATGGGCAAGACGAAGCGAGTTCGAAACAATCCTCAAGTAAACGTGGCGCCGTGCACGATCGGCGGAAAAGTGACGGGTCCGGAGTTTGCCGCGAAGGCGCGGTTGTTGCCCCCGGAGGATTGGCCGAAGGCTCGCAAGACCATCACGCGTAAGTACTGGCTCGCGAAACTGTCGTCGCCCTTCTCGCGTGCAGATGCGTTCATCGAGATCCGTTTCGAATAGACGATCTGGCACGTTCCACCAGGTTCGCCAGACCTTACTTGACATCTTTAGTTTGTTGCTTTACTATACAAAGTACTCTGTGATAGTCTTTATCCGACTCGCTCAAGCACGGGCCTGAAGATCGGAGGACGCTTTGAACGAACCGTCCAGTCAGTCTTTGACTACCCTGATCCGCAATCGATCGCGGTCGATGGGAACCAAGTTGCTGGTGGTCGGTTTTCTTGCCTTGCTCATGGCGATCCCGGCGGTCTTCGTCACTAGTGTCGTAGAGGACCGAGCTGATCGGGCCAAGAGTGTAATGCAGGAGATCAGCGGCCACGTGGGTGGGCAACAGGTCTTTCTTGGGCCAGTGCTCGCGATTCCTTACTCGGTCCCATCGAGCTATCAGGGAGGAGTTGCGGAGACAGGAGTGTACGTCGTGTTTCCGGCTCAGGGCGATGCTGCAGTGAAGGTGCGGACGGAGGAACGCCGCCGTTCCCTGTTTAGAGTTCCGGTTTTTGAGTCAGATCTCAAATTCGACGCAACTTTCGACCTGGAGGGAATACCGTCTGCGGCACCAGTGAATGCAACCTTGGATTGGGCACGCGCGACCATAGTGGTTGGGGTAAGTAATGCCCACGCCGCGCTGGCCGACGGCACACTCACCGCGGACGGCAAAACGGCGACCTTTGTCCCGGTCGATAGCATTGCCGATTACACAAGTGCGCAGAGACTTCCCCTCACATATCTGGGAGTGAGTGCGAAAAATATCGCGCAGCCGAATGGGAATTTTCGCGTGACCGCAGCTGTGCGTTTTTCGGGCGCGCAGCGACTGGCTGTATTGGCATATGGCAAGACCTCGCATCTAACCGTCGATGGCGACTGGCCGAGTCCGAGTTTTGATGGAGCATTCCTTCCGATTAAACGTAGTGTATCTGCCCAAGGTTTTAGCGCGGAGTGGCTCGTACCTTTCATCGCGCGCGGGGTTCGCGCCGAGGGTACCAACGTTGCCGTGAGCAATCTGGACAGCTCGGCATTGGGAGTGTCGTTCATCGAGGTGGCCGATCCGTACCAGTCCGTCACTCGCTCCTTGAAATATGTGCCGCTATTCGTCGGATTAGTTTTTCTGTCTTATTTTATTTTTGAAGTGACCGCCCGTAAGCGCGTGCATCCAGCGCAGTACGTTCTGGTTGGCTTGGCGCAGCTGATCTTCTATCTACTGCTACTCTCGCTTGCGGAACGAGTTGGATTTGATTGGGGCTTCCTGCTGGGCGGCGGTGCTACCGTCCTGCTGCTCTCGGTGAACGCAAAGTGGATCTTCACCAGTATGGTTCAGGCCGTTCGCGCTTTCGTCGTGTTCAGTCTTCTTTACTGTTTCATCTACCTGCTCTTGCGACTTGAAGATAACGCGCTGCTGGTGGGAGCGGTGGCGAGCTTCCTCGCCATAGCAGCAGTGATGTATTTCACTCGCAACATCGATTGGTATACCTCTATCGCGCCCGGTGGTGAATCAGCACCGGCGCTTCCGCGAAACGATGGGAATTAGAAAATGTTGAGTTACCATTCCCCTTTTGTCAGGTATTCGTGAATGGACTTTGCGGCGCGGCGTCCGGCGCCCATGGCCAGGATCACGGTCGCGCTACCGGTGACGATGTCGCCTCCGGCGAAGACGCCTTTGCGCGTGGTGCGTTGCGTCTCTTCGCTGGCCTGAATATAGCCTCGCTTGTTCGTGCCGAGCCCCGGGGTCGTGCTCTGCACGATAGGATTCGCGCTTGTACCGATCGCGATCACCGCGACCGACAACGGCAGATCGAATTCCGATCCGGCCTTCGGGACCGGCCGCCTACGGCCTGAAGCATCGGGCTCGCCCAGTTCCATGCGCACGCAG
>DASYZA010000170.1:0-4608 GCA_035946775.1 Candidatus Sulfotelmatobacter sp. | reverse complement strand
GAGATCTTCACGAATTTGATTGGATCTTCAATGGAAGACGAAGATGATAGTGCTGCAAGTTTTGAGGATGATCTGCGAGGAAGAAGACGCGAGATCGGAAGTGCCGATAGAGCGGACAGGAAATTGCGACGAGATATCATCGGGATCCTCTGGATGAATGAAACAGTAGATTGTATTGCGTCGAGCGCGTGAACGAAGAGGCGACAGCCATCATTCCGGAAGGGCCCAGGCGAACAGGACTCCGCCGCTGCTCGTGAGGACGAACTGGCGTCCGTCGAGCTCGTAAGTGATCGGAGAACTTACGATCTCCGAGCCGGAGCCCGCGTGCCAGAGCGTCTTGCCGTCCGTGGAATCGAGAGCGAGGAAGTTGCCCATGGCATCGCCGGTGAAGGTCAGGCCGGAGTCGGTGGTGAGGACTCCGGCCCCGGAACCCCATGGGCCGAGTTCGTGCGTCCAGCGAATCTTCCCGGTCTGATAGTCGATGGCATCGAGAACGGCTTTGCCCCAGACATCGTAGTCGGCGCCAGCCCATCCGTAGAGTCCGTCGGCGGGCTTGGCGAAGTAGATGCTCCAGCTGGGATGGGCATCGACGATGAAGAGGCCATTCTTCGGGTCGAAACTGGGAGAGCGATAGTTGGTAAGGCCGCCTTCATCGGGAGCGATCAAGCGCCCGTCGGCCGCTGGCTCTTTCTCGGGATTGGGAATGGGACGGCCTTGCTTGTCGACGCCGAGGCTCCAGTTGACCGGGCCATAGGGAACGGTCAGCAGGCTCTTGCCATTCGTGCGGTCGAGAACGAAGAAGTAACCGTTGCGCGAAGTCTGCATGAGCATCTTCTTCGGCTGGCCGTGAAAATCTCCGTCGACGAGGACGGGAGTTTCAACCGCATCCCAGTCATGCGTGTCGTGCGGCGAGACCGAAAATGCCCAGGCGAGTTTGCCGGTATCGGGATTGAGGGCAACGATCGAGCAGGTGTAGAGATCATCACCGGGGCGCGTCGAGCCGTTGAGGACCGGCGTGGGATTGCCGGTTCCCCAGTAGACGAGATTCAAGTCGGGATCGTAGGTGCCGGTCATCCAGGTCATGCCGCCGGTGGTTTGGTTGGGTGTCCCGGCCGGAGGAGTGGAATTCCATTGCCACTGCGTCGCGCCGTTTTCAGGATCGATGGAACGGATGTACCCGGTGAGATTGTCGAAGTCTCCGGAGACTCCGACGAGCACATGATTGCCGACGACGAGAGGAGCCATGCTGGTCCAGTAGCCCTTAGTTACGTCTGCAATCTGTACGTTCCAGCGAACGGTTCCGTTTTTCGCGTTGAGCGAGATGAGGTGGGCGTCGGGTGTCACGAAGAAAAGATATTGGTTGTACATGGCGACGCCGCGATGCCCGATGTGTTCGCCGGGGCTGCGGGGATGCGTGTAATGCCATATCTGATGACCCGAGCGGGCATCGACTGCCCAGATATTTTCGGGGACGGTGAAGTAGAGGATTCCGTCAACCAAGAGAGGCGAGGATTTTATCTCGGATTGCTGGTGGGTCTGGAAGGCCCAGGCGAGGGAAAGATTCTTGACGTTCTGCGGAGTGATCTGCTGGAGAGAGCTGTGACGGCGTCCGGAATAATCTCCGTGGTAGATGGGCCAGCTGTCGGCGGGTGGATGCAGGAGCATCTGCGGAGTGGCTCCCTGGGCTCGAGCGAGATCGGGAGTTAATGCGAGGAGTGCGATCGATGCGGTCAAGAATCTTTTGCAGATGAAACTCATGCTGGTTGTGGCCCTCTTGAAAGTTCAGATCAAATCACGCGTCCCGCTGCCCTCAGGGGCTAAAGCCCCGCATCGTGCCGCCATCCTGACGGCCCGGCTTAAGCCGGGCTCTTCCCAAATCATTTGAGACGGCGGCTAGCGCAACGTTTGCAGATACGCCATCAGGTCATGAATGTTCTCGTCCGTGTATTTGGGAAAAAGATCCACGTGCGCGTCGGCGGGCGAATCGACTTTGTACTGGACGTCGCGGGTTCGCCAGGAATGGTAGAAACCTGTGTCGTCGATGAGTCCGACGGTGAATTCGTCGAGATACGCTAGCCTGCCGGTGATCGTCTCACCCGAGCCGAGGGTTACAGCGACCTTTGATTTCGCGCGGCGCGGGTAGAGCATCTGCTCTTCAAGTTCGAGGCCTTTATATCGGGAGGCGATTCCGGCGAGGTCTCCGGTGGGCGAGTGGCAACTGGAGCATCCGCCAGCGCCTTCGAAGAATTTCTTTCCCGCTTCAACGTTGCCCGTCTGGAGATCGGACGGATCGACGCCTTTGCGGCCGCCGTTTCCGCGTGCATTGGCAGTCGCGGCGTTGTTCTGCTGAGTGTGAATGAAGGCGACGAGGCTGGCGATCTGATCGTCGGTGCGGTCAAACGGAGGCATGCCTTTGTCAGGGCGTCCGTTGCGGATTACGAGGCTGATCTTGTCGCCGTTGATATCGCTTCGGACCAGACGGGAGCGGGTAAGATCGGGGCCGGTTTCGCCACCGGTGGCGTCGCGGCCGTGGCAGAAGGAGCAGTCCTGACGGAAGAGCGCGGCTCCTTTCTGGACGAGATCGGGTGGATAGGACTTCCGCGGAACGGGCGCGGTCTGCTGCGCGTTCACAGGCGCAATAGTTACTGCGCAGACGATCAGTGCGCAGGGGATCCAGCTGGAGGTTGATCGGAGAAGATTCATCATTACCGGTCAGCGGGCCTCGCCAGACATTTGTGGCCGCGGATGAGGAGCGGTGCTGCCTTCGGTCATGCCAAGGACCCATTTCACCGCTTCGAAATACATTTTGCGGATGTCGGGATCGCTCCAGGATTCTTCGGTGTGGCCGAGCGTGGAATAGAAAACGCGGCCCTTGCCGTACATTTTGTCCCAAGCGACAGCGAAATCGTGGTCGGAGCGGTGAATGCGGGGATTGTTGTCGTAATTCAGCTTCGTCGGATCCAGGCTGAGCAGCACGTGCACCTTGTCGCGCGACCAGTCCTTCGGCTGATAGATCTCGTCGTATTTGACGAACTCATGCGGGAAGTGGCGAACGGCGGGGAAGGTCGGGTCTTCGTTGATGATGGGCGCGTTGAATGTGGACCAGGGATGCTGGTCGAACCAGCCTCCGATCATTTCGCCGTATTCTGGCCACTTGTAATTCGTGTCGAGCGCGGCGTGGATGCCGACGAAACCCTTGCCATCGTCTTTGATGAACGACATCATGTCGCGCTTCTGGCTGTCGTCGAGATCGAGTTCACCTGTGGTGCTGACGAAGACGAGAGCGTCGAAGTAGTCGAGATTCTTAGAATTCCTGCCAAGATCTTTTTTCGTGATGAGTTCAGTGTCGGTGCGGAGAGTGGTGTCCCAGAGACCGGTGTCGTGACCCATGTTGTAGATCGCCGCCATGCCATCGGGAATGGAATCGTGCTCCCACCCTTTGGTCTGAGCGATGACGAGAACGTGCTTCAGATGAGTGGACTTCTCATGAGGAGGAGCAGGCGTGGAGGTGTTCTGGGCGGCTAGAAGTACGGTTGATACGGGCAAACAAAGCAGAAAAAGAGCGAATTGAGCTTGGCGCAAGAGATCTCCCTCAAGAACATTCGTTTGATGAAACTGTCTGGCAGAAGATCAGGTGTGGACTCACAAACACCAGTGTTGGTAAAGGTAACACAGGCGGGTGCGTTCGAGCGTTGCGCGAGAGAACACACGGTCCCTAG
This sequence comes from Candidatus Sulfotelmatobacter sp., assembly GCA_035946775.1. Lineage (GTDB taxonomy): Bacteria > Acidobacteriota > Terriglobia > Terriglobales > Acidobacteriaceae > Sulfotelmatobacter. Next base: position 889 of record DASYZA010000170.1, on the reverse strand, counting down.
CACTCCACTTGCCATTTCAAAGGAATGGCAAGCGGCGGCTGGGATGACAACAAGTGAAACTGTCCTGATTTGCGCTAAGGAATGGAGACCTGAATGGGAGAGGAGTAGCCGCTTTCCTGGCCGCTCGAGTTTACTGCTGTGGCTGCGTAGTAGTAGGTGGTGCCAGCGATGACGCTGTTGTCGGTGTAGGTGGTGTTGGGGTCGAGCGAAGTGTTGATTTTCGTGTAAGAGCCGGAGGTCGTCCCACGATAGACGTTGTAGCCGGTTACCGATGACGTGCTCGCAGTCCAGGTGAGACTTACGCTGTAAGTTGGCGAGACGCCGGTGCCGGAGAGAGATTCGGTACTCCTGGAACTTGATGAGGTGGTGTATGTCAGCGTGGCTGAGGCGGATCCGCTGGTGCTCGGCGCATAGATGATGTTCACCTGCGCGCTCTGCCCGGAGTTCAAGATCAAGGGGAAGGAAGCTCCTGAGACAGTGAATTGGGAACTGCTGCTGGAAGCGGAAGATACAGTAACGGTTCCTCCGCTGGCCGTGATAGTCGAAGGCTGCGAGCCCGTGCTTCCGATGTCGATGCTGCCGAAGCTCAAAGTTGACGGCGTCACGCTGAGTTGGCCGGCGGTGGCCGTCGAGCCGGTGCCGGACATGGGAACGTTGAGGTTGGGGCCAGGGACGAAGACGCTTCCGTTGAGCAATCCAGTCGTTGACGGCGTGAAGGTGACGCTGAGGGTGACGCTTTGTCCTTTATTGAGCGTGATCGGAAGCGTGGGGCCGCTCACTCCGAAGCTGCTGCCCACCACCTGAAACGCGGTGAGCGTTTCGCTCGATGAGCCGGAGTTCGTCAGGACCAGAGAAAGCGAGGAGTTGCTGCCGACATTGACCTGCCCGA
>DASYZA010000169.1:0-2358 GCA_035946775.1 Candidatus Sulfotelmatobacter sp. | reverse complement strand
GCTGTTTCTTCTCTTCGTTCAAGACATTGCCCATGCCCACGGAGGCTACAGGCCACCATGGGAGTCAATGTCCCGGACGCTATTCTCGTTGGCCGGTTTTCAGGTGATAACCATTGGCCGGTTTTGGGTGATCGCTGAGGCCCAAAGCAGTCATACAGGGGAGGTTTCGCGTATTCTAGATTCCGATGACGAGAACCGAATACGTGAAGTCCATCTGTGAGCGACTGGCGCACGCCTCGCAGGTCGCATTTCGCGAAGTATCTTTCGCAGACGGCAGTCTGCCTGTCGAGAGTGCGTGTCATCAGAACGCGGACAAATGGGTCAAAGAAAATCCGGGTACAGTCGTGGTCAGAGGATGGGTAACTTATGCGGATTTTGGTGCCTCAATCGGGTTGACCGCTCATTCGGTGATTCGAGACCGGGACGGAGAACTTGCCGACATTACGCCATTGGAAAACAAACGCGACCGCGCCGGAATGAGGTTCCTTTCGCATGTCGGTACGGAGCAAGAGTTCGCGAAGATAAAGGAATCGGGCATTTTCATTGAATGTCCGAAGGAATAGACTGGCACTGCAAGATTTCTACCCCCGTGGTGCGCTCTAGAATCAAGGCTCCCTGAAATCCATGTACTTCAAGAACCTGTCTCTCGCCAGATTCTTTTCGACCTGCGCAGAGAACCACTCATTTATCTCCGCATCCACTGGAATATCTTCGGGTCGAGTGATGTCTCCCGGCAGCCTTGTCGCGTAAATTGTGCGCAGTCTATTTCCCTTCTTGAAGAGTTCATCAATGTACTCGGAAATGTCTGAGCCAAACAGCCATTGGCTCTCTGCGGTGTTGGCTTTCAATCCGAACAGCGGCTCAAAGGTCTTAATCTGTGCCTCGCGCATTACAAGAGCAATGAACGTCATCGTCGCATCGAACACTTTCATGCGCCTTTCAAAGAGAGCGAGCTGATACTGAAGGTGACTTGTCTTCGCCTGTTGGCGTTGAGTTTCCGACTGGCGAAGCTGAATCACAACGGTGATTACTCCTAGCGCTAGCGCAAGAAGCGGAGCCGAGATGAAGTGCCCCCGTTTGCTGTACCAATCGCAATGTGAGTTCTCGGTTGATGTTTGGTTTCAGCGGGGATGAGGTCCGGAGCAGGGGACGGCGTTTGAGTCCCCTGCTCTGGCAGCCTTGTACTAGCTTTCCTCATTCCGTTATCTCCGCTGCTTTCCTGGCAAACTCTGCGGGCGGCAAGTAGTCCAGCGAGCTATGCGGACGCTGCTGGTTGTAATCCTGCCGCCAAGTTTCGATCTTGCGCCGTGCGTCACTCAAACTGGTGAACCAGTTCGCATTCAGGCATTCGTCGCGCAATCGGCCGTTGAAGCTTTCGGCATAGGCGTTCTGCACCGGCTTGCCCGGCTGAATGAACTCCAGTCGCACGCCGCGTTCTTCGCTCCAGGCCGCCAATGCCCGTCCGCGAAACTCCGGCCCGTTGTCGAGGACAATGGCTTCTGGCAATCCTCTCTCGCTGGCGATCCGATCCAACACCCGGCGCACTCGCAATCCGCCCAACGATATGTCCACCTCGATCGCCGGACATTCCCGCGTGTAATCGTCCACGATGGTCAACATCCGAATCACCTTCCCGCTGCTCACGCAATCCGTCACGAAATCCATCGACCAACGTTCGTTCGGCTGGCTCGCCGCAGGCTTAACTGCCGCGCCAGTCCAGCGGATCCGCCGTCGTTGCCGAATCCTCATCGCCAATCCTTCCTCGCGATACAGCCGGTACACTCGCTTGTGATTGGCCTGCATTCCTTCCCGCCCCAGCATGGCCGTCAGCCGCCGATACCCGAACCGCATGCGCCGGGCGGCCAACTCTTTCAACCGCATGCGCAGCATAGCGTCACGACCCTTCCGGGCACGATAGCGATGCGTCGATCGTCCTAATCCCATCAGCCTGCAGGCGTGCCGCTCGCTCATCTGGTACTCGACCTCGACGTAGCTCACGACTGCCCGAAGTCCCGCAGGCGTTACCAGTTTTTTGAGAGCACGTCTTTCAACGCCCGGTTATCCAACGTCAGATCGGCCACCACATGCTTCAGCTTCCGGTTCTCGTCCTCCAGTTGCTTCAGCTTCTTGGCTTCGCTGCTGTCCATCCCGCCATACTTCGCCTTCCAGCGGTAGTAAGTTTGCTCCGTGATCCCGTGCTGCCGGCATAACTCCGCCGTCGTCAATCCGGCCTCACCTTGCTTCAGGATCGCGATGATCTGCTCTTCGCTGTGTCGCGTGCCCTTCATTGCAGTTCTCCTCTCCTGGGTTGGGGAGAACTCACATTTTACGTGGTCCAGTTTTCGGGGGCTGGGTCAG
>DASYZA010000168.1:0-5448 GCA_035946775.1 Candidatus Sulfotelmatobacter sp. | reverse complement strand
TGCTGCACTGTATCCAAGCCAAACGCACGGAGCATACACCGAGAGAAGCGCAATAGCGTACCAATGAGGCTCACCACGCCACGATGCTAAAAGCGAGATCGCACCCACCAGAAGTCCGATTGCGATGAGACCCGCAATCGCTGCCCTTGTGTTCGAGATTCGGGCGCAGAGATAGCCGCAGCCGACTTGAATGGCAGATTGGGTCAATACATCAGCCACGAAGTATCTCGTTTGGAAAAACAATCTGCCAAGCAGTTGCTCCATCCCCACGATTAACAATGCGTTGGTCAGGTATGCAACGAACACGGCAGACAGGATGCGCCTGACGGGATAAGTCTGGGTCGATTGGGAAGGATGCGAACTCATTTTTCCATGGCTTATGGGCAACATCACAACGCGCTCTGGATGAGCTTCACCGCTGCGTCAGGATCAGCCACTTCCACGATCAACTCGCTGTACCGCTCGTCATGCAGGTCAATGACGATGGTTTTCTCCGGGTGATGCACGTCCCAGAAGACTCGCTTGTCGTCCTCATAGAAGGTTCCCGCCGTGATGACTCCGGGCACATTGGTTCCCGGCATCCTTATTCCCTGATCCTCGCCGCGTGCAACCTGATCCTCGGTCTGGCATTTGGGCAAGTGAACCCGCCGCTGAAGTCCGTCTTGACAACCTTATGCAGTGGGCGCAGAATCTCGATCAAATCGGGGGTGAGCGCCAGCCTCTTTCTCGGATAGTTGATCTTCTGTACCACTGTCACCCCCATTTCATTGTACTCATTCCTTCGGAGCTAATTGAGAATGACGGGGGTGCAACGTGTCACGACTACGCAGGCTGTGGACGGAACAGAACGGACAAGACATCGCCGAGTACGCGGTGATGCTCGCGATGATTCTTGTCCTCGTGGAGGGAACCGTTCGGCTCGTCGGGTCGAATGCCAATAAGGTCTTCTCCGCTGCCGCGCGTTCGATTCAGTGAAGCGAGCAGAGATGCCGGGAAAGGGCCCGATTTAGAAGCCGAGTTCCTCGTACTTCAGGCGCTCTGTTTCCTTAACATCAGGAACTATGGCTAGAACCATCGCGCTAACAGGTGGGAGACGCAGGCGTGGCAATCCCAACTGGGGTCAGCCTCCGCTGCCCCTTCGTGTTCTTCCGACCGAGTTCGAAATACTGGTCAAACGGGTAGCACTCACCAAGCTGGAGTACGTCTCCTCGGCTGAGCTAAAACGCTGGTGTCAGCACAACCGGAATCGGGTCTACATTCCTGAGTGGCTACTTGAAGCGTGGGGTTTACAGGTCGAGGCGATCTTCAGCGGCGTGGCTTAGTCCCGGCATCAGAGGCAACACGCTTTCAGTTCAGGTCAGTTGAACCACAACCGCCACGTCAAATTTCGAATAATACTTTTTCACGTCCTTCGCCCCGTACTTTTCCCGAAACTTCTCGATCAGGGATTTCACAGTCGTCGCCTCCGTGATCGGTACTACTTGGAACGCTGCCTCTACGCCCGCCCTGTTGTCCCTACGCCGTCGCCTCGACCAGCGCGAGGCTGCCGACGCTCGGCACAACTTGACAACGGCTGCGCAGAAGCCTAGCCTTGTAACTGAGCAAGCTACCTCTTCTTACTCTTTCAGGTTCCCTGAACTAAGTCAGCCCATCTGAAGTTTTTCCTCTTAGATTACCTCCAAGGAGGAACTGCGTTATATGACCCTATTGACCCGTTGGGAGCCTTTTCGTGAGTTCTCGACCATGCAAGACCGCATGAACCGTATGAACCGTCTTTTCCGCGAGTCGTATAGCCCCGAAAGCCCAGAAGAGGCGTTAACAACCACCAGCTTCGCACCGCCCGTGGACATCTACGAAGACGAGCACAACATTACGCTGAAGCTGGAAGTTCCGGGCATCGACGAAAAAGACATTGATGTCCGTGTCGAGGGGAATGCCCTTACCGTCCATGGCGAGCGCAAGATCGAGAAGGAAGAAAAAGAGGAGAACTTCCGTCGCGTCGAGCGGCAGTACGGAGAGTTCACCCGGTCGTTTACGCTGCCCAGTTCCGTCGATCCGGGGCAAGTGAGCGCCCACTATGACAAGGGCGTGCTGAAGATCAACCTCGCGAAGAAGGCTGAATCCAAGCCCAAGCAGATTAAGGTGAATGTTGGCAGCGAGAAGACCCTCGAAACCAAGGTTCACGGCAAGGCCGCGTAAGAACGATCACGAGAGAAATGGGAGGCGCTTATGTGCCTCCCGTTTGTTTCTCCCCGGTCTAAGCCCTAGTATTTGCGCTGAGCCAAGAGAGCCACGGAAGCGCAACGATAATAAAGGAGCACTGCACAATGAACCCCACAAGCCCCGCAGGTATTCCAAATCAAACGCAAACGAAAGTTACGAAATCCGTACCCGACCTTCAAGAGGAAATTCGCCTTCGTGCCTACGGTCTGTATGAGCAACGCGGAACAGAGGGGCACGAAGTAGATGATTGGCTGCGAGCGGAGTCGGAAGTGACTGAACAACAGAAGGTGAACGGAGTCAGCACATAACTCCGCCTTTCCGCCTTTAACAAAGCGCCGAGCACTAATCGTACGGGACAGGAGACTCTCTCATGAAAACCATGTTATTGACCCTTCTCTCTCTGTGCTTTTGCCTAACCGTCGTCGTCGCTCTCTCACAGGACGCGCCCAATCAGGCACCGAACACTCGGGCGGCCGCAGGGGTTCGGCTGACAACCATCATGGGCACAGTCGAGGAACGTGGCGACAAATTGAGGTTCGTAACCGACCAAAGAGTCTGGAATGTAGACAATCCGGCGATTCTTGAGGGTCATGAAGGGCACTACATGCACGCGAAGGCTTACGTCTATCCGGACAAGGATCTAATTCACATCACAGAAGTGAGGATACCGACCGCACGTGAGACCAAGGAAGCTGACATCAAGTAAGGCGACGACTTGACCGCAGAGCAATCTGCACAACTTGTTGGCGGCAGTAGTGGGGACGATGGTAATTCTGGTTGTTTAGCCTTTACGAACTTTCTGTGCAATGTGCGTCGCTGCAAACTTGTTTTGCTCGCACGTGAATCTCCTGTAACCAGCAGCCTTGCAATAGGTTTCAAGAACGCCACATGCAGGTTCATCCGTTGTGGCCTGTCTGGGAACTTGCGCGAGTTCCAGTTCCCAGAGCGACGCCAAAAAAAGAGATCGAGGCGTTGGCGTCGAGTAGGCTGGGACTAGCAACAACCGCAAGCCTTCCCGCGCATGGCTTCCCGTCCCTCCCAAACGATGAAAGGCAGAACAGCTAGAGCCGCAATCGGGTCTGCCCGTTTGACGTGCCAGATGGCGTTGATCGCCAGTCCCGCCAAGGCGATAAGAGAGAGGTAGCTGCACAAAGCGGACTGGGCGGCGTCCGCCCTCAATGCGGCGCTACCTGTAGCTCCTGACAGCCGCCGCTTTTCTTTCGCAAGCCACGGCATGACGGCGGCGGCTGCGACCAGAATGCCTATTCCTAGAAGTGTGGGCTTGGGTTCGCTGTAGCCGAGCACACTCGCAACCGAAGTGATCGCGATATACGCAGCGAGCACGAACAACAAGGCTCCCGCGACACGGGCAGCCCACTTTTCTGCGTCCTCGTGTGCATCGCTTGCTCGAAATCTCCACAGCACCGGATGACGTCTGGACTCGCTATTTGCAGCACCGAAGCCATTCCCGACATTATGGCACTGCGCTCGTATACTTCGCGGGCAAAGACCTCCCGCACATGCCGTGCGCCGCTAACCGATCCCCAAACTCATCGGCCACGGATGCGGCAGCAGCAAGAACATCAAGAGTGCCCCGACAAGTGCCATATTCTTCGTGAAGTTGATCATGTCGATCTGCTTCATTTGTGCGTCGTCCACCTTCCAGTAGGCGTGCATCTGGAACGACACGCCCAGCAGGAAGACAATCAGAAGAATGATCCCGACTACAGGATAGACGCCCAGCAACATGCTGAGACCGCCCAGTAGCAGGATCACTCCGGTTCCTGCCACTGCCAGATTGGGAGACGGTATTCCCCTCGCCTTCGCGTACTCGCTCATGTAATTGAGGTTCTTGAAGTGGTTGAAACTGCCCATCAACCAAAACGCAGCAAAGATGATCCTTCCGATCAGGAATGCGATGTTCATCTCCGCCCCTCCTTTCGCTTGACTCTGGACTGCACTCCAGACTGTATGATTCTGATATGGCGACCAATCACCAAGCTGAAGCCACAGCGATGCAGATCGGCGAGGTCGCGAAACGCAGTTCCCTAACCGTTGACGCGATCCGATTCTACGAGAAGCGCAAGCTCGTGCCCAAGGCGGTTCGCAGCGCAGGTCGGTTCCGATTGTACGGAGAGGGCACCATCGAGCGACTTCACTTCATCCAGCAAATGCAGGGACTCGGCTTCTCGTTGCGCGAGGTCGGGGAATTGATCCAGCTTCGAGAGCGGAAGGTGGATGCCTGCGAATCGGTAAAAGAGTGACGAAGCCCGGTTGGTATTGCTGCTGTCGCCGACCTGACCGACCTGTCTGCGGGGGTCTTCCGCGATTGAGGAGATATTGAAGCAGAATCCGTCAACGCGAGTTCGCGTCCTTGTTGTATGGGAGCCAATGCTTCCGACAGACTGGTCAAGACCAAGCGGATGGGTTCAATCAAGAATTCCAGACCCACGGGTTGTGCAGTTCTGGGATAGGGAACATCTTGTGGCGAAGGAACTTCGCCAGCAGCTTACGAGTCCACCTAGCTGTTGCCAAAGTGGGGGCATTCTTTGGGATATGGCTGCGCTCTATCCCAGACAGGCACAGTGGGGAAATACTCCGCCAGCGTTTGCAGATGGCACGGTCATCAGTGCTGCACCTGCGCTGAAAGAGAAACTCGCATCGCTGACAGGCGATGAGAGGGGAGGTCACACATGAACGACAGTGGGAGCAGTACGAAAGGATGTTCTCTCAATGACCTCACCGGCGGCTGGGCAGGGTGGTTTCTCTGGTATCTGCCCATTCTCCTTGTAATCGTGGGCGGTAGTTGGAGTCGCGGGAGAATCTGGCTATGGGTGCCAGCTTTTGCCGTGATGGGCGCGGGCTGCCTAGCCAATGCAGTCCGGTGCGGACGAATCCACTGCTACGTCACAGGACCGCTGTTTCTCCTCGCAGCGGTTTTCGTCGCCCTCTCAGGGTTGGGTGTTGTGTCGCTGCATCCCAGTCTGTTTCTGCTTATCGTTCTGGGAGCGGGCTGTTTGGCGCTATGTGCCGAGATTCCGTTGGGCAAATACCGAAAAGGTTGACCATGATCTCACCGCCGATTCCCACAAAGTCGCCTCGTGGCGACGCCCATATCGTCACGGACTGACCGTGAAGGAAACCGCGTTGGAGTTCTTGCCGCTGCACGCGCTCGTGGACTTCGCTCCAATCGCACCGGAGACAGAAGTGATGCTGCCTTCCGGG
>DASYZA010000167.1:0-16373 GCA_035946775.1 Candidatus Sulfotelmatobacter sp. | reverse complement strand
GCGTACACACTCAGAGGTGGAAGGCCGCGCGGTGGGTGAAGCTTGACTTTGATTTTTCTCCATTTCCCATCTCGCGTTCGGTTACTTGGGTGATAGCCAATGACGTACTGATTCCTCAGCTCAAGACTGATCTTTTCGGCTATGTCCGGAAGCTGGTCAATGTTGTCCACGCGGAAAGCGCGGCCACCACTCAAGTGTGTCAGGCTGTCCAGGAGCGTCGGGCCTTGGCACTCTTCCATAGTTGGGCATACACCAAACGGCTCGTATATGCCGATCGCGTAAAGCTGAATGTCTGACTCTTCGAGAACCTTTCGGACGTCGCGCTCGGTGTACCGACTGTGGTTGTCGCCTCCGTCGGAAATGATCAGCAGGGCGCGCTTTCTATTCTGGGCGTCGTTCATGCGCTCTAACCCCAAGTAAACAGCATCGAACAACGCCGTCATACCTTTGGGCAAGATGAACATCAGACGGCTCTGCAGCTCTCCAATGTCACCGGTGAAAGGAGACGTAAGCTGAGCGCTGCTGTTGAAAGAGACGAGAAAAAACTCATCCTGGCGGTTGGCAGTCTTCAGAAATTGAGCCACCGCCAATCGTGATTTCTCGAACTTGTCTTTCATGCTGCCACTGACATCAAGAACAATTCCGATTGATATTGGCTCGTCTTCGCTCGAGAACGTGGATATCTCCTGCTCGACGCCATTCTCAAAAATGCGGAAGTCACTAGCGTCGAGTCCTGTTACTACGCGCCCGTATGCATCGAGCACGGTAGCGTTTGCCAAGACGAGATCGACCTGCTGCCTGAGGAAATGCTGGTTCGAAAGGCCGGTCGACGATTCCGATGTCGCCACGGCAGGCGTGGGCCCTCGTTCTTGAACACCGGTCTGCGCCGAAACAGGTGAGCAGGCAAGAATCAAACTGCAAGTCACGCATATTCCGGACCAAATTATCCGATTTTGGAGTCTTTCCGGCTTCATCGCATGGTCTCGTAAAAGTTGAATCGCTCAAGAAATAGAAGACTTCGTTGACTGCGCATACTGATAGAAGTGCTAGCTATCGATCAAACGGAACGGACGCGTACGCACCTGCAGCGAAGGCCGTCGTAGCGCCGGCTCACATAAAAACGGCGCCAGCACGAACTCGTCGACTGTCTCTTCGTGTGTTGTCGGCGCTAAAATGAAGCGTGCCAAACTAGGGTTTTCTGGCCAATTCGTTGTATTTCGCCTGATAGACCATTGCTCTGGTTTCGAACCCCTCGGCCTCGGCTGCCCGGCCGGTCTTCAGCAAGAGGACGGCATAATTCTGTGTGGCTTCGATCAATGCGGGATAATCGGGTGACGGCGACTTCTGTAACAGGTCGAGCGCTCGTTGACAAAGCGGTTCGGCGCTAGTGTACAGCCCCTCGTCCACGTAGACGGCGGCCACTCGATCGACGGCGCGGGCTAATTTGGGATCCTCCGGGTTAAGAATTGTCTCCATTATGTTGAGACTCTGTTCGAGCCTGGGCTTCGCCTCGGCGTAGTTCCTTTCGTTGTAGTAAAGCGCTCCAAGGTTTCCAAGAGTCAACGCGTAAAAGAGGTGGTCCGAACCTTGCGTTCGTTCCAAGATAGACAGCGCGCGTTGATAGAGGGTCGCAGCTTCTTGATTCTTCCGGTGCATTGCAAGAGCGGTTGCCAGGTCATTCAGGACAATCGCCATCTCGGGGTGGTCTGGCCCAAGCGATTTCTCCGTAATGGACTGGCCTTGTCGAAGGAGCGATTCGGCCTCCGCTAATTTCCCCTCCTGTTCATAGATGCTGCTTAGATTAAGCAAAGTAAGCGCAACCGCGGGGTGCTGCGGACCAAGCGATTCCTTCTCTACACTCAGTGCCCTCTCAAACAGGGGCTTGCTTAGGCTTGTTCTCCCTTCGCTGGCATAGATTTGCGCCAGCTCGTCAAGACTGATCGCGAGGTCCGGATGATTCTGACCGAGCACGGTTTCCTCTATGTTGATTGCACGTTTGCACAGCGGCTCGGCTTTCTCTGCCTTCCCTTCATCATTGTAGAGCCGTGCCAGGTTCGTGAGGCTCACAGCCGTCTCCCGGGTGTTCGTACCGAAGGCTTTCTCCTGAATCGCCAGCGCGCGCTGAAACAACGGCTCGGCATCCGAGTATTTGCCCTGCTGTTCGTCGGTCGCTGCCAAGGTAGTTAACGTCACGGCCAAAGCAGCGTCATCTGGACTCAGTTTCTGTGTCTGAGTCGCGAGGGCCTTTCTCGCTAGCGGCTGAGAGTCCGCGTACCTTCCTTCGTCGAGGTAGAGGTCGGCTAACCCCGCTTGGCTGATCGCCGTAGCCGGATCATCAGGCCCGAGCTTTGCTTCGCGGATCGCGAGTGAACGTTGATAAAGGGGCTCAGCTTCCGAATACCGTGCTTGCAGTTTATAAAGTCTAGCCAGGTTCGCTAAGCCCGTGGCCAGGTCGAGATCCTTCGGTCCCGAGGTCTTCTCCCACATTCTTATTGCTCGCAGAAACAAAGGTTCAGAGTCGCCGTACCTTCCCTCTGACTCGTACGTAGCCGCTAAATTATTCAGCAGAGTCGCCAGGTCCGAACTGTCGCTTCCGTCGTCCGTCTTAGCAATCGCAGCGACGAGAGTCTTCTCTTCCGTTACTGGGTCTGCCGGGTCGTCAGCAGATGAAGATGTGACTTGCTGTCCCGCCACTGACGACAGCAGAAGGGTAAAGCTCGCGAAAGGGATTAGAAATAGGGTGTGTCGTTTCATTCTATCCTCGAAAACCGCGCCGAAACAATTTGGTACCGACGGTCTCTGGTCATTGACATGGAAGCAGCGACGGAACAGTACGCTGAGCTACCGTGTCTCAACGAACTTATGCCTCGACATACAAATCCAGGAACTGGCAGAAGTATCAGCGGGCAATCGTAGATAGGACGAAGCCGACCTCAAGAAAACGGGAGGTTTTGCCTCAGATATCGAAAAGAAGAGCGGCTCGGCAAAGCCGCTCTTCTTGGGAGGGAGCTAACGACGGGGAGCTTCTCGTCAGGCAGGAAACGGATTAGGGTCCTCGACACAATACCGCGCTGGGCTCGCAGAACTCGCAAATCACGGCTACGCTACCTTTTGTCGCCCATTGTCTCTTGAGGAGACGTCGAGACGGCCCGGGGGGCACGGCGGGAGAGCAACCGTTTCGCGGGTTTTCCTCCGTCGGTGATCCCTCGGGCTTCTAACACATTGCCCGAACGCAGATCCGGTGATGCGGTCTATCAGTTCCTGTCGATGATCGCGTTCGCTACTGATTAGCGGAGCCACATCCATGACGTTCGCCATCCGATTGACCGAGAGATCAGTTAAAAGCTGAATTTCCCATACACTTGGACCAAGCGTCCGTCCACCGCCGATCCTGCGAATGCTCCATAAGGGGAAGTTGGAACTTCTACGGTCTGAGTCACGAGACCGAGCGTCGGAGAGTGAATCTCGTTTCCCGGGATAAAGAAGTTCGGATGGTTGAACACGTTGTACGCTGCCGCTCCCACAGTGAACCCAAACAATTCCCGGTATTTGAATTCCTTCTGGATGCGGAGATCGCTATTGAAGAATCCAGGACCACGGAAGAAGTTGCGCCCCGCTGTCCCGATGAAACCAGTACTCGAGAAATCATTGGTCGCGTAGCACGGCGTCCCCGGATTCTGAGGTGTCGACACGGTTGTACAAGAACTCGGCACGGGACCGAGCGGCTGCGGTAAGACATTCGCGGCGGTTGCTCCGAAGAACGTTGCGTTACCGACTGAGCCAGCGGCGGCGCCATCGATCAAGCTAAACGGAACTCCGCTGTGGTAGAAAAACGTTTCTGAAACTGTCCAGCCCGAAATGGCGGCATTAACGTAGCGATTGTCACTCTTGAGCGGAAGGTCCCATGCATAATTGGCGCTGATGTAGTGTCGAAGGTCATTGTCGGACGATCCGTAGCCGGAATTTGGGTTGAATGGATTGATCTGATTCAAAATACTACCGAACAGGCTGTAGGGAAGCACGCCGCCGTTCGATACGTTATCCAATGAATGGCTATACGAATAAGCGAACATGCCGCTGAACCCGTGCCACAGCCGTTGCTGGATCGACGCAGTGAGGCCGTTGTAGTTCGAGTGTCCATTGTTGGTTAGCTGCTGAACAGTTGACACTCGAGGATCGAGAGCTGTCGGAGCAAGCCCCGACGCACTGAAACCCACGCCTCCCGGCGCAGGGCCGGCACACGTCACCGGATCGCAGAAGGCATTCAGATACGGATTGCTCAGGATCACGTTGTATCCGTGGTTTCCGACGTAGTTGACGGAAACTGCCGTGCTCTGCCCGATCGAGTGCTGGATTTCGAAATTCCACTCCACGTATTCGGGATTGAGGGTCTTGCTGGTGACGTCCCCGAGTTGCGGGACCGCGCATCCGCCGGGGGCGGCACCCAAATAATCTGCGACTGTCCCGCCAGTCGAAAAGACACCTTGGAAATCCGTGTTGCATGTCGAAACAAGGTCGGCACCGCTCCCGGTTCCCGAGAGAGGAGCCCCAACAATCGTGTAAGAAGTTACCGCTGGAAAGTTCCGGGTGTAGGTGTCCAAAACTGCTCCCGGATACAGATCGGTGAAGAGTCCCACTCCTCCGCGGAATACGGTTCTTTGCCCGATCGGAGTCCATGCAAAACCAATGCGCGGTTCGATTGCGAGTGCTTCCGTACCACGTAGAATCTGGTGCAATCCCGTTTTCACCATCTGGTTGTACGGGATCGATGGATCGTGGCTCAACTGGTCGAAAGGTACGACCGAGAGCGTCGTACAATTCGACTGGCACACGCCAGTCGAGTTCTGATCGGCGCGGAAGGTGAGAGTGAGATTCAGATGATCGTTGACGTGGTACTGGTCTTGAAAGTACAAACCTAGGCTGTAGTAAGCCAGGGGTTGGGAGGGTGAAACGTGGAAGCTTTGCGATGACTGGGTTGCGACTCCCGATGCGAAATCGGACAGGAATTCGAGTGCTTGTGGAAACCCGAACCCCTCGGCCGCAAAGTCGCTTACGTCGTTGCGCCGAAAACTGAATCCCATCTTGAGGGCGTGGTTCCCTCGGGTAACAGATAAGTCATCAACCAGCTGCCACTGTTCAGATCGACGGCCTTGCGGGAAAAAATTGCCGAACGGTCCGCCGATACCGAGCGTTGTAAAGCTTCCGTCCAGGAAAATCATGTTGTACGGAAATGCGGCTAGTCCTGCCGTTTCGTTGGTCGGCTTAAAAATCGCCGAATAATAAATATTCGACGCGATAAAGCTGTTCACCACGGTGGGGCTAAATACGTGTGTGTAGTTAACTTGGGCGTCCCATTGCGGCTGATTGCTCGAGACATTGAATAGCGGGCTGATTGGCGATGTGAACGTGGGTTGAAAACCGCGGTCGATCGTCACGCTCGCGGAAAATCGATTGGCATCACTCAGACTGTAATCACCCCGCATAATCAGGCGCCACTCGTTGTTCCCGGCCGAGGTGGAATTATTGAATTGCTGAATGCAATCCGTATGGGGAGTCGGGCTGCCAGGGAGAACATAGCTGCCTCCGGCGTTTAGATTGGCACAGCTGTTCTGCTGAACAACCGCCCTAGAAATTCCGGGAGTGTTGTTGTACATGTTGAAAATGTTCTGATAGAAAGGCACTTGTCCCGCGGGAATTTGCGACAGGACAAAACTCTGAAAGTTTGGGGCCGGCAGTAAAACCAGATTGCTCGTGCCAAAGATGTAGCGCGTCCCTTCCGTATCAACGAAGAAGAAACCCTTGTTCTTGACTACCGGTCCGCCTAGACGCGCTGCCCATTGGTTGTTGTTGTCAAACGGATTTGGTGCGCCGCCCGCCTTCAGGAAATAGTCCTCCGCGTTCAGAGCGCGTCCATTCCAGTAATAAACGGCGTTCCCGTGAAACGCGTTCGTGCCAGACATGGTCGTATAGTCGATCTGCGCGCCGGCTTGACGGCCATACTGGCCGGTGTAGCCGTTGACCACCACTGCGACTTCCTGAATATCGTTAGCGCCGAGGAGCAGGTTACTGGAGCCGGAATTATTTAGATTCAGGAATGGATCGTTATAGTCATTACCATTAATCGTGAACAAGTTGGCCGTGCCGGGCAATCCAAACGCGCTGAAATTGCCATACCCGAATCCGTTCGTTGCGTTCATCTGCACGCCGGCCGTTAGATTAGCGAGATAAGAAAGGTCACCGCCGGGATTTGGAGCTTTCTCGATATCCCGTTGCTGAACAGTCGAAGAAATGTTGGCGTCTTGGGTTTGAATCATGGCGCCTTGTGCTGTAACTTCGATCGTCGTGCTGCGCTCACCAACTTCAAGCTTAACGTCCAATGTCGCCGTCTGCCCTAACCGCACCTGAAGCTGCTGAACAACAGTCTTGAATCCGTCTTTCTCGACGGTCAGGCTGTATTGGCCGGGTTTCAGCAAAGAAAAGTTGTACAGCCCACCCGTGCCCGACTGCGTTAGGCTCGATTCACCCGTTGCTGTATTCGTGAGTTTCAATCTCGCGTTTGCGACGACGCCTCCCATCGGATCTGTGATCGTGCCTGATACGGCACCGGTAACGATTGTCTGGGCGATTGCCGAGCTGAGAATGAGAAACACCAGTGCAGTCAATGCTGCGATCCTGACAGCCTGCTTCCGCCGCATGTCGATCCTCCTCATTTTTGTGAACGATCAATTTCCGGCACACCAATGCCCCGCGCCCGTGCACCTCGTACTGATTAATTGATACCGGCTGCTCTCTGGCCTCAACGTAGAATGAGCGCGGAATATCGTGAACTGTCAAAATTGACAGATTTTGACGAGCCGTCGGCCCGGGCCTGACATTCGCTTATCGTTCTTGTGAAAAAACGTTGCGATTTTCTGCCTTGAGGACGGACGCGGAAGGTACAGGAAGTCCGAGGTCTTCACTTTCACGCTATTTCAGATCGACAAGTGCTTTGCCACTGTTGATCAATCGAAGACTTCGATCCCGAGAACCGACGCATCATCTTCTATGCCTGCAGCTCCACACCAGTCTCGGGCCAAGCTGGCAATTGAAGCGACGCTTTCACCGAGGGATTGACAGCTGCTCTGCTCGATCGCCTTTAAGAGTCCCTCCATTCCGAGCCTTTCGCCGGCCTGGTTCAACGCATCTGTCAAACCGTCCGTACAGAGGTAAACCCGATCACCGGCGTTCATTTTGGCGACCTTCTGTTCGCAGAACGTCTCTGGGTAGAAATATTCCGGGAATTCGGCAGGACCCAAAAGAGTCGGCTCGCCTGCAGCCGGCATGAGAATCATCCCAATTTGACCGACCGCCGTGTAGCGCAATTCATGCTTACCGCTGTCGAGAACCCCGTATGCGAGCGATAAAGATCCAATCACCTCCCGCGCCATTCGCGGATCGATACGGACTCTCTCCATGACTTCGACTGGCTCACAAATCTCGTACTCGTTCGAGGTTCGAGACATAGGGCGATAAAGCAGCGATTGCCCCGCACCCGCACATAGCAGTTGGCTCAGCATCAGCGAATTCAAAGCGGTAGGAATTCCACGAGTTCGGAGGTCGGCAACATAAACTCCGATGTACTGGTTATTGAGGGTAAAACAGCTCGCCAGATCGCCGGACAGATCCGGGCAGCGCAAGATGTCCAAGGCGAAGCGCGCTCTTCGAAATTCGCCATGGCTCGTCACCGGCAGCACAGTTTGCAGAGCTCGCGTCGCCTCGGTGATGTTTTGAATATCCATGAACGTGGTCTGCAAAGCCTTGGCAGCAGCGTCAAGCGCATCCTCCATGCGTTTTTGCTCCGTGACGTCCGACTGAATCATT
Source organism: Candidatus Sulfotelmatobacter sp. (assembly GCA_035946775.1). Lineage (GTDB taxonomy): Bacteria > Acidobacteriota > Terriglobia > Terriglobales > Acidobacteriaceae > Sulfotelmatobacter. The sequence continues at coordinate 8,513 of DASYZA010000167.1, read as the reverse complement.
ATTAAATGGCTTATACGGCCACCGTCGTTTTCGACTGGCATTAGCGCGATTCTGCTCAAGAATGTCTTCCCATCTTTGCGATAGTTGAGCAATTCGACAGAACACTCACGGCGTTCCTGTATCGCGATCCGCAGCTTTTCTTTTGCGAGTGGGTCGCTTGCCGCTCCTTGAAGCAAACAGCATGGGCGTCCTACCGCTTCAGCATTCGAATATCCTGTCACGTGTTCGAAAGCGTCGTTGACATAGATCAATGGCAACTCTGGCAGGCTTGCGTCGGCAATAGCAACGCACTCGTGCACGGCCGCTAGAGCCTTGTTTTTCAGCCAAAGCTCCTCTTCGATCTCGCCATGAGACCGAAGAGAGTTGCGCTTTCGGGCTATGGAGGGCACCGATTTTCTCCGCTGGGCTTGTGCTCTATCTTACGGTGCGCTTTCCGCTCGGTGAATCGGCTGGAGCGAGCGCGGAAAGCCAATTGTGCGCCGACGCCAACGATCGAATCTGCCGACAGTAGCAGCATACTTTTGCTCCCGTCCAAAGAACTGTGGACTCCACCGCTTCGCCGACGAGGAAAGCTGCAATCACAACCAAAAGGCCGGCACCAAACAACGCACAAAAGAACAACCACAGCACAAGCAGTTCGCGAACCACGTACCACCTCACCGCGAACACCACGATGCTCAGGGGAAGACACAGCCACAGTACTCTCCCCGCTGCCCACCGAGTCATCACATCTTCCAGCCAACTTCGCTTTGCACGCGCGATTGGTCTCTCTTTGATTGCGAGCATGGTCGAAGCCTCTTGCACCAGCATGCGGTCGCCCAAGAATCAAAAAAACTGTCAATACTGCTAGAACGTTTGTGAACCCGCTTGCAATTCGCGACGGGGATCCGCGTTTTCGGTTTCTGTCATTTCTGCCAGTCGTGTGTTCGGTGTCGCGGCCATACTTTTCGACATGTGAACCACGTCTCAGGAAGGCGATTTCTGCCGCTCATTCTCCTTTTTATTGTGTTTTGCTCGACCTGGAGGGAATGCGCCGCAAGACAAAACTCTGGGACCACGGATCAGGAAGTCGTCAAACCGGTAAAGATCGGACTACAGGGAGGCGCGAATTCCCTGGGTGCCATGCGAACTGCCGCATATGCGTGGGTACCGCCGGACGTTAACGAGTCAATGCCACCCGTCGATCCGCAAGCAACATGCTCGCTCTCCAACGTCCTAGATCGAGCGGGCCGTCAATTGCAGCAACTCGCGGATAATCTCGAGCATTTTCGTGCGACGGAAACGATCCAACACCAGAAAGTCAGTCGCTCGGGCCAGTTAGGGCGCACAGAGACTGCACGTTTCGATTACATCGTATCACTCACCACGATGCCGGGCGGATCACTCAATGTTGAAGAGCATCGACAGGGGTATCGAAGCTCAGATCAGTTCCCGGATGACGTTGAGACGTATGACGTCCCAACTCTCGTTTTCATATTTTATCCGACCTACGCGAAGAATTTTGAAATGCAGTGTGAAGGACTGGGAAAATGGCGCGGCCAGCCAGCCTGGCAAATCCATTTCGAGCAGAAGGACGGGACCAGCCCTATGAGTGTCCTAAACATCGGGGAACACTCGTTTGCACTTCGGCTGCGCGGGAGAGCGTGGATCCTGGCAGACTCGTATCAAATCACTCGTCTGGAAACGGACCTTCAGCAAACCATCCCCAAGATTCGCTTGCGCCTCCAGCACGAAGATATCGAATATCGCCCGGTTTACTTCCACAGTGGCAACATCAATATGTGGCTTCCCTCTTCCGCGGAACTGTACATGGACTTTGTCGGTCACAGATTTTATCGGCGACAGAGCTTCACGGATTTCGAACTGTTCTCCATTACATCCCATCAAGTCTTCGGCCCTCCGATCGCAGACGGGCCAAAACAGAAAAAGAAGTAGCAGCAGTACACGGCTTTTCGCGCCGTACAGTTTCCGTTTCGCGTTCGGGCTGGTACTTCTAACAGCTGTGCGCGCCATTGGTAGCGGGGTATGAAACAGCTCAACTGCGATGAACAGGAAGATGCTGGAATCAATTCGTGGACTGTACCGTGTCGGACAATTGTCGGCAATTATTCGCGGTTCATACCGTCGCACAATTCAACGATTGTCGTGGACGGCTGCCGTTCGCGGGACCGAAATACATTTTTGGTCGAACTGGGCAGCGCGCCGGACCACGCATCCAACACAGGGCAGCGACGTGATGTTGAGTAGGTCAGTCCAAGAACGTGAAGCGAGAAAGCTGCGAGCGCTGCCGATTTTTCTGTTCTTTTGTCTCAGCTCGTTATGCTCCATCGCACCTCTGTTCGCACAGCTGCCATATAGTGAGCAAGGGATCCGTCGCTTGGCAACTGCCTCATATGTAAGAGTTGCTGGCGAGCAGGCAGAGCTTCACTACCTGCACCGATGGTCTGCTTCCGGCACGAGTGCAGGCAACGATCACTTCATTGCCGTACCAGACCGCGCATCTATTGTCGGGGTTATCGTTTCCTTTTATCTGGGGATTCTCCTTCTCCTCCAAAGCGGATTCAAGACGAGGCGGTCTTCAAGAATCTCGCAACGCAGCATGGAAATCGCAGATCAAGTATTGGAGTTACTGACGACCGTTGTGACTACGTCCAGTGTCGATATGGCCGAGAGTGTAAGGCCACAGATGGAACGAATCATGGAGTCTAGCGATGTCGATGATCTTTTCCTCTTCATGGATGTCGAACAGCTCGACGCTGTTTGCAAAACCTCGTACGTGTGGCGACGCTCTGAGAAACCGGGGTCACCAGCCATCCTCTCAGACGTACAGGTTCCTCCAACAATTCGGATTGCGCTGCTCGACGGTAAGGAAGTTCTGATCGAGAACGTTTCCAGGATGTCGGAAGAGATGCAGGACGAAAAAGAGTACTTTGATCACTACGATGTCCGTTCTTGCATCGGCATTCCGGTTGGCGGGACGAGCGCCGCTGTGCGCGGCGCGCTCGTTGGGTTGAAGAGGTCCGCTACTCACCACTGGTCTCCGGAGATCGTCTATTCTCTGAGGATCGTAGCAGGCTCGCTCGCTCAGGCCTCAATGTCGCGACTTGCAGAAAGCGCACTCCGTGAGAGTGAGTCAAGATTTCGAAAAATGGCTGACTGTGCGCCGTTCATGATCTGGATGGCCGACCAGAACAACCAGCGGACATTTTATAATCGAGCTTGGCTTGAGTTTGCGGGGCTCGCGATAGATCAACAGCTGAAATCTGGGGGAACAGAAGACATTTACGCGGACGATCGCGAGCGGTACGTGGAAAGCTACAAACAGGCGTTCGATAGCAAGACTGATTTCAGCTTGGAATATCGACTGCGCCGCTTCGATGGCGAGTATCGCTGGGTTCAGGCTGCCGGAGTGCCTCGTTTCGACACGGACGGCAGATTTCTCGGTTATATCGGCTCTTGTCTTGATGTTGACGAAAGCAAAAGGATGCACGATGCTCTTTCTGAGTTCAGCGGACGTCTCATAGCAGCGCAAGAGGAGGAGCGGTTCCGCATTGCAAGAGAACTGCACGACGACCTTAATCAACGGATGGCACTGGTCCTGATTCGCCTGGAACAGGTCCGCGACCGCTACCACGGAATGCCGTCCGAGATCGCGAGGGAGCTCACAGAAATAGCGGAAATTGCAAACGACGTTTCTGAAAGCATTCATCAGCTTTCGCGGGAGCTACATCCATCGCGGCTCGATCACGTCGGGTTAGGAGCGGCGCTCGGCAGGCTTTGCCGCGAGATGTCGGAGCAATACGGATTGCAAATTGAGTTCATGCAGCGCGATCTACCGCCGGAAATCCCACGGGCGGTGGCTGTTTGCCTCTATCGCGTTTCTCAGGAGGCACTGACGAACATTGTCAAACACAGTGGTGCCAAGCGGGCGTCGGTAGCACTCTGGGCCTTGAACGATCAAATCGAACTGCGGATTTCGGACTCCGGTTGCGGCTTTGATTCCACATCGGTGGACGAAATGGGAGGCTTGGGCCTCCTTAGCATGCGCGAACGGCTAAGGCTCGTTGGGGGCGAGATCCATATCATCTCTCACCCCATGCGCGGCACCGAAATTCAGGCGAGCGTTCCACTTTCGGACCGCGCGACACAGGTTCCAGAGGGTTCTTCAGGGCATTCGAACGAAGAGTTGCCGTCTCGCCCGATGTCGTGAGGAATTGAATGAAACTTCCGCGCGTCCTTTTAGCTGATGACCACACGCTGCTCGTCGAGGCGTTCCGAAAGCTGCTGGAACCCCAGTGTGAGATAGTCGCGACAGTTAGCGACGGTCGCGCCCTGATTGCAAGCGCACTTGCACTCAAGCCGGATGTCGTCGTTGTGGATATTGGCATGCCTTTGCTGAACGGGCTGGATGCAGCAAGGCAATTGAAGCAAGCTCTCCCTGACGTGAAAATTATCTTTCTGACGATGAACGAGGATCCTCAATTGGCCGTAGAAGCGATTTCTGTAGGCGCTTCGGGGTACCTGGTGAAGAAATCGGCAGCATCGGAGCTGTTCCGCGCCATTCAGGAAGCGCTCAAACGAAGAAGCTACGTCACGCCCATCATCGCAAAGCAAATGCAAGAGGCATTTGTGCAGAACCCTAATTGGAAGAATCGGCGTAAGACCCTTACCCCGCGCCAGCGCGAAGTCGTTCAGTTGTTGGCGGAGGGAAAATCGATGAAGGAAGTGGCGGATATTCTCAAAGTGACTCCCCGAACAGTCGCATTCCACAAATACCGTGTCATGGAGGAGCTGCGACTGAAGACGACCGCCGAGCTTATTCAATTCGCGTTGCGAAGCAACATGGTGTCAAAAGATCCAGTTTGATCGTCCCTTTTAATTCTTCCTCTAACTGCTCTTTCTAATCCCAATTGAAGCCCTAGCGAAAGTGCGTCAGCTACCACATGCCTGGTGCTGAGAGCGGCCGCCGCAGAGTCTTGAACTTCATTCCAGGGGCGACAGAAGAAGAGATGAAATCAGTGTGGGCATTTTCCGCGTTGCGCGGTGACTCTGACACTTTTGCCAGTGCACAGCACAGTGGCGCCGGCCCTACGATGCGAACTGAAGCAAGGCGCGGTGAAGGAGATGCAAATGCGTGCTCAACATGTGAGAATTGTGGTTTCAATACTCAGCGCCGTGGTGTTTTTCGGCACAGCCGCATACGCCCAAGACGCGAAACCGGGCAAGTTGCAAGTGTTGGTGCACCCAAAACAGGCTTACATATTTGTGGACGGACAGGCCATTGGCCCAGCGTATCCTCTGACGTACGGCCCGGGTTCCCGAACCGTCAAACTGTCCCCAGGCACGCACACCGTAGTAGTTGCCAATTACGGCTATAAGTTTCTCAGGGAAGACGTCACCGTCGAATCCGGCACTAAGTCAGCACTGAAGGTTGATCTTGAGCCGTCAGGAAACGAGGTCTCCGGTCCGTGGGGCCGAATTCAGCTCGAAGTTGGAACGCTAAATGCCGGGGACGACGCAGTCCTCATGAATGGAAAGACTCCCGCCTATTTCGTCGCTCATGTTGACGAGGCCAACAACAACATCGGTTTCAAACAACAGCTTATCGTTCCGCCGGGCACTCATCACCTAACTGTCACCCGGCACGGCAAGCAGGTCTGGTCCGGAGATGTAAAGGTCGCTCCGAATGAGCGGGTCATAGTCAACATATCAAACGGAAACCAGCGTACAAAAGCGTGGTCCGAAGGGGAGCATATTTCTTCCGTTGGTCGGTTCAAAGCCGGCCTCGCCAGCAGCACGATCGCGGTAGCGCCGGTAAGTGGAAACATCTCCGCTACCCCAGCAAACATCAATTGCAACGAAACGAGCCAGTTGGCGTGGAACTCCGCGGAGACCATTGACGCCGAAATCAGCGGAATGAGCCCCGTGCCGACGAGCGGGCAGCGAGCGATATCGCCCAGACAAACGACCACGTACGAGTTCACGGCGACAGGTCCGGGCGGGACGGTCGATCACAGCGCCACGGTCAACGTTAATCCTACGGTTGTCGCGCAGATCCAAGCGACGCCCGCGGAAGTCCGGTATCGCCGGATCGGGGATAAGGTCATTCAACAGGACAGTACGACTGTGAACTGGTCCGCGTCCAACGCCGATGCCGTGGCCGTAACGCCATTCGGCACCGTAGACGCGAACGGAAGCCGATCGGTGAGTCCGACCCCGACTCAATCCAACGAAGGGCCGGTGGACGAAACGATCACCTATCGCCTCTCTGCCAGCAACGTGTGTGGTGGTTCCGAAACGAAGACCGCAGCAGTGCATGTGACGGGCTCCATCGAACCGATTCCGAGTGTGCCTCTACAAAGCGTTTTTTACCCGACGGATTACCCGGACCGGAAGAATCCGGATCTGGGTCTGCTCAAGAGTGAGCGCGACGCGCTCTCCGATCTTGCGCGCGGATTCACAAAGTACCTTGAATACGACCCGGACGCAAAACTGTCCCTCACGGCGCACGCGGACGCACGCGGAGGTGCACGGTACAATCAATCGCTCTCGGTTCGCCGCGTGGATCTGGCAAAACAGTTCCTGGTGTCGCAGGGCATTGCTGCCGATAAAATCGAAACTGCAGCTCTCGGCGACGGGCGCCCGTTGGACGCGACAGCGGTCAAGGCGCTTGAGTCGCAAAACCCGGCCGCCGCTCCAGCGACGCGGTCCAAGAGCCAAACGACGACTCGGCTTGCCTATCAACGTCGTGTCGATCTTGTCCTCACCCCAAAGGGGACCGAATCGCAGCGGTTTTATCCGAACAGTGCGGCCGATTCGCAAATTCTGTGGCAGCGGCCCAAACCGCCTCGAAGCGTGGTTGAAAAGAATCAGTAAGAATCGCCTTCGTGGGGACTCGCTCTGGACACCCAGGCGAGTCCCCGAAATCATGCAAAACGAATGCCATTCAATGCGCCCGACGTCTACTTGTGCTGCGAAGCCCTTTCCTGTCAAGACCGTGCTCGTTGTCAATGCCGATCCACGAGTTGAGGATATCCTCTCAACGCTTTTCGAGCCTGGATCGTGGTCGATGCAACACGCGCCAGACAACGCCGCCGCGCTCGCGTTGAGTAGAACAAGCCGTTTCGACCTGATCATCACGAGTGAAAACACGTCGGCAAGCGAGGACATCGAGCTGTTAAGGAAAATTCGCGCCGTACGGCCCCACACGCGTCTGATCATCCTAACCGACCAGGGCACTCCCGCCGACGTGATCTCTTCTATGCGCGCTCATGCTTTCAGCTATTTCTCCGCTCCGTTTTCTGGAGAGGCATTGGAAGATATGATTCGTGCCGCGCTGGATGAGCCGGTCTGGGACGACGGCATCGAGATACTCGCGGCGACTCCGGAATGGATGCGCATCCGCTCTCGCTGCGACTTCAAAACCGCAGACAGGCTGCTTCAGTTTCTAGACGAGATTGCGGACCTTCCCGAAAGTGAGCGTCATGGCTTTGCTATGGCCTCGCGTGAAATACTGTTGAATGCGATTGAACATGGCGGCCAGCTCGATTCCACGAAGACCGTGATCATTGAATACGTGCGGGCCCGGCACATGGTTATGTGCCACATCGCCGATCCGGGTGGTGGCTTTGCCCCTGACGAGGTCCCTCATGCCGCGATTGCCAACCCACCTGATGAGCCGATTCGGCATGTCAGCATCCGCGAAGCTCACGGCATGCGCGCCGGTGGATACGGGATATTGCTCGCGAAACACCTCGTTGACGAGCTCATCTACAACGAAGAAGGAAACGAGGTCGTGCTCGTGAAATATTTGGATTTCAAGTGCACGCAATTTATGTGACTGACATACGCGGATCGTCTTTGCCGCTCTTTATTGCTGTTTAATCCGCGAGACAGTACCGCTTAGCGCGGTTCGCGCGTGAAGAGAGGCCACTCGCGAAGCGAGAGCTTGGCCACAGCACCATTCAGGCGGACCTTAAACCGCAGGTCAAATTGGTCGGTTGGCGGCTTATCGAAGTTACCTCTCAATGTGACCACCAACGTGTCATTACTGGCCCACCTGCAGGCTGTAAGGCGTGAATGCGCGGCTTCGAGGTATCTCGCTGACTCTGGGTCGCCAGCGGCAATGAGCTTACTGAGTTCGATCGTCTTTAGGCTGGCGGGATCGACCACGTAGGCGGTCCCCTTCTCGTCTGACTCCTTATCATTGAAGAAGAACCGATCGCCGGCGGGTGACCAACCCGCTTCTATGGTTCCGTCGTATCTCCGAACGATCCTTCGATGATGGTCGGCATTGGTTACAAGCCATAATTCCCGACCGCTGCGGCAGCCGCTGCAGCCGCTGCCAAGCGTCCACATGCTATTCGGCGACGGTAGGGAAAGGGGCCGCTCGGGGACGTACCCGGTAGCTCGAGACGTGCTAAGGGGGACTGTTTGCGCGTGCCCCGGAACGAGTCCGGCCAAGAGACCGAGAAATAACAAAAGCAAATAACGTCTCATTGCACCAAGGTCGA
>DASYZA010000166.1:0-18265 GCA_035946775.1 Candidatus Sulfotelmatobacter sp. | reverse complement strand
CCGCGAAAACTGCCGGCGTTGCGGCCGGGCTCTGCCGCAGCCGGTGGTGAAGATTGTCGAGCGGGTGGTGGAAAGGATCGTCGTTCGCCACGACCCGCAATGCGTTCAGAACCTCGAACAGGCGCGCCAGTTGCTTGCTGAAGCGTCGGACCGGTTGATGCGGGCAGGCGAAAACCCATCGGCGCCCATGTTTGTGACGGAGAACTTTCCGACGATGGCCCAAATGGAGCGCGCCATGATCCTGGCCGCGTACCGGCGTTCCGATCGCAAGCCTCTCGAAGCGGCTCGGCTGCTCGGCATCGGGAAAACGACGTTCTACCGTAAGCTTCGTGCGATCAATTAGATAGCTGCATGAAAAGACGGCAGGAAACCGGCGGAGGGCACTTGCATCCAATAATTATTCAGGAGCGGCGGAATAATTAGTTATGATAGTTGAGAGGAGACTTCCGATGGAAGCAATGCTGGAACGTCTGACAACCACTGAAGCGGCCGTTGCGGCCGGAGTGTCGGTTCCGCAGATCAATCGGATCATCGACGAGAAAATCCTGCCGGAAGACCTATACAGCACCTCTGCCCCGCGGACCTTCCGGACAGACGCTGCGCTTCTGATCGCTTTCTACTTCGAGACGGCGAATTGGCTGACCCCGAATGCGCGGCTCGAGGCCATTCGCGACGCAAGGAAGCGCTGTGCGACTTGGGACGAGTGGAGAGACTGCACATTGGGAGAGCAGTACTTGACGATTCGGTTCTCCGATCTCTGGAAGGAAGTCGACGGGCGCCTGCGCAGACTTTCGGAAGCACGCGCCATGGTCGTCGAGGACCCTGAAATTCTGAGCGGAACTCCCGTCATTCGTGGCACGCGTATCCCGGTACATGACGTTGCTGCGCAGGTTGAAGCAGGAGTCCCAATGGAGGAAATCCTCGAGATGTATCCACTCATCAGCCGGGCCCAGGTAGAACTCGCTTCAATCTATGCCAAGGCGGTTCCCCAGCGGGGACGGCCGCGGAGACTCTCCATTCCAGGCGCCTCCGTCGTCTCCGTGACAAAAAAGCGGCTTCGCAGCTCCTCTATGAGAGCGTGAAGCGTGCTGAAGTTTTTGGTTGATGAATGCCTGAGTCCGAACCTTGCAAAGTTGGCGCGTGATCGCGGCTATCACGAGAGCTTCCATATCACCTGGTTGGGAAAGGCGGGCTGGAAGGATTGGGAGCTCAAGGACCTGATCCTTCGCGGGGACTGGACTTTTGTCACAAGGAACAGCGTTGACTTCCGCGGCCCGGCAGAGCAGCCAGGCTCCAAAGGACAGTACGCAGATGTTTCTATCCACGCGGGGCTGGTCTGCATCAACGGTCCGGCACAAATGACCGCGCGGATTCAAGTCGAACTCTTTGCCGCCGTCCTCGATGAAATCCAGTCGCTCGAAGACCTCGTGAACGAGGTGATTGAAGTGCGCCTTCCCGAAAAGGGCGGCGGCGAATTCGAGATCGTCCGCTACCGGCTGCCGGATTCAGGCGAAACTCAAGAGGAGTGAAGCGCCACTCCGCGCACGGAAATGTCGGAAAGGCCCGCGACGCGGCTTCTTTCTGAAGAGCGCAGCAATCGAAATCTCGAAATCAGCAACAAACACTCCAAACGAAAGGAGCGCAGGTCCACCTTGATGAGGATCTGTGTCAGGAATCGTGTCACTGGATGTGGCGAATTCTGTCACGAATGTCATCAATTGCGTCAACCTGCAAAGATCCTGCGATGACCACTCTCAAAGCCGAAGCACTGATCCGTGAATTTTATTACGCTGGAATGCGCATTCCCGATCCCGGTTCGATACTCACTGTGGAACAGGTCAGGGATCTAGTGAAAGGAAACGCCAGCTGAGAGGTTTCACTGTAAATACATCCAACAGCAACGAAAACGTATAGGACGTCACTGCATAGTGAGAGTGCAAGGCGAAGTGTAGGAAATATCAAGCATCATTTCGTCTGCTTTTTGCTTCGTTGGGCGAAATTGCTGGTGAAAATTTTGTACAAGCAGATTTCCACACCGGGCCTCAGCCATCGTCGTCAAGTTGTCGATGATGACGGCCTCCCAGAGATTGGGTTGACTCTCTTTGCGCACGATTTGGAGAAGTCGATTTCAGCGTCGTCCGTGCCGTTGTACATGCGCGAGATCATTTCACTTGCGAACTGGGCAGGCACGGATAGAGTTGCTTCAGCTCATGGTTGGACTATCTTTGACAAACCGCGGGACGTGCGCGCGCTGGTCCGCGAATACCTGACGGTTGGTGCACATTGCAAAGTTACTGTACGGGCTGACCTGTGCGGACTCAAGGTCTCTTACATCAATGCTACGAATGGGACGCGAGTCAACGTGCGCATGTTGTTGTCTGCGCTCAAGCGTCTCTACGATTTCCTGATCGTTATCGGCCGGTATTCATTTCCGAATCCAATGGTTCATGAGGAGGCCGCCAAGGTCCGCCTTGAATTGCGGGAACAGCATCGGCTTTCCATTCGAATCCTTCGTGGCCGTGAGCCCATGCCACCCGAAAGCGGAGTAGACGAACGATCCGGCATTCGGTTGTCGGAGAATTACTTCCGCTTCATTCAGCAGGAGTGGAAGCCGGAGACAATCGACGACCCTGAATTCCCGCATCTCGTTCAGGAGGCCGGCAGGCGCTTTGGCTGGAAGCTTCGCGAACTCTGTGTGAGCCGGACCCTGTTCGAATCGGGCGCGCGCATTTCCGAAGCTGTCGGACTCACGGCGCTGGATTGGGCGCAGGGAGGATTTCGCAATGTCTTGCAGAGTCGGAAAAAGGGAAGCTTCGGTCTGAGAACCAAGGCAATCATGATTTCCAACCCAACGACCAAACTGTACAGGCGCTACTTCGACGACGATAAGCACGGTAGAGCCGCTGTGGACCTCCAACGCCTACGGCTCAGCGCGCTCACGGCGATTTACAGAGCCAACCCGCAGCATCTGGAAAGTGTGCCGCTGTTTCTTACTGAACAGGGTGCTCCGCTTACGGCGAAGCTCTTCCGTGAACAGTATTGGAAGCCCGCGCTGAAAGCGGCGGGGATTGACGCAGATCCTCACCAGGCTCGCCATTGGTTCGTGACAAATGCTTTGAGGAATATTGATCGTACATGCAAAGACGAGGCCTCGCGCGCGAGACGGCGTCAGGAATTGATCCGATACATGTCGTGGAACTCAGGCGAGCGCACTTTGCGTTCGTATGACCATATGCGGCGGGAGGCGGATTTTCAAAGTCGGCTCGAAATCATTCATAAGGAAATGAGGCGGCGCGAACGGCGAAGCCAAGTACCGGGCACCGCTTCAAGAGCCCAGTCGCTTGAGGCTGCGACCGCTGCCGTGGAGCGCAGCAATCAGGATCTGGCTTTTCTCCTCGGTGAGGACGATGACAATTGACGAAGCGGTAGCGAATGTGCGGGAAATCATTGGTTCGGGGTGGCCGAAGATGATGCCTCTGCCTGAGGCTCCGGTGACTGCGCTGTGCGAGGCCTTATGGATTGGAGGTAAACGTCCAAACCACAAGACGCTCGCCTCCTACTTCCCGGGGATGTCAACCAGGCCCTTTGTCGCCGGTATAGCCGCCTGGCGCCATCTTCGCGGGTTCAAATCGAAGGCAAGATATCCTCAGGTTAGTACGCTCAAAGACCTCATTCCTCATATCGCTCCGGAGATCGCCACTGCCCCGTTGACATGTTTCGACCCGAACAACGATGGCCGCTGGCCCATTCCAACCGCAAAAGTAATTTGCTACATCCGCGCAATTGAAAATCCGTCTCTACGGAATACAGTGGCGCTCTTCGCAGGCCTCAAGGATTCAAGCCGGTATCAGTTCTACCTGCAACTCGCCGCATGGGTCCCACCGATGCGCATCGCGATGAAAGATCTTCAATTGGATGACATTACTAAGATCGATCCAGATGCCATGTTCAGACGGCTCCGGGAGGAGCGTGTGACCTCTGGGCTGACGGAATACCAGCGTGTCGCCCTGTCCGGTTTCTGGAACAGCGTCAGGCACTGCTTTGATGACTACGCAGAGAGGCTGTCGGAGACGCAGCGTGAACGGATGGAGAAATTCTTTCTCAGGCGCATTGTCGACCAAAGAAAGATCTCGATGACCGGGGAGTGGTCGGCGTGGAACCAGCAACGAAAAGCGAAGGTAAAGGCAAAGACCGATACCGTCCATGGCAAATTTCATCTGTTGCGGCATCTTGCCAAATCCCGCCTCAATCAAATCAAGCGAATGCACAGCGCATACCAACAGGCGGCGGCGACCGTCCAGGCAAGACGACTTTCATTCCCGTATAGCTTCAGCTATGAGGAGACGGCACCCCTGGAAGGTGGCCGACTGGTGCGTCAAAGGGTGCACATGACGCTCTGGGATGCGACTTCCAGATGGGACAGGTTGATTGAGCTTGGCTATAGCTCAACGATCAAGCGCCGTCTTCGGCGCAGAATGTCCGGTGAATTCTCTTCCGAGAACAACTGTCTTCAGGTTGAACATCGACGGACCGAGTCGCTCGAAAGTGGTGTTACGCCAGCCGAGCCGTGGTTTCTTGAACTCTGCGAAAACTACGTTTTCTCCGATGTGAGCGGTACCGACTTGACGCGCAAACGTGTCGAGTTCTACCAGCGATGGGGATACGATAATTCCGACCATTGGTATATTCCACAGCGCATCGTGGGATGGAGTTACCATCTGGCAGAATGGGCCTGGATGCGGGAGAAGGGCGGTCATCTTCTATTTCCGATCGAAGGGCTGTTGATCGCGGCAATGTTTGGGCATCTTGCGATTCGCATTCAAACCATCACGGGCGCGAGACTGGGCGAAGTTCAGCAGATCGCTCAGAACCCCGACTGCATCAAGCAATTGGTCAACGTCGGGCCAAAGGGGACGGCCCGCTGGCTGCTGCGCATGGTTCCCAAAGGATCGACCGAACGGCAGAACTACTTCATAGATGAGCGCACCAAAGATGACCTGATGGAAGTCATCTCTTTTCTACGCGACCAAACACAATCAAAGAAGATACCCGTCGTTGCCCCGGAATTCAACAAGACTCATCCCGATCGGTACGTCTTTCAATGGAACGGGAGGTTGCTGAACCAATGCACCCTGAACAGCGTGATCCGGTTTCTGCTGCACGGTGCTGTTGTTCGTACCTCGGACGGCCAAGGAGTTCATCTCACATCACACATACTGCGCCACGCATTTGCCACGGAGATGGCAGGCATGAAGGTGCCTGTGGAGGTGATTGCCACCATGCTGCACCAGCGCGACACTTCCGTGACGAAATACTATTCTCAGCCTACCCAGACACAGGTGATGGAAGCGGCCGAAATGGTGTTCGTCGACCGAATAGATGTGGCCTCGGAAGCTCTTCGGAGTCCGGCGGAGATCGGCCGCATGCTGACGGAGGCGGAAGGCCGAGTGGGCGCTCTTACAGAGGTGATTGGTGGCACCTGCGTCGTTGCAAACCTTTGTCCGGCCAAGTTCGCCTGTATCGGTTGTGCCGGCAATGCTCCGGATCCCGCCAAGCGCTATCAAATCGAGCAGAAGATGGCGTGGGCCAAGGAACATTCAGAGTGGTCTCGTCGGGAGAAGTTGTTCCCGGAGGAACGGCGCCTGACTCAACTGGTACAGGATTGTGAGTTGGTGCTCGAGGAGATGAACCTCATAGAGCAGAGTTGCGCGGATTCCCTCCAGGAAATTCGGATCCGGACTGACGGGCCGGAAAAAGCGTGAAGACAGCTCGACGGAACCGAGTAGACCCGATCTGGCTCACTCCGATGTGGGAGGCCAGGAAGAAGGAGACGGCGGTCCGTGTCCAGGCAGCCATTGATAGGCTGCGCGAGGCGAATCAACACGTGACCTTCTCAGCCATTCGAGAGACGGTACGTGATCTCTTCCATCGGTCGATCTCGGCAAATACGATCAAGCGCAACGATGTTGCATATCAGTTGTATCTGGAAAATCGGCACACACCAAGGATGAGTCTGGTTAAAAGTCAGAGCGTCCTCGAATTTTATGAGAATACCGAGCCGAGTGCGAGAGCAGCGGCACAGGCGCGAGTAGCGCGACTGCGACGCCAGACCAAGGACGACCTCATTGTTCGTCTTCTGCGCGTTGAGGAAACACTTAAGGCGGCGAGAAACGTGGAGAATCGGTTGCGCGAGGAGATTATCCGGCTTCACGTCGCACATGGCCCAAGACAATTCTGAATGGAGAAAATATCATGCACATTGAACCGCTGGAACGAGAATTCACTCTGAACGGTCTGCGTCTTCCGGACCCGAGCCCCACACTTTCGGTAGAACAGGTTCGCGATACCTATGCCATGACCTATCCGGAAATCGCCACCGCTTCGCTGGAGGGTTCGGAGACCGTCGGCAACAAGCTCGTCTACCGTTTCTCAAGAGCAATCGGATCGAAAGGCTGAATTCTGATTGATCCGATACCAACGCGAGCGAGGTTAAAGTACCCCACCGGATGGTTTGCTGCCGGGAGGGAGGTGGCTTCTGCGTTGACGGTGCTCTCGGATGGAGCTTTTAAGCTTTACATGTTCTTGTGTCTGAGAGCGGACCGAGCCACGGCGCGTTTAGAGATCGACCAAGGGAGCATCGCAAAGTCCCTTCGGAAAAGCCGGCGGTCAGTGATCGTCTATTTCGAAGAGTTGAAACAGCGGGGCGTGTGCCACGTAGAATTCGCAGTCAACCAGCATTCTCGCGGCTTGGCGCAAATATGCGAGGCATTCTGGCCGTATGAGACTGCTGAACCAGTGGGCGATGACACACAAGTGATCAAATACGTGAACAGTATCCGTGCCCTGCTTGAGAGCCGCCCTTGTGTCCGATGTTCTTTTGCGCCGGCAGACGAAAGGCTGGCCCGGACCCTTTTCTCAAATAAAGTTCCATTCGAAAATGTTGCACACGCTTTTCTGCTTTGCTGCACGAGGAAATATATCTCCTGGCTCAATGGGCAGATCAGCACCTCGGTGATCACGCAAAAGCGGCCATAGATGATCAAGTGAAAAGCGGCCATAGAGAGAAGGCTTAAGGCAGAGCTACCACGGAGGGAAATTAGCCTCTGTGATCATGAGCCACGTCTTGAGCAGAGAAAAGCGAGAACAAGTCATTGCACTGGGCCGGCTGGGCTGGTCGTTGCGGCGGATCGAGCAGGCGACCGGAGTGCGCCGGGAAACGGCGGGCGATTATCTTCGCGGCGCGGGGATTGCGTTACGGCGTCCGAGCGGCTGGGGTCGGCACAGTCCTTCAAAAGCGGCCATAGACCCGATCACCGGCTCTGATGGCGTGGATTCAAAAGCGGCCATAGAGGTGATCACCGGCTTTTTGGCGGCGAAACCGGGTTGCGGGCCGCCGAGCAGCTGCGAACCTTACCGCGAACTGATCGCGCGGGAGTTGGAGCGTGGCCGCAACGCGATGGGCATTTGGCAGGACCTGGTCGACAGGCACGGGTTCGCCGGTGGTTACCAGAGCGTGAGGCGATTCGTGCGCAATATGGGCGGCGCTGCAAGGGCCGAAGCGCGGGCGATCATCGAGACGCGGCCGGGCGAAGAGTGTCAGGTTGATTACGGCACGGGTCCGATGGTGCGCGATCCGGATAGCGGCAAGTACCGTCGTACGCGGCTATTCGTTCTGACGCTTGGCTGCAGTCGGAAATGTGTTCGGCTTCTGGTCTTCCGATCCAGTGCGCGGATGTGGGCCGAGCTTCACGAGCAGGCGTTTCGCCGGCTTGGCGGTTCGCCGCGGGTCGTGGTCCTGGACAACCTCCGTGAGGGCGTGTTGTGTCCGGACTTCTACGATCCGGACCTGAATCCCTTGTATCGCGACGTTCTGGCGCACTATGGCGTGACGGCACTACCGTGTCGGGTGCGCGATCCGGATCGCAAAGGGAAAGTGGAGTCCGGCGTAGCCCATGCGCAGAAGACGCCACTGAAGGGCAAGAAGTTCGAGAGCCTGGAAGAGGCGCAGGCGTACCTGGATCACTGGGAAGAGCACTGGGCCGACAAGCGCATCCACGGCCGGACCAAGCGGCAGGTAGCGGCGATGTTCGCTGAGGAAAAGCCTTATCTGCAGCCGTTGCCCGTGGAGCCGTTCCGTTACTACCAGTATGGCGAGCGCACGGTTCATCTGGATGGCTGTGTCGAAGTGGAGGCTGCTTACTACGGTGCGCCACCGGGCTGGATCGGGCGGAAGGTCAACGTGCAGTGGGACGCGATGTTCGTGCGTCTGCTTAATCCGCGCACCGGTGAGTTGCTGCGCGAGCATCTGAGCGGCAAGCGCGGCGGGCACCGCATCCGGGATGCGGACCGCCCACGGCGCACTCCGCCGAAGCTGCTTCAACTGCTGGCACGGGCGCACAAAGCCGGAGCCAACATCGGCGCGGTCTGCGACGCCATCCATGCTCGTCAGGGCGAACTCGGAGCGCGCCGTATCCAGGGCGTTCTCCAGTTGGTGAAGCAATATGGCAGCGTGGCTTGTGACGACGCCTGTGCGGCGGCGCTGGAGCTGCGCACTGCCGAGTATCGCTTCGTACGCCGCTATCTGGAGCGCAGCCCGCAGGCTCCTCTTACTCTGCGACAGGTCGATCCGCTCATCCGCGAACTGAGTCAGTATCGCGACCTGATCCAGCAACGGATCCACTTCGAGGAATCCCAATCATGAACCTGATAGAACTCAATCGCTCCCTGGTGCAACTGCGCCTGAGCGGCATGGCCGCGGTGATGGAAACCCGCCTTCTGCAAGCACAGTCGGAGAACATGGCGGCCATCGACCTGATCTCAACGCTGGTCTCTGATGAGCTGGCCTGCCGCAGCAAGCGGCTGCTGGAGAGGCGCCACAAACAGGCGCAGTTCCGTGACGCGGACAAGCGCCTGGACAACTTCGACTTCCAGTTCAACGCCCGGATGAATCGCAACCTGGTCTTCGAACTGGCCACGGCAAACTGGGTCGGAAAGCGCGAAGACGCCTTGTTCCTTGGTCCGCCAGGGAGTGGAAAAAGCCACTGCGCACAGGCCATAGGACACGCCGTCATCCAGCAGGGCTACCGCGTGTTATATCGCGAAGCCCACAAGCTGTTGGAAGAACTGGCCGATGCTGCGCTCGATGGCAAGCGCAAGGAGTTCATGGAACTGCTGACCACCGTGCCGTTGTTGATCATCGACGACCTGGGGATGCGCAAGCTGCCGCTGACCGCCGCCGAGGAACTGCTGGAGATCATCATGCGCCGCTACGAACGCGCGAGCACGCTGTTGACGTCCAACAGACCCGTGGACGACTGGGGAAAACTGCTGGGCGACAGCGCCGCTGTCACCGCCATGCTGGATCGCTTGCTGCATCACGGACACGTTCTCAAGTGCGGCCCGCGCAGCTGGCGCACCAAAACCGGCGGTGCCGGAGATGCACAATGACAAATACCAAGGCAATAAGGATGCCGGGCAAAGAACGCCCGGCGGCGTCGCGACTCGGGATCCAGAGGCCTCCCACGACGGAGCCTCACCATAGGAATACTGGCAGAAACACGAAAACCCTCTGCCAGCCAGCCCATCGGGCAAACCGCAGAGGGTCTCGATCACCGATTCCTTCGGAGCCAGCCCCGTGTCATCGGCCCTGGATCACTCCGCAAGGCGCGACCCCGGCAGAGCGACTACAACACTAACACGCAATCAAACGGTCTGAACATCAACGCTCCAGTGCCCGCCTTGCAAAGCCACACGCCGGCAAGGTAAAACAATCACGTCTACGGCCTCTCTCTATGGCCGCTTTTAACCCGATCATGTATGGCCGGATTTAACCCGATCACCGAGGATCAGCACGCCCATCGCCAGTCTCGAATATTTCCGATCCACGATTGATGAGGTTGCGAAGCTGGAAACAACACCGGACTATTGGCGTTATGTTCGGGAGAGCCTCGATAAGTATGAGCGCGCATGGCAGCAGCAACTCCGTAAGACGAAATGATGCTTCACTATGCGACAACGCCATATAGACAACAGCCGATTGGAGAACAAGTATCGTGAAAAACCACCACGCTGGCGGAAACACGCCGCAATACCCGGAAGTGGCCACGGCATCCGTATCCGGCCCGGAAGTTGTTGGTGCCTCGCTGCGCTACACCTTCACCCGTGCCATCGGAACAAAGGGCTGAATCGTGGCGGCGGCAAGGTTGACTGCGGATACGCTGATCGCCCTGTTCGAAGCCAAGGCCACGGTTCCGCCTCCTGAGTCGAGCGAGATTCTGGTGAGGCACCTCCAATGCAAAGAGTCACTCGCAATCTCCCGCGCGGTAGCCGAAGCCATGGATCGCTATGCCGGAAACAACAGCCAGTTACTCGCCGCCCCAAGCGAGCTTCTGCCCCCGCTCGCGTAGTAACTCTGGCCCCTGCTTCTTCTCTGGGGCTTCCAGTGCTCAATGGCGTGGCAACCGCCTACAGCCACGAGTTTCGCGCGGAACTGCTCTATGAGCTCTGCGCTGCGCTGGTGCGCGAGGGACTGGCGGGACCCCAGACCTGGCAGAAGTGCGAAGGGAGCAGCGTTCGGTTTGCCCAGCGCGCCATCCTCGAAAACATTGGCGAGAAGCAGTTGAACCTGCTTAAACGCAATGTTGAATATCAACTCACGGTGAGCGATGTGGCCGAGCGGGACGGCGAGGACGTGCCGCTCGGCAAAGGTCGGCTGGCCGTGACCATCGAGTGCGGCGGCGCCGGATACCTGAAGATTGGCCCGGCCGTCGCCGCCCTCGAAGAAGAGGCTGCCGGGCTGGGAGCGGCGTTCTATTGGACGCTGACTTATGCGCTCTACCGGGTGATGCGGATCTATAACCACGATGACGCGCTCCAGTTTGAAGAACGGATGAAGGAATACGCCGAGGAGGACGAAGAGAGCCGCGGGCAATATGAGTTTCCCGAGGTCGAAAAGGCACTGCCCGAGTGCATCCAAAGCACGCTGACGCGCGACGATCACCACGCCTTCCTTCGGCGCGCGCGGCGTCTTCTCGCCGGACACCGGCAGTATGGAAGGTTCAGCGAGTGGATGGAGCGTCTGCGCAGGATCGAACGGCTGTCGCGAGTCAGGTTACCAGTTGACGATTACTTCCGCGAAGAGGGCGGCTACGATTCCATCCCCCTGCCGTCTCTGGTTGTGGCCTTCAAGGATCACGATGCCATCGTCGCCTGCTTTGATGAGGAAAGCCAGTACATGCTCGAGGTTAGCGCGGAACCAACTCTAGGATCCATCTTCTCACCACAGCAGCCTGAAGAGGTGAAGAACGCGATCCGCGCTGTGCGCCGATTTGTTGCGCTCAACGTCGAGCTATTTGAGTTGGTCGAGGAGTTGCACAAATCGCGTTGAACCTCATCCGCTTCGCGTCAGGTGATACTGGCAGATTTCCTGGGGCTGATCCGAACAGTGACGTTTCTGTTCGCAGCGCATTGAGGTCTGCGGTGTCCCCGGTCCTCAGATTCGAGGACCGGGCACGCTATTTGCGACTCGCTAGGAACGGAATGGCCGGACCGCACCGAGTCAGACGGTGGCGGGGATCAGCAGCCCGGCGCAGAAGTCGTCGTAACTAAGCACCTTCGTCTTCGGATACGTCAACCGGGCAATCTCTGCAAGACACCGCTCTTGCTCGCCTTTGTCTTCGGCCGTTATGTACACGTCAGTGTAGGGCAGATAGATCGCAGAGAACTGATCGTTTCGCCCGGCGTGAAACTTCTCGCCATCCGGCAATGCACGAAGCGAACGATCGTACCACGTCATCAGAAAGGCATACACGACGCACTTGAACGGTGGGCAGTTGTCTACGAAATGCCGGATCGTTGCGTCTGACGCCGGCGTGCGTGCAATTTTGTCGTACAGCCCTTTCGCAATTCCCACATCAGACCGCTGTCGCTGGTAGCATGTGGCAGAATCTCCTCAAGGCTAGACGGACGCTGCTCTCCGTGGCGCTGAAAAATCTCTTCCAGCTTCGGACGAAGCGTTGTCCATATCGACTCGAATTCCGCCTTCACCGCCTTCATATGCTGCCACTGCTCGTTCGCGAGGAAGTCATCAGAGCTGAATCTGCGCTCGTTCAGTTCCTTGCAGTATTCCGGGGCGCTCACGTTAACTGCCTGCCAACGAAAACGCTCTGGGTCTGCATCGTGTACAGCAATCAGAAGCCTGAGAATCTCATTGTGTGCATGGAGACAGTCGCTCTGCCCGTGGAGCAAGCGAGCTGCCGACAGAAGCAGTGCGGTCCGTATGTGCTCCTTTGTGGCAGCCATCAACTCTTCGATGCTGATTCCGGCGAGCCGAACGTGGTAGCCGGTTTTGAGCGCGGCATAGATCGCCTCAGATTCGAGGCCGTCCTTCAGTAAGCGGTTGTGGGCACTGCTGTCGAAGATAACGACAGGGCGATTATTAATCATCGTAGTGGCCTCCTTTCAAGGCGCTGGTAAATCTACCTCAAGCATAGCCACAATTCAGATTTGGTTTCAACCGCCTTTTCGGCGCAGTGTTCGATACTCTGTGCCAATCCATTGGCCGCTTTGAGTCGTCGTCCAGGAATTGTTTGCAAGCGGAGAATCACAATGGAAGTGCACATCTCGATCGGGGAGAACCATCGTTTTGAGCTGCGCGAAGCGCTACTCATCTACGGCGATCGCCAGCGAAGCTTTGTCACACGGCATAAAGTCGCGCTTCGCCAAGGTGCGCCGCCCACACTCGAACCGGCCCAGCCTTTGACGCTTGGCTTTGTAGAGTCGCTCGCGCGCTCCCTCTGGGTGGAGCCTCGGCCGAGTTACTTCCTGAAAACGTACTTGCCAAAGGTGATCGCCTGATCGTTTGGTGGAGCGAGTCCTGCCGCCGCCAAATGTTCTATCAGGACGCGGAAGAGAAAGCTTCGAGCCTGAATGGCCGCACTTTCCCGCAACCTCCGCTGGTGTGGCGCGTCGATGATAGCGGACTGAAGATTCGCGCGCTTCGAGAGAACAAACGGCCAGACGCGGAGACGACGCTCGCAGTGGCTCCTTTCTGGAACCTTTCCGACGATGGAAGAGTTTGCACGGGCACTATGCGGTGCCCGAACAGCGCGTTGGCTGCCTCCATCCCGGAGTGGGAGCACGGCTTCTATGAGAGCGCCTTCACGCACGCCAATGTCGGCCGCCTCACCCGTCACCCCGGAGGATTCGAAGGGCTGTGGAGCGGGCTTGCGGACAAGCGCAAACCCTTTCCGGCGGAGACACTGATCCAGCTGCCGCAAGCACTGGCGCAGTTTGTGCACGGCGATCGGAGATAGGAATGCGCATCGAACACTCACTGCCGCCTGATCTCTTGCTTAACCGTTCTGTTAGAGTTCTGGTGATTGGCGCCGGCGGTACGGGCAGCGCGATTGTTATGGGATTGCCGTACCTCGACCAGGCGATGCGGATTTGGGGCCATCGCGATGGCCTTGCGGTCGCGCTGATGGATGCCGATGTGGTCTCCGAAACCAACTGTGTCCGGCAACCGTTTTCCGTCTCCGACGTCGGCCAGAACAAAGCTACCGTGCTCATCAATCGGATCAATCTTTTCTGGGGTACGAACTGGCAGGCGGTACCGCAACAGTTCCACGAGCGATCCTTCGACCGGGAGTACGACCGCTGCCCGCATCTGGTGATCGGCTGTGTCGACACGCGCGCCGCACGCAGGGCCATCGTGGGCTCCTTCTCCCGCGCCCTCAACCGGGTCTGCTACTGGCTAGACCTTGGCAACAACGCGGCAAGCGGGCAATATGTTCTGGGCCAGCCGCTCAATTGACGCAACCGCCGGAAAGCGGAGCGGCTGCGCACGGTCAGTGAATTGTATCCAGAGATCACGGATGAGAGCGTTGGTGAAGATTCACTTCCGAGCTGCTCGGCAGCCGAAGCGCTCGATCGTCAAGAACCATACATCAACCAGACACTCGCTGCGAGCGCACTGGTCATGCTCGCGCAGCTTTTCCGGTACGGGAAAATTGGATATCACGGCGGCTTTTTCAATGCCAAATCCGGCAACATTTCTCCACTTCCGGTCGATCCGGCGCTGTGGCTGAAAGTAAAAAGACGAACAAAGCCTGCGCGCAGCCGCAAATGAAGCAACTTTCATCTCCCCGGCGCGAAAGATGTGCTACGTAATCGTAAGTACGTCTGGAGTGCGCCCTATGAAGATGACCCTCGATCCAGAGCTTGCCAGCGAAGCGAAGGCTCTTGTCGCTCTGGCCTTCCGTAATGGACCGATCGAAGATCTGCATAATGGCAGGCCCTGTCCTGTTTGCCGCGGCAAGCCCGAGTATTCTCACATCACCCAGGAAGAGATGAAGAGCGTGACGAAAGCCGCAGTAAACGCACTTTACCGTCTTCTTTGGCTGCTCGCGCACGACTACGGGGAAAACCTGGCGCGCGGGCGCCGGTACACCTATGATTGGGACGATCCGGAACTTAAGGAGCCTGCCGGGACAGGGACGGACCCGGCATGAGACACACTACCAGGAGAAACTTTGATGTTCAAAGAACTTGTTCCCTACCTGCGGCAGCGCGCCGTTCTGCTGACCGTTACCCACCTTGAAGAGGACCAGATTCGCGTAAACGTCATTCCGCAAAAGCTCAAGGATGGCGAAAATACTGCCCTGACCACACCCTTGACGGTGACCGGAACCGCTGAGGAACTCGACCGGGACCTGACGGCGACGCTGGTCAACTTTGTTGGCGCGCACCTCGGACTCAAGAACACCCTGGACCGGGCGAAGGCGGATATGGACGCCGCGGCAAAAGCTGCGCAGGCAGAGGCCCGGTCGAAGAGTAAAGCGCCAGCCACGAAGCCAGCGGCGAAATCGGAAGCTCCTAAGCCTGCTGAGGCTCCGAAGGCCTCGCCCCAGGCTCCGCCCGAACCGCCACAGGCAGCAAACCTCTTCGACGCGCCAGCGCCGACGGCGAGCCATGAGGTGGAAGAAGAGGTATTTGGCGAGATTGTCAATGACGGAGAGCGCGGCAGCGATGAAACGCTGGGCGAAGCCGCGTAGCCAGCCTACCGAAAATCGCACGTTCCAGGGGCCCTCAAATTGGCGGCACTAGATGAGTTTCGCCGACGAACTAGAAGTCGGTGGTAGAGGGACCGGGCCCCATGTCCAGTAGAATAATCACAACTCACTTCCACTGCACGAGCAGGGAGTAAGTCGCGCATTTCCTGCGATCTGGACCATTCTGGATCTTGTGTTTCCGCGGCGCTTCCCTGTGTGTTGGGATACTTAAACAAGATGCCGATGACGCTCAATGCCGAGAAAGCTTTGATCTTCCGGATCATCCACCGGGATAACCTTCCGTGGATACTGAACCACGGACTGCACGCCAGTAATGGGGCGGTTTCCGATCTAAATTATCGGAACATCGCAATCTTGATCTCATCGGAAAGAGGAACCACCGTCCCGTCGGGGTTGGCCCCGGAGGTACTCTTAGTGATTACGTACCCTTCTACTTCACCCCGTTTTCCATCATGATGTACAACATCCACACGGGATACAACGTGCGGCAGCTCGCGAATGAGGACATCCTGATTATTATCTCATCGCTGGTCAGAATTGCAGAGCTTCGAATTCCGTTCGTGTTCACCGATCAGCATGCGTATCCGGCAATGGCGAACTACTTCACCGATCTTGCCGACCTGAATCAAATCGACTGGGCACTGCTGAATCGCCGGGATTTCCAGCACGACCCTGACGATCCCGGGAAAAAGGAACGATATCAGGCGGAGGCTCTTATCTGGAAGCATGTCCCGCTCGAAGCTCTGCTTGGAATCTGCAGTTGCAGTGAAGCGGTTGCTGGGCTCGTAAAGGCCGAACTCACCAAGAGGAATCTGGACGTACAATCAACTGTGCAGAGGAACTGGTATTTCTGATGATGAAATTTACCCAAGGGAATCTCCTCGACGCATCTGCCGAAGCGCTGGTCAATACCGTGAATACGGTCGGCGTGATGGGCAAAGGGATCGCCCTCATGTTCAAAGAAGCGTTCCCTGCGAACTTCCTCGCTTATGAGGATGCCTGCAAGCGCAAGGAAGTCAAAATTGGCAAGATGTTCGTGACAGAAAACCGGACCTTCTCCGGACCGCGCTGGATCATCAATTTTCCTACCAAGAAGCATTGGCGGCAGCCCTCGAAACTGGAATGGATCATTGAAGGTCTGGGAGATCTTCGCAGGATCATTCGAGAGCATCAGATTCGCTCAATTGCCCTGCCGCCGCTGGGAGCGGGAAATGGCGGGCTGGACTGGAAAGAGGTGCGACCCGAGGTGGAGCGAATCTTGGGCGACCTCGAAGGAATGGATATCCTGGTCTTCGAACCGACCGCGAAGTACCAGAATCTTGCCAAACGAACCGGTGTGGAGCAACTGACTCCGGCGAGAGCACTCATCGCTGAGATGATCCGCCGCTACTGGGTCCTCGGTATCGAGTGCACCTATCTTGAGGTGCAGAAGCTCGGATGGTTTCTTGAGCGTACAATCCATTCGCTCGGGATCGAAGATCCGCTCAATTTCCAGTTCAAAGCCGACAAGTACGGTCCGTTTTCCGACAGCCTTCGGCACTTGCTCGACGCTTTGGATAGGACTTATCTTCACTGCGACAAGCGGCTCAGTGACGCGGGGCCATCGGACACAATATGGTTTGACGAAGATCATCGCCGGCGCCTGGACCTGTATCTTCATCAGGAAGCCTCGGAATCTCTCAACAGGGTTCTGGACGCTACTGCCAAGCGCATCGATGGATTCGAGTCGCCGCTCGGTATGGAGCTTCTAGCAACCGTCGATTGGCTTATGGAGCGGGAACACTGTGAACCGACCGTTGCAGGAATTCGCGCCGGTTTACGAGAGTGGCCTGCCGGCCAGGAGGCAGCCGATCGCAAGCTCCGATTGTTTAAGGAACGGCTCATCGGATTGGCGATTGATCAGTTGGCTCGACCTCTGGTGGATCGGCCCGCAGCTTGAATGGCGTAGGTGCCATGAATCACCCCCATGAACAAAAGGTTAGGATTGGCATCCGTGGCCCCTCGACGACTGTGACGCAGTTCAACTGCTTCTCACGTGCAGGCCCGCAGGCAAATCGAGGCTAAAGCTGCAATCCTGAACAGCGGCGGTTTCTTGCCTGCAACCAAAATGTCCCGGCTCGCTGGATTCGACTCGACCGACCTCAGCGTGCAGCCGGAAAAGTGAGTGCGGAACCGGGAGATGTTCGCGGTCCAGCACCGTAGAGCGGATTATTTTCCCCTTTACGGTCTCGAACCTGACAGTCACCGTCCGCGTAAGTAGATGGCGGAGAATCTCAAGATCATCGGAGATGCAAAGGATGCCTGGGGGCTGGCCTTCTGGTTCGCGGGGCTCAACGGCTAACTTGATGACGAGCCCCCGCAAGATGCGCTGACGGCGGATCCTGAGCTGGTAATTGCCGCGGCCAAAGATGAGATGGCCGCTATGTAGGATTGCTAAACGAGCATTAACAAGCGCGTCGCCAACCGCTCAATCAAACAACGATCGCCCCCCCGTATTTTCCGAGACACGGAAGTTGCTCAGGCCGACACCCACCAGGCGAAACTTCTGTGCCGGATCCAGCAATACCCGCTCCCGCAGCGCCAGTGCGATCTCCGTCAATTCTTCACACGAGGCTGGCGGAGAAGATGGAGTCTGGCTGCGGGTGAGGACCTGGAACTCCGCGGTTTTGAGCTTCAACACAACGGTGCGGGCGATCCGTGACTCCTTGCGCGATGCTGCCCAGGTCTTTTCGGCAAGACGCCGGATCATGGGCTCGGTGTCGGCCAGCAAAACATCTTCCTCGAAGGTGTCCTCGGCCGAGACGGATTGGGTGGGCCGGTTGGGCAGGACCGGAGTGTCATCGATTCCACGCGTCAGCTCGTAGAGCCGCCTTCCATAGCGGCCAAACAAATGCTCGAGCTCTTCCAGAGAGCGAGCGCGGAGCTCGCCTACGGTGTGCGGTCCAAGCCGCGCGAGCTTGGCCTCGGTGACCTTGCCCACTCCCGGTATTCGGCCTACCGGCAAGGGCGTGAGAAAGCCTTCGACCTCGGCGGGCTGGATCACGAAGAGTCCGTCCGGTTTGCGCCAATCCGAGGCAATCTTCGCCAGGAACTTGTTCGGTGCAATGCCGGCGGAGGCGGTCAGGTTCAGTTCGTCCCAAATCTGCTTGCGGATGGTGATGGCCACCCTGGTCGCTGTGGCAAGGCCGGTCTTG